>CAZNGB010000022.1:0-2471 GCA_964572465.1 uncultured Hyphomicrobiaceae bacterium
CGCGCCCGGCGATCAGGTCGCGCCTGTCCACCGTGCGGGTTTCGCTGGAGATGCGGGTTTCGTCCGTGGTGTTGGGTACCGTCGCATGAAGGTGAGTGGCGGAAAACGCCATCAGCGTCCCGGTGGGCACAACCAGCCGAAGCGCGTCGCCCCAGTCCAGCGGCTCACGCGCTGTCGGCAACTCGGGGTAGCCCGCCTGAGAGCGGGCGCGCCGCGCATCCCATCCGGCGCTGTCGTTCACTACCGGCTGTTCGAAGGCGCGCGGAAATACAGCTAATGTGCGCTCTGGCGCAAGGTCGTAGATCGGAAGCCACCAGTTGATCTGGCAGTCGATCCCCGCGCCCCAACTGTCGCGATGCGCGGGCAACAAGCCGTAGCCGGGACCATTTGCGGTTTCGTATGGCGGCGCCGCACGCAGCACCAGCCGATCGCGATAGGTTGAGTCGGGATCGACCCCGGCGGCGATAAGCGCCTCGGTCCAGTGCCCGACGATCTCGGGCGACTGGGCAAAGCGCTTTTGCGCCGTGCGCATGGTCTTGCGGAAGCCGGCCAGGCCGAGCGCGCGATAGGCGACGGTCGGGTGCGACCCGGCGAACATATCATCGAGGATCGTGCGTACTTCGTTGATGAGCGCGCGCACCGGGGCGAGTTCCTCGAAAATCAGGATGCGACCCTCATAGATACGCGCTGCGAGGGCCTCGCTGGACAGCCCGCCACTTATCGTCTCAACCCAATCGTCTGCGTCCGCGCGGCTCATCGGTGCGCCCCTGTTCATGAGCATTCGATCATGCCGCGAGCCGCGCGCCACGGCCAGACAATTTGCGACGCGTACAGGCCCGTTCACGACGCAACCACTGCGACTTTATCCCACTGGACAGCAAGGCCGATTTCAAACTGTCAAAGAGTCGTTTTGGGGACGATATGCCGCGCCGGATTGTGACCATATGCTCTCAGAAATACGTCCCAGGCAAAGAGGAAGCCGCCATGCTGGAGAAGGCAAAAATGAGCGATAGCGAAAATCAGCCAAACCGCTCTCACCCGAACGTTCCCGACGTCGATCAGTCTGACCGCGTCGTGCCGATCAACCTGCGTCAGTCCGGCCCTACCCCGGTGCAGATGCTGATATCGACGCGCGTGCGCAAGTCGCCGTATTGGCATCTGGCCGTGGAAGCCGGCTGCTGGCGCGCGACCGTTTATAACCGCATGTATCACCCGCGCGGCTATGTCCGCCCGGAGGATGGCGGCGCAATGGCCGAGTATGACGCGCTGGTCAACCGCGTGACGATGTGGAATGTCGCGGTGGAACGCCAGATCCGCGTCAAAGGCCCGGACGCCGAAGACTTTGTGAACTTTGTCATCACGCGCGACGCCACGAAGATCAAGCCGATGCACGGCAAATACGCGATCTTGTGCAACGAAAAGGGCGGCATCCTGAACGATCCCGTGCTGCTGCGCATCGCCGAGGATGAATTCTGGTTCTCGATCTCCGACAGCGACCTGATGCTTTGGCTGCAAGGCGTGAATGTCGGCAAGCGCTACAATGTTGATATCGCCGAGATCGACGTCTCACCGCTACAAATCCAGGGGCCGCTGTCCGAAGACCTGATGGCTGAAATGTTCGGCGAGGGCGTGCGCCAGATGCCGTATTACGGGCTGATGTGGGCCAAGGTCGGCGATGTCGACGTGCTGCTGAGCCAGACCGGCTTCACCGGTGAGAAGGGCTATGAGATTTACACCGTGGACTCGACCTTGCATGCCGAAACGGTCTGGTATGCGGTGCGCGGCGCGGGCGCGAACTATGGTCTGCGCGTGATCGCGCCGGCCCATCACCGGCGCGTGGCCGCCGGCATCCTCTCCTGGGGCCAGGACCTGGATTCGGAAACCTCGCCGTTCCAGGTGAACCTGTCTTACCAGGTGCCGCGCAAGAAGCAGGCGGACTATGTCGGCAAGCAGGAACTGGAGCGCCAGCGCGCCGTCATCGATGAGGGCGGCTTCCCCTTCAAGATGCGCATGGTCGGCATCAAGCTGGGCGGACAGCCAATCACTGATTATGCCAACGACTTTTGGCTGATCTCTGAGCCGGAAGGCGGGCGTGTCGGCTATGTCACCTCGCCGTGGTGGTCGCCCGAGCTGCAGACCAATATCGCCCTATGCTGGGTGCCGCATACCCACTCGCAGATTGGCACGAAGCTCCTTGTGGAGGTGCCAGAAGCCTACACGGAACGTTCCGGCGAGCCAGTCGACGCAGAGGTGGTCGAGGTGCCGTTCCGCCCATCAGTCAACCCGAGCGCGCGCGAACGCGCCAAGGCCCTCGGGCGCGACTACGCCTATTGAGCCGATGCCGGGCGCGCGCCCGGCTGGTGCGATACGAGTCTCCTCTCAGCCGGTCCGGGGCCATCCCTGGGCCGGCTTTTCCATGTGCAAGGCTCCATGTCCAAGTGCACCGCTCCATGTCCAAGTGCACGGCTCCA
>CAZNGB010000022.1:2571-19827 GCA_964572465.1 uncultured Hyphomicrobiaceae bacterium
CGGCAGCGCTTGACGGGCCGCGCGGAAGTTGCAACACAACCTGACAGCATGAGGCTCCAAGCAGAGAGGCATCGCCATGCGTATAGACGCCATTCCCATCGGCGATAACCCGCCGCACGACATCAATGTTGTCGTCGAAGTCCCGACCGGCGGCGAACCTGTCAAGTATGAGATGGACAAGGCCTCGGGCACGCTGTTCGTCGACCGCGTGCTCTACACCGCGATGCGCTATCCGGGGAACTATGGCTTCGTGCCCCATACGCTGTCGGATGACGGCGACCCGGTGGATGTGCTGATCGCGAACCAGCGCCAGCTTATCCCGGGCGCGGTTATGAACTGCCGGCCAGTGGGGGTCCTGCACATGCGCGATGAGGCTGGTGCCGATGAAAAGATTATCGCGGTGCCCTCGGGCCGAGTGTCGGCGATGTACAACAACATCGACAGCTATCGCGACTTGCCGGACATGCAAATCCGTCAGATTGCGCATTTCTTCCAGCGCTATAAGGACCTGGAGGACGGCAAATGGGTCGAAATCACCCGCTGGGGCGATGACTCAGAGGCGCGCGACATGATCGCCAAGGCGATCGCAGCCGCCGCGCCAGGCGCTACGGTTTAGGCGAGGGAGACGTGCGCGATGAGCGAGATGCGGCTTGCCGTCATGGGCGCTTCAGGGCGTATGGGGCGCGCGCTCGTCCGTGCAGTCCACGAGTCGCCGCATTGCGCCCTCATCGGCGGAACGGAAGCGCCCGGCTCCCAATACATCGGTGCCGATCTCGGTGAATTGGCGGGGGTCGGTCCGCTGGGCATCAATGTGACGGACGACCCGCTGACGCTTTTCACCCGCTGCGAGGGCATACTGGATTTCACCTTGCCGCACGTGAGCGCTGATTACGCCGGACTGGCGGCGCAAGCGCGCATCGTCCATGTGATCGGCACCACAGGCTTCGCGGATGAGGACGAGCAGCGGATCGCTAGCGCCTCGCGCCATGCCACGATCGTCAAGGCGGGGAACATGAGCCTCGGCGTGAACCTTCTGAGCGCGCTTACCGAAAAGGTCGCCGCCGCGCTCGATGCTGACTACGATATCGAGATCGTCGAGATACATCACCGTAACAAGGTCGACGCGCCATCCGGAACCGCGCTGATGCTCGGTGAAGCCGCGGCAACAGGCCGGCAGGTCGCGCTGGAGAACCACGCTGTCAAGACCCGCGAGGGGCATACCGGCGCGCGCCGCAGCGGCGATGTCGGCTTTGCCACCTTGCGCGGCGGCGATGTTGTCGGCGAGCACACGGTCATCTTCGCCGGGCCCGGCGAGCGTATCGAGCTCACCCACCGCGCCACCGACCGCCAGATTTTTGCGCGCGGCGCGGTCAAGGCGGCGCTGTGGGCGCGCGGCAAGCCGCCGGGCATCTATTCCATGCGCGACGTGCTCGGCTTATAAGCGGTCCTGCGCATCTTTCATCAAAACTGGAGGTACCTCCCGTGATGCTCGTGCTCGTTCGCCACGGACAAAGCGAGTGGAATAAGCTGAACCTGTTTACAGGCTGGCGCGACCCCGATCTGACCGGACGGGGCATTGAGGAAGCGCGCCGGGCGGGACATGCGCTGAAAGCTGATGGCGCTCGGTTCGATATCGCCTTCACCAGCAGGCTGGTCCGCGCGCAACGCACCCTGCATATCATCCTGGATGAACTCGGCCAGAGCGAAATCCCCATCACCCGAGATGCAGCGCTGAACGAGCGCGACTATGGCGAGCTGGCCGGCCTGAACAAGGACGACGCGCGCGAACGCTGGGGTGAGGAGCAGGTGCACATCTGGCGTCGCTCATACGATACGCCGCCGCCGGGTGGCGAGAGCCTCAAGGATACCTCAGAGCGCGTTCTGCCCTTCTTTCAACAAGAGATCCTTCCGTTGCTGAAGCAAGGCAAAAACGTGATCGTCTCGGCGCATGGTAATTCGTTGCGCGCCTTGATGATGCAACTGGATAACTTGTCCACCGCAGAGGTGACACAGCTCAATCTGGCAACCGGAGTCCCGGTGATATACGAGATCAATGCCGAGGGCAGCGTTGTGGACAAGCGGCAACTGTCTGTCTGAGCGTTTCTGCAATCTTCATAAGTTTTTCCATGGCCGTTTAGCTCTCGTTCAATGCCTGTCTGGCATCCTTTCTCGCGGATCGTTGAGAAAGGATCGGTGTAATGCGTTGGGTTGGGGTTGCGCTGCTGATGGGGTTGGTCGCATTGACTGGCGCCAGGCATGATGCGGCAGCGTTTGATGCCGAGACGATTGTGCGCAAAAGCGCTCTGCCGCAACACCGTTCATGGCGCGCGACCATGCCGGTGCACGGCCTGACCAATGCCCCGCCGGGCTATGTTGATTACTGCAGAAGGAACCCTGCGGAATGCCGCCCACAATCGCGCTTGCGCCGTGCAGACGGCCGCGGGGTGCGCGTGGACCTGACGGGCGATAGCTGGGTGATGCTGAATGCGGTCAACAGCTATATCAATGACCAGATCGCGCCTAGAACCGACCGCGAGCTCTATGGCGTCGAGGAGCACTGGACGATGCCGCGGCTCGCTGGTGATTGCGAAGACTATGTGCTGCTCAAGCGGCGCGAACTGATCAGGCGGGGCTGGCCGGAAGGCGCGCTACTGATCACCGTGGTTCTGGACGAACAGGGCGACGGCCATGCCGTGTTGACCGTGCGAACCGCGCAGGGCGATTTCATCCTCGATAACAAGCATTCGCGCGTGCTGTTGTGGCGCGATGTGCCCTACACCTTCATCAAGCGCCAATCCTATCGCGCGCCGCAGCTTTGGGTGTCGTTGACGCCGCGCCTCGGCGGCAGCGCGGTCGCCACGTCGCGATAGAGTGCCGCTGCTGCTCAATCAATCACCGCTATTTTCGATGTTGAGCACGCGTCCGCAATGCTTGCAGTGGACCGCATCCGCGTCGTGCTGCTTCAGCCCGCAGTCCGGACACATATGCTGAACCTTGCTTGGGCGGAAGATCACCTGGATGAGCCGCAAGAACAGGCCAACGCCGAACACCAGGATCACTACGGCGAGCAGCCTTCCGAGCGTGCCCTCAAGAACGATATCGCCGAAGCCGGTGGTCGTCAGCGCCGTCACCGTGAAATAAAGCGCATCGAGATAGTTGTTGATGCCCTCATTCGTGCGGTATTGCAGCACGAACACCAGCGCCGATATCCCGAACACGAACACCAGCAAGTTGACGACACTGTTGACGACTTCCTCGTGGCGGCGAAAGAACGGCGACAGCTCCCGCAGGTCGCGCAGCATGTGATAGGAGCGCAGTAGCCGGAAGATGCGCAGGATGCGCAGGAACAGGTAATCCTCGGCGGCTGCCGGCACCATTAGCGAGGCCAGCACGGCGAGGTCGGTCCAGGTGCTGATCTCGCGGAAATAGCGCCGGCCGCCGCCCGTGGCGATCAATCGTCCGAGCAAATCCAGCGCAATGTAGACGCCGATCCCGATGTCGATGCTCCGCAGAAGCGGGGAGGGCGGCAGCGTCGTGACCGCGATGAAGTAGATCAGCGTGGCCGCATCGATCGCGAGGAGCGTGAAGCGAAAAACACGCGAATAGGTGTGCGTTCCAAAATAAAGATCGCGGAAAAATTTGCTCACGGCGGCGCCCCCGGCGCTGGATGATGCGGAAAGGACCGCCGATCATTCCCAAATGCCGGAGTGCTGCGCAAGCGGAAATGCCTGCGCAGCAAGCGCTCAGATGCTGTCGGCTGGTTTCACCGGGGCTGGACGGCGCAGCCATGCGCCGAGCGCGAAGGCGCCATTTCCGATGACCAGCACGGTGGCCGAGATCAGCAGCAGCTTGTTGTACTTCACCGTAATGCCGGTCAGCGGGGCAATGATGTCAGTGTGGCCGCCGCTTTCGGCATAGTACAGCGCGGCACCTGCAATCGCTGCAATGAAGGCCGTCAGATAGCTCCAGCGCGGGATCGCCAAGTTCCCCCAGATGCAAAAGAAGATCACCGGCGCGAGGAACATCGAGGCCGTGCCGCTAACGGCTACAGCGGCATAAAGATCGTCAGTGCCAAGCCACAGGAACACCAACCCGCCCAGAGCGAACAGCGCCATTGCGATGCGCCCGTTCGCCACCGTCTTCTCGCCCAGCCCCATGTCGGCGACGGTGAGCTTCGCCGCGCTGGAGAACGTCGAATCCAGCGTGGAGACGGCCGACAGCACCAACGCCAGATTGACGAGCATCATGGTGGTATCGCCGAGCAGGCGCGTCAGCACCGCCATCATCTCCTCTCCCTCTTGCGCCTCCAGCCCGGCGACGACGCCCAGCAGCGAGAAGCCGAGGATGCAGATCACGCTGATCCACGCGGCATGAAGGAAGCTCGCGCGTGTCGTGCGCCGGTCCGCGATGAAGCCGCGATCCATCATTACCGGATCGTGCATCGGGTAGCTCCATACCTGCAACAGCGCGACCAGTAGCAGGTTCCAGCCATTCTCCAGCACCAGCGGGCTGCTCACGCCGATCGCCGTGAAGGACGTCTCAGGAAGGTCGAAAAGCGCGATCATGATGGCCACCATCAGCGCGATGAACAGGCTCATCTGCAGCACGTCGGTGCGCAGCGAGGCGCGCAAGCCGCCGATCATGGAATAGGCGAGCGTGACGACGGCCGTGATGCCGATGGCGAGCAGATACGCGCCAGAGCCAGCGACGCCGAAGATGATGCCGACCACGAGCAGGTTGGCAAACACCTCGCTGATCAAGCGCAGTGCGATGAGGAAATTGAAGGTGCTGGTGCCCAGCCCGCCGAAGCGTTCGCGCATGAAGTCGTGGATGCTCGCATAGCCATGCCTGAAGCGCAGATGATCGACAATGGCCCAGCCGGTCAGGAAGGAAAGATAATAGGCCGCATAGGCGATGCCGCCGGCGATGCCGAAATAAAAGCCGAGTATGGCCGCGGTAAGCAGCGAGCGCGCGAAGATCCAGGTGGTGACCTGTGATAGCGTCAGCGTCAGGACACCTGGCGGGCGGCCGCCCTCGGCCCAGCCGCGATAAAAGCTCTGCGGATCCCGCGCCAGCGGCGAGATGAAGACGCTCATCAGGATGAGTGCGGCGAGCGCAGCAATCAGGATCTCGTTCATCGGGTGTCCTTCGATGCAGGGTCTACGCGGAATTCACTACACGCAAGCAGCAACAGAAAAGCCAAACATGTTCACGATTGCGTCAGCGCAGGACCGCGCGCCAGATATTCGCTGGAGCGCATCTCGATCAGCCGTGAGGCGGTGCGCTCGAACAGGAACGCGCCGTCGCCCGCGCGGTAGAGCGCGTCGGGTTCGGCTTCAGCGCTCATCACGAGGCTGGTGCGGGTGTCGTATAGCGTGTCGATCAGGTTGATGAAGCGGCGCGCCTCGTTACGTTTCTCAGGCCCCATGACCGGCACGCCCTCGATGAAAATCGTATGGAAGCTGCGGGCGAGCGCGAGATAATCATTGGAGCCGAGCGGCCGCGCGCACAGATCATCGAAGGTGAAGCGTGCCGCGCCCATGGCCGCTTCTGGCACCTTCAGGGCGCGCCCGGCCAGCGCGATTTCGCGCACTTCGCCGCGCTCGCACCCCGTCAGGCGCTGCCACACGTCCTGAAGCGCAGCGTGGGCGGTCTCATCTAGCGGCGTGAAGTAAAGCGGCGAGCCTGACAGCTTCTCCAGCCGGTAGTCTCGCGCCGCCGACAACTCCAGAAGCTCCACGCGCTGCTCAAGTTCCGCGATGAATGGCTCGAACAGGTTACGGTTCAGCCCGTCCTTGTAGAGCGCACGCGGTGGGACGTTGGAGGTGGCCACGAGCACCACGCCGGCCTCGAACAGCACGCCGAACAACCGCCCCAGGATCATGGCGTCGGCGATGTCGGTGACGTGGAACTCATCGAAGCATAACAGCCGGACCTCGCGCGCGATGTCCTTGCCGACCTGCTCAATCGGGTCGCCCTTGGCGGTCTTGCGGAAATGCGCGGCGCGCTCGTGCACGTCCGCCATGAACGCGTGGAAGTGGTCGCGGCGTTTCGCGTCGATGGCCACGCTGTCAAAGAACAGGTCCATCAGCATGGTTTTGCCGCCGCCCACGCCGCCGAAGATGTAAAGGCCGCTAGGCACTTCGCCGCGCTTGCGCGTGAAGAACGAGAAGGTATCGGTGCGGGTTGGCCGCTTGTAGCGCGCGACCCGGTTGGCGAGCAGTTGCAGCTTTTCGACCGCCATTGCCTGTGAGGGATCAGGCGAGATCGCGCCGCTATGGAGCATCTCGCGGTAACGGTCGCGCAGTTCAGCCGGCGGGGTGGGTGACATGGCGGTTCGGTTCAGGCGATGGTTGGGGCGGTGCTTGGCGCGCCGATTGCGGTTTCGACGATGAGCCGCGCGCCGGTCAGGGCCTGCGCAGGCGTTAGCAGGCCGGTTTCGCCGATCTGTGGGATGTGGACGAAGCCAACGCGGGTCGGTTCGTCCCGCGCCCAATGAAGCGCGTGGAAGAGCATGGCATTGCACAAGTAGCGCCCCGGATCGGTCGACACTTCGACTGGAATGTCCGCCGCCGCGAGGGCCGAGGCGATCGTGGGAAGCGGCAGCGTCGCGTCGAGGCTCTCGGCATGTGTTGGCAGCAGCCGTTGATTTTCCGGCGTCGCGCCGTCCGCGTCAGCGTGGTCGCTCCGCGAATTGTAAGCACGCTGCTCCAGGCAGAAGCCGCGCGCCTCCCGCGAGACGCCCAACAGAATCAACTGCCGCGGTCGCAGGTCCTCCAGCAGCGGCTCCAGCACACCCCACGCGCTATGCCAGCTAACTGGCAGGACAGCGGCGGCCAGCGGGCGCTCATGCGTGCGCGCCAGCGTCTGCGCGAGCCAGCCGGACGGGTTCCACGCCACACCCGGAAACGGGCCGAAGCCGGTGATTACGACCTCGGGCGCGCTCATGGCTCGCCCTCCGCCGTTCCCGGCGCCAGCGTGCTCAGGCCCAGCGCCGCCGCGATCTCCTCCGCTGCAAGGCTAGGCACCAGTTCGCCTGCGCGCACGCGCGCCTCCATCGCCCTGAGTTTCTCCGCTATTGCCGGATCGTCGGTGAGCGCCGCGCGCAGCCTCGCCTCGATCAGATCATGCATCCAAGATACCGCCTGCTCGCGGCGCTTATCCCGCCACTCGCCGCTGTGCTTCATGATATCATGATAGCGCTCAACATGCCCCCACAGTTCATCCAGCCCAGTGTTGTGCAGCCCCGAGACGGTGATCACCGGCGCGCGCCAGTTCGCGCTGGGCGGGGTGAGGATCTGCAAGGCATTGCGGTAGTCGCCCGCGGTGCGCCGCGCGCGGTCAAGATTGTCGCCGTCGGCTTTATTGACCGCGATCATGTCGGCGAGTTCGAGCACGCCCTTTTTAAGACCCTGCAAATCGTCGCCCGCGCCGGGCAGCAGCAGCACAAGGAAGAAATCGACCATGTTCGCCACGGCCATCTCGGACTGGCCGACGCCAACCGTCTCAACGATGATGACATCGAAGCCCGCTGCTTCGCACAGCAGCATGGTCTCGCGTGTCGTGCGCGTTACGCCCCCCAGCGTCCCGGCCGAGGGTGACGGGCGGATGAAGGCGCGGTCATCGGCGGCGAGTTTGGCCATGCGGGTCTTGTCGCCGAGGATCGAGCCACCTGTGCGCTGCGAGGTTGGGTCGACCGCAAGCACCGCGACCTTGTGGCCGTCTGCAGTCAGATTTGCGCCGAGCTGGTCGATGGTGGTCGATTTGCCCGCGCCGGGTGAGCCGGTGATGCCGATGCGGTAAGCCCTGCCCGTGTCGGGCAAGAGCGCCTGCAACAGCTTGGTGGCTAGCGGGCGGTCGCGTCTATGGCGGCTTTCGATGAGGGTGATGGCGCGCGCAAGCATGGCACGGTCGCCCGCACGCACGCCGCTCACGTAATTGTCAAGCTGGGGCCGTTGCCGCGGTACAGCGTTTGTCTCTTGTCCACCCATGATTTCCGGATACGCGAAAAGCGTCTGGCGTGGCAAGGACGCCGGCTGGGCACCGGCGCGTCGGGTCAACGTCAAAAGTGCATTTAGCCATAAATTTGTTTGGTACCGCCACGAAACCGGCCACGTGTCGCCGAATTGGTCAGCAAAACACGCATCAGTTGCAATGAGTCAGTGATTCGCAATGATAACAGAGGGATAAGATGGGAGAAAATGGACACCCAACCGTCTGATCAAAAAAGACATATACGCCAAGCGCTCGCTGATCTCGTGTTTGGCCTTGCCTTGTTCGCGATCTTCGTTCTCTTAGGCGTCTTCGGCATCAAGCAAGCCTCATCCGAGGTTGCCCCACCTGCTGGACCGGCACAGGCGGCGGAGTTGCCAAATGACAACCCTGTCGGTGGACTTCGCGACATCCTGCTTCCGCTTGGGGGGAAGTCGTGATACTTATTCAAGCGTTCTTGCAGTCTGACCATTTGGTGACCGGCGCTTGCAAATGCGTTGGTTTGGCCGATGGCAGTCTCAAGAACCAGACCCCTGGCGGACTGGTATGGCGTACGTCAGGTGGTTCTGGTCTCGCGATGTCTGCGTGCGGAAATGCGACATTGCCTCGCCTTGTCTCCGCAGTCCTTCACGAAATGGTCAGATCGCCGCGGTACGCAGGCTGACGGTTTGTGGCACAGGCAGGGTTGGGTTATCCTGTCATAGCCGCTGCCGGATCAGGAGACCGATGACATGACGGATCAAAGCCGCAGACACGCCACAGATGCCCTGAAGATCGGTTGGCCGAGCGTACGCCAGACGCTGATAGCTGCGGTGATCGGTTTTGGCGGATGGCAAGCGGCGCACATCGATTGGCCAGGTGCCGGCCGCGCCCTGGATCAAATCCTGTGGAGCCATGCGCTCAAGGATCGGGCGACCGTGCCAGCGCTTGGCGACGCCGCGCCAATCTGGCGCGAGCGCACCGGCGCCAGCGGTGACCGGATCGTCGAGCGCGTTCACAAGAGCGTAGCGGGTCAGTCAACGTTGGCGGTGCTCGATGGGATTAGTGGAAAAGCAATACCCGCGCCTGTGTTGGCCGAACAAGCTGCCGCACAGATGCCCGATGCGGACTTGCCCCTCAACCCTGCAAGCTTCGATGGCCTGTCGGCGGGCGACCGATTGACGATCACCACGACCGGCGGTGACGTCTTCAGCTTCGAGGTGGTGACCCATGATGACGTCTCGGCGGATCGGGGCGTTGGGATACGCGTGGCCGTCCCGGACGATAGTGCCGGAGTGGTGCTTTACGCCACAAGACCGATCGAGTCTGAAACGCCGGCTGCGCTCAATCCCCAGCACGAGCTGTAAACCGCTCCAAGTGACAGCATGCAGCAATATCGCCGCGACCGCCAAAGGTCTGTGCAAGGCAATCAAGCGGCGATAATACGAAAACTTGGAGCCCGTCCGGCACTTCGGTGTTTATTGGAAAGGCTCCAGCCGAAATCGTTACTTCGGCGCGCGCTTCGCCAATATGCGCTGCAACGTGCGGCGATGCATGTTCAACTTGCGCGCGGTCTCCGATACGTTTCGATCGCAAAGCTCGTAAACCCGCTGGATGTGCTCCCAGCGAACGCGATCCGCTGACATCGGGTTCTCCGGCGGCGGCGCGTGCGTCTCCTCGGTTGCCATCAAAGCGGTGTATACGTCATCCGCATCGGCCGGCTTTGCCAGGTAATCGACAGCGCCCATTTTTACAGCGGCGACAGCTGTCGTGATGTTACCATAGCCAGTAAGCACGACCACGCGGCTGTCGGGCCGCAACTCATGTAGCATCTGCACCACATCCAGGCCGTTGCCGTCCTCCAACCGCATGTCGACCACTGCGTAAGCTGGCGGGTTGGCGCGAATCTCCTGAATTCCCTCGGCAACACTTTCAGCGCTGCGAACGTCAAACCCACGCAATTCCATCGCGCGCACGAGGCGGTTGAGGAACGGCTTGTCATCGTCCACCACAAGCAAGGTGTTCTTGACCTGAACCTCAGCCTTGTTTTCCAGTTCCATAACAGACATCTCGCCCATTCCTTCTGTTTGCCTGCTTATACGCCAGTCGGGGTACCAATGGATTACTTTTGTGCATTGGTGACATCCTGCACGGTTGCAAGCGCATCGCAACTCGGCGCATCCGGGAGCGTTTCAAGCGATCTTGGCGAGATCCTTGGCGCGATAGAAGGCCTCCCGCGGCCAGGAGATTTCCACAACCGCGCCGCTGCGCGGCGGCCGCGCGTTTCTCAGCGAGATGCGCGCGCCTGATCGCTCCAACAGCGTCTTGGCGATGAAAAAACCAAGGCCGAGCCCGGTTTCGGGCACCCCCCCGCGCCGACGGGCCTGCGGCCGAGTCGTCACGTATGGTTCACCCAGCCGCCCCATGATGCCAGGCTGAAAACCGGGGCCATCGTCCCGGATTGTCAGATGGACGTTGCGCCGATCCCAGACGGCGGTGATCTCCAACCTGGTCTGCGCGAAGTCCACGGCGTTTTCGACGAGGTTTCCGAGGCTGTAGATAATGCCCGGATTGCGCCGCATGACAGGCTCGCCGCCCGCCTTGTCATCACCTTCGGCGGGGCGGACATTCACCTCGATCTGGATGCCGGCCTGGCGGTATGGGTCGATGACCTCCTCGATCATCTGCCCGATCGGCATCCGCTCGAACACCTCATCCTGTTCCTGGGTGCGCCCGGCCAGACGGCCAAGAATGTCACGGCACCGCTCGGCCTGGCTGCGCAGCAGCGCAACATCCTCATAATAGACCGAGTCCTCCGGCACGGCGCGCAACAGCTCTTTCGAGACCAGCGTGATCGTTCCAAGCGGCGTGCCAAGCTCGTGCGCGGCGGCCGCGGCCAGACCATCGAGCGCGGACAAGCGCTGCTCGCGCGCCAGCACCATCTCCGCAGCCGAAAGCGCCTCCGACATTTGCCGGCGCTCCTGCCCCACGCGCCAGGAATAGACCGCGGAGAACACGATGCAGCTCGTGAGCGCGGTCCACATGCCATAGATGTAAATCGGAGGCAGGATCGGCGCGGGCTGACCCGCCCAGGGCAGCGGAAAATGGAACCAGATCAGAACCGTGGCGCAGATTATCGCAAAGCCCGACAGGAGCATCGTCTTGGACAGCGGCAGCGACGACGCGGACACCGCGACCGGCACGACGATGAGCAGCGCAAACGGATTTTTGAGCCCGCCAGTCAGGAACAGCAGCACACCGAGTTGCAGTATATCAAAGCCCATTAGCCACATCGCAGGGCCTTCGCTCAAGCGCTTGCTGGCCGGGTGCTGGGTGAGAAACAAATTGAGGACTGCGGAGACGGCAATGACAATCAGGCAGGCAACGATCGGGAACTGAAATTCCAAGACCTGATCGACGAAAAAAACCGTGATCAACTGCCCGGCCACCGCGACCCAGCGCAGGCGCACTGTTGTCTGCAGCCGCAAGCCGCTGCTTTCGTGGGCTGGGTTCACAGGGCTAGTCAACGACAGGTCATCCTTGAGTGGCATCACGCCTAACTGCGCGGAAACAAACGGGCATCCTCCGGCGTCGGATCATCTGGCAGGGCCAAGGCAGCGCGACATTCGGCCGCTTCATTGATGAGATGCTCCAGGAGATCCGCAAACAGCATCGGATGGTCGCTCGCTTCCCACAAGAAATAGCCGAACGAGCCGGGGCAGGGGTTAACCTCATTCAGCCAGAACTCGCCGGTTGCCTCATTGCCGATGAAATCGAACCGCGGCGCGCCGGTGCCGTGCACATGCTCATACGCCGTGCAGGCCCAGCCGCGCAGCCGCGCCGCTAGATCGGCTGGCAGGTCCGGGTTCAGCTCGCGCGTGAGCGACAACATACCCTCGCTTGCGCGCCCTGCGCCGGGCGATTTGCTGCCGCCTTTGTCGTTGCCGCCGGAGAGATACTTCTGCTTGAAGTCGAGCAGCTCTTCCGCACGCTTCGGCTTCTCGATGGCCGATGTGCGCACATCGCCGTCGATCCGGGCAACAGCGAGGTTGTATTCGACCATATTCTCGACAAAAGGCTCAAGGATCGCCGCGCTGTCATACTTGAACAAGCCGGGTAGGACGGCGGCAAGCTCTTCAATGTTCGTGACGCGCGCCACACCAATGCTGCTGCCCAGATGCGAGGGCTTGATGATGCATGGAAACGCGAAGTCGCCAATCTGCGCCTGCAGTTCGTCTTCGCTCAGAAGCAACCCTTGCGCTGGCCGCCTGATCTCGCGGAAGGGGAGCATGGCGATATCAGTATTCGCGAGAAGGCGTTTTGTCGCCACCTTGTCCATCGTGATGGTCGAGGCGAAGGCGCGCATACCGGTGTAAGCGATGTCCGCCATCTCCAACGCGCCCTGCAGCCGGCCGTCCTCGCCGTATAGCCCGTGAAAAGCGAGCAGCGCGGTGTCGAATTCGATGGTTTTCGGGCGCTGGAACAGCGAGCCCCCCGTCGTCATCAGCCTGCCGCGGTCGCCTGGCGTCAGGTCAAGATGCACTTCGCTGAGGTTCTGGCGCGCGGCCGGACCCGGGATATAGGTGGCGCGGCTGAGCAAACCATCCCCGGTCAGCAGCTCGCCGCGCGCACTGATGTAAACCGGAATGACCTCGTAGAGTTCGGGGTCGAGGGCATCGGCGGCCTGCAGGCCGGTGACGATGCTCACGTCATGCTCGGGCGAGCGCCCTCCAAAGAACACCGCGATAACTTGCTTTTCCGTTGTCATTTCCGCTACGCCAAATTGGTCTGATGAGGATGCGCGCCGATCTTAGAAGGTTGAACCAGACTTGCCAGTCCCTGCCTCGACATCGCTGCCGCCGGTCCCGCGCACGTGTTGCAAAGTTGATGCGGGTAGCTACGGCGGCGTGGCGGTCGATGAAGCGCATCCGCTATTTGTCGAGCCGCTGGTCAACCTCAGCGCTTACGGCCTGGCCGGCGAGAACTACTATGCCCGTACAGACGGCGCAAATGCCCCCTACCACCGCGCAATCGCGGGGCATATCAATAGCCTGTGGGCGCGCAGATCGGTTGCAGAAAAACTGGTGCGCGTCAATCGCCGATTGCAGGGCTGGGGCTTTCACCTGTTTATCTGGGACGCCTACCGTCCCCCAGCCTGTCAACAGGGCTTGTGGGACTTCTGGTGGGAGCGGGCGCGGTATGAACAGCCAGATGCAGATAATGCGGCGATCCGCGCGCGTGTTTTGAAATTCGTCTCCGATCCGACGCGCTTTGACCAGCACGACTCCACGAGCATCCCAACCCACGCGACCGGTGCAGCAATCGACCTGACGCTTCAGCATCGTGAGACCGGTGCGCTTGTCGAGATGGGCGCCGGCTTCGACGAAATGAGCGAACGCGCGGCCAGCGACTATTACGAGCGCGCGCTGGAGACCGGCGAAGTCGTGCCCGACGATCCCCGGCTTTTACACAGGCGGCTGCTGTACTGGGCCATGCGCGCGGAGGGCTTCGTCAATTATCCGCCAGAGTTCTGGCATTTTGATTGGGGCAACCAGATGTATGTGCGCAACCTCGCCGCCGGCTCGGAGGCATTGGGGGGTGACGCGCCGCGGGCCGCTTGGTATGGCTATGCCTGCCCGCCGGAAGGGGAGGCGGGTATCAAATCCGGGATCGGGGAGACATGAGCGCGCCGATGACGCAAGCCGCGCCGGTGGCCGCTGCACCATTCGCCTTTGAAGAGGCCGGCCTGCCAGCGGATCGCCTCACACCGCGCTTTGTCTGGGCGCATGGGTGGGGCCAGAGCCGACACGCGCTGATGCCGCTAGCCGAGGCGTTGGCGGGGCAGGGAACGCATATCCTGCTGGATTTCCCGGGATTTGGCGATTCCCCCGCGCCGCCCGATGTGTGGGACACTGGCGACTATGCCGATGCGACAGCCGAGCTGTTGGCTGCCCGCCCGCCGGCCGGGAAAACCATCTGGGTCGGGCACTCCTTCGGTTGCCGGGTCGGTCTGCAGATCGCCGCGCGCCATCCACATGCCGTGGGTGGGCTGTTCCTGATCGCAGGCGCAGGCTTGCCACGTCAGCGCAGCCTGGCTGAGCGCATTCGTCTGGGCGCGCGGGTGCGCAGCTTCAAGGCGCTCAAACGCGCGGCTCCGGTGCTTGGCCTCGACGTGGAGAAGCTGCGCCAGCGCTTCGGCAGCACGGACTACGCCAGCGCCGGAGAGATGCGCGCCGTCCTGGCCAAGGTTGTCTCTGAAGATCTGAGCGACGTCGCCCGGCAGATTGCCTGCCCGGTGCAGCTGGTTTACGGCGAAAACGACACCGAGACCCCGCCGGAGATCGGCGAGCGGCTATCCCGCCTCATTCCCCGCGCGGAGCTGACCGTCCTGCCACGTCATGACCACTACACGGTACTAACCACCGGCAAGCATCAGGTGCTGAAGCGGCTGCGCGATTTTGTGGGGACGATATCATGATTTGGCTCGGTGGGGCGGTCACTGCAGTTGCGTTCCTGTTTTTTGCGCTCCGCCGGCTGCGCCGTTACCTGCATATCTACCAGCAAGAGGAATACGACTCGCTGCGCTTCTTGCGCTGGCTGTTCCGCGCGCTGGCTTTCGACAAGCGCGTTGCGCTGGCCATCGGGGCTGTCGCGCTCATCATCTGGCAGTTTGGCCCTGCCATGCCGGCGGTCTGGCACGGGGCAATCTCGGCGGTGTTCATCCTCGCGGGATCGCTTGAGCCGGACCCTCGCAAGAACGCCAAGAAGAAGCTGGCGATGACCAAGCGCGCGCAGCGCATCTTCTGGACAGCGTTTGCCCTCACCGCTCCCGTGGCCGGGCTGGCGGTTTTCGCGCCCGCCCCGTTGTGGTGGCTCGCGCCGCTGTGGGCGCTGCCGTTCATGCTGATGCTGGGCAACCTGATACTTCTCCCGCTAGAGAACCGCACCCAGCAGAAATTCTGGACCGAGGCACACACCAAACTGGGCCGTCTGCGCCCGACGGTCATCGGCATCACCGGCTCGTTCGGCAAGACGTCGGTAAAGCATATTCTGGGCCACATCCTTGGTATGCATGCGCGAACGCTCTACACCCCAGGCAGCGTCAATACGGTGATGGGCAACACGCGCATCATCCGCGAGCAGCTCAAGCCGGGCACGCGCTATTTCCTCGCGGAGATGGGCGCTTACGGCATCGGCTCGATCAAGCGGCTATGCGACCTGACACCGCCCGATCTCGGCGTGCTCACAACGATAGGCGAGGCTCATTACGAGCGCTTCAAGTCGCTGGAGACAGTGGCGCAGGCCAAGTTCGAGCTGTCAGAGGCCGTGGTCGCCAAGCAGGGCAAGATGGTTGTCGGCGAGGAGGTGCTCGCCCAGGAATATGCCGTTGACTACATGAACGCTCACCGCGATCACTTCGTTATTTGCGGTGAGGGTGAGTTCGCGGACCTGAAAATCAACAAGGTCGAGCAAACCAAGGACGGGCTTAAAGTCGTTGTCTCGTGGCCTGACATGTTCGGTGACGAAGAGTTTGTGCTCGTCGCGCCGCTGTATGGCCTGCATCACGGGGCAAACATGGCGCTCGCTTTCGGCGCGGCGGTGCTGGCGGGCGTGCCGGCGAACAAGGCGATCACGGCGATGGTGAGTGTGCCGCAAATCCAGCACCGGCTGGAGGTCAAGCCGCAGGGCGACGGTAGCATCCTGATCGACGACGCCTACAATTCCAATCCGTCCGGCTTTGCCGCCGCGCTTGAGTTGACCGACAAGCTGCGCAACGGCCGCGGTCGGCGCATCCTCATCACCCCCGGCATGGCGGAACTCGGCGCGCGCCACGACGACGCCCATGCCGAACTCGGGCTCAAGGCCGCGCGGTGCATCGACGTCGCGCTAGTGGTGCGCCCGGATCGCATCCCGACCTTTGTGGACACATTTGAGCGGCGCGCCGCGAACGGCAGGCTCGTCAAGCTCGACAGCTTTGCTGAAGCCGAGGACTGGCTGAGACGCAATGTGAAGGAAGGCGATGTGGTGTTGATCGAGAACGACCTGCCAGACATCCTGGAGCGCGAGTTCCGCGTTTAAGGCTTACATCCTGCCGACGCGAGCCATCACCTCGCGCGGGATGCCGTATAGTTCGATCGTGCGCTTCTCGTCTCGAAACCCGCACAACTCGCGCTGGATGAGCATCGCCCAGACTGCATGTGCCGCCTCGTTCAGCAGCTCGGCGCGATCAGCGCAAGGCGTCTCGCCGGCGTCATGCGCGCGGATTGCATTGAGCGCAGCTTCCACCCGCCGTCCGGAGCGCGACAGCGAGGCAGCTTTTTCCTCCAGGATTTCCTGACCGACCTGCTCGGCCGCGCTTTCGCGCAAGCTGGAGGCCTTCTTCGATTGCGGCGGTCGGTGCACGGGCAAGGCTCCCGGCTTAACTCAGGTCGATGGCGTAGCGCTTCAGGTCTTCTAGCGGGATGATCTCAAGCGCCGCTTCATTCGTTGCCGCAAGCACGATGCGCGGGGCCGCGCCGGCATCAAAGGCCTGTTTCCACCGCGCGGCGCACAAGCACCAGCGGTCGCCTGCCTTCAGGCCGGGAAATCCGTAAGCCGGGACCGGCGTGGACAGGTCGTTGCCCGCCGACTTGGTGTAGGTGAGAAATTCGTCGGTCATGATCGCGCATACCGTGTGCGATCCGATGTCTTCCGGTCCGGTGTCACAGCATCCGTTGCGATAAAAGCCGGTCACGGGAGCTTCGGAACACGAAGCGATCGGTTCGCCGAACACATTTTTTTGTTGCTGCTGCTCGCTCATGGCGCTCCTCGACTGAAAGCTGATCGGAACCTCGCGCGGGCGATCAATGATCCTGCGTGTAGCGGACGCGGTAAACCCCATCCTGCAGTTCGTCGAAAAATTCCATCACCTGGGGGTGGCGGACCGGCTCGCCGCTATCATCCGGCAACAGGTTTTGCTCTGAGACATAAGCGATGTATTCGGTCTCCGCGTTCTCCGCGAGAAGATGATAATAGGGCTGGTCCTTCGCCGGCCGGATTTCCGGTGGGATCGACAGCCACCACTCCTCTTCGTTGTCGAATTCCGGGTCGATGTCAAAAATCACGCCGCGAAAGGGATAAAAACGATGCCGAACTACCTGACCCAATTGGAACTTGGCTGTTCTGATTTTTTCCATCAATCGTCCTTCCTGCAAAAGGCTCACGGCACGCGGCGGCTTACAGGCCATAAACTTCCGCCATCTCCGGGTCTTTGGCCACCACAAGCTTGGCAAGGTCAACCATAAC
>CAZNGB010000023.1:0-19058 GCA_964572465.1 uncultured Hyphomicrobiaceae bacterium
AAGGACATAGCCGCGGCCCCTTACGGTCTGCAGATGCACCGGGTTGGCGGGGTCCATTTCTATCTTGCGGCGCAAGCGGTTGATCTGCACGTCAATCGCACGGTCGGTGCCGTGCGCGTCGCCGCCGAGCAACTCGTGGCGCGCGATCGTCTCGCCGGGCGCGCGGGCAAACTGGCGCAGCAAGTCGCGCTCCCGGTCTGTGAGCTTCACCGGAACGCCCGCGCGGGCCAGATCGCCACGCACCACATTGAACACACACTCACCGAAGCAAATTTCATCGCACGGCTCTTCCTCGATGACGCGCCGGCGCAGGATGTTCTGCAAGCGCAGCAGCAGTTCGCGCGGATCGAACGGCTTGGCCATGTAGTCATCAACGCCGAGTTCCAGCCCCTGCACGCGGCTTTCCGGTTCCGAGCGCGCGGTCAGCATCAGGATCGGCACTTCGGATTCGCCGCGCAACGTCTCGGCCAGCGACAGCCCCGACTCTCCGGGCATCATGATGTCGAGGATGATCAGATCGAAAGCCAGCCCACGCAGCGCCTTGCGCGCCTCGCCCGCATCCGCGCTGACGGTCACGCGAAAGCCATTCTCGCGCAGATAGCGCGCCAGCAGATCGCGGATGCGCCGGTCGTCATCGACCACCAGCAGGTGGGGTGCGGTATCAGCCGGCGCTTGAATCGGCTTTTCCTCGATGCTTGCAGCAGTCATGTCTCTGTCTCCCCGTTCGCGCGCAACTCGTCGCCGGTAGCGATAAGTGTGGCGATATCCTTTCGCTCCTGCGGGCGGATCATCGTGAACAGGAATTCCGCCACGGTGTCCGCCGCATCCACGCCAGCCGCCCGGAGCGCGGTATCAATGCGTTCGCTCTGGCGTGCTGCCAGTCTCGCGATCAGCGCGCGGCCTGCATGGCGCGGATACAATAGACGCTCGCGGCGGTCTGTCTCGCCACGCTCCTGCGTGATGAAGCCGCGATCGCGCAGATCCTTGAGCACACGTGCCAGACTTTGTTTGGTGATTTTGAGGATTTCGAGGAGATCGGCGACGCGAATGCCCGGATGCCGGCAAATAAAGTGCAGCGCCCGGTGGTGCGCGCGTCCGAAGCCAAGCTCGGCGAGGATCTCATCCGCATCCGCAGTGAAGTCGCGATAGGCAAAAAATAACAGCTCGATGATACGTAAGCTCTGCGGATCGGACGGCCATGCGCCCTGCGCGCTGCCTGCTGAGCTGCGCCTCGCGGCCGCCGTATCCGGCCGCTCCAATTCGGTATCAGGAGTTATGTCAGCCATGTTGACATATATTGGACGGATTGCTACCTACGGCAATCGTTTTCGACAATTTTCCGATGGACTGGCGCCAACTGCCGCAATATCTAAACGGCTTAATCGGCAAAGGCTTGGCGTGATAGGCTTATGCCGACGGGCGCTCACCATCAGGCAACGACATCTGGCTTTCCAGCCACGACGGGTTCATGTGTTGTCCCGCGGCAGCCGGGAGTCAAGCCGATTTCGAGGGCGAAACGCGGGAACACGCTCGGGAGATAAACAATGGCACTCGTTCCTTACGATCAACGCGATGGCGTTATCTGGATGAATGGCGAGCTCGTTCCGTGGGGAGACGCCAAGCTTCATGTACTAAGCCATGGGCTGCATTACGCCAGCAGCGTGTTCGAAGGCGAGCGCGCCTATGACGGCGAAATCTTCAAGCTCACCGAACATAGCGAACGGCTGGTCGAATCAGGCCGAATCATCGGCTTTGAGATCCCATATAGTGTTGCTGAGATCGACCAGGCGTGCCGCGACGTGCTGAAGGCGAACGATCTTGTCGATGGCTATGTCCGCCCGATCGCCTGGCGTGGCAGCGAGCAGATGGGGGTTTCCGCGCAGCAGACGAAGATCAACCTCGCGGTCGCGGCGTGGGATTGGGGCAAGTATTTCGACCCTGCCGCGATGGAGACCGGCATCCGCTTGGCGATGGCGGAGTATTGCCGTCCCGACCCGCGCACCGCCCCGGCAAAATCTAAGGCAGCGGGTCTCTACATGATCTGCACGATCGAAAAACACCGCGCTGAGGCCGCTGGGTATGCCGATGCGCTGATGCTGGACTGGCGAGGGCGGGTGGCCGAGGCAACGGGCGCGAACGTGTTTTTCCTCAAGGACGGCGTGCTGCACACGCCCACGCCAGACTGTTTCCTTGACGGGATTACCCGCCGCACGGTCATCGAGCTGGCGCGGGCGCGCGGCATCGAGATTGTCGAGCGCGTGATCATGCCCGAGGAGATGGAGGGCTTCGAGGAATGTTTCCTGACCGGCACTGCAGCGGAGGTGACGCCGGTCGGCGAAATCGGGCCACACAAGTTCCATGTCGGCGAGGTGACACGCACGCTCATGGCCGATTATTCAGCGCTGGTGCGCCCGGCGCAGGCGCTTGCGCAAGCGGGGTGACTTGGCGCCCGCTTATTCACGAGCCCAGCGGCGCGCGGCATCATCGTCAGCCTCGCGCGCCTCAACCCAGCGCGGGCCGTCCGGCGTTTCTTCGCTCTTCCAGAACGGCGCGCTGGTCTTGAGGTAGTCCATCAGGAACGCGGCGGCCTCGAATGCGGCCTGCCGGTGCGCCGACGCCGTGACCACCAGCACGATGTTGTCGCCCGGCTCCAGCCGGCCGTAGCGATGGATGATGGTGCAGGCGGTGATCGGCCAGCGTTGGCGCGCTTGCTGCTCGATGCGCTCCAACTCGCGCTCGGTCATGCCCGGATAATGCTCCAGCGTCATTGCTGCGATGCGCTCGCCCTTGGTTTCGCGCACGGTGCCGGTGAAGCTGACGATGGCGCCGATATCCATGCGTCCGGCCCGCGCGCGCTCGATCTCCATGCCGATGTCAAAATCCTCATGCTGCACGCGGATCATGCGCTCAGCCCCCTGTCACCGGCGGGAAAAACGCTATCTCGCGCGCCCCGCGCACCGGCGCGTCATGGGCAACGTGCTCGTGGTCGATCGCGGCGCGGATGACGTCATCGCGTGCGAAGGCAGCGGCAAATTCCGGCCCGCGCTGCTTTTGCCAGGCAATGAGATCGGCGACCGTCTCCACGCCGTCGGGCAGGTCGATCTGCTCTTCCCCAATCCCGGTCTTTTCGCGCATCCAGGCGAAATAAAGCACTTTCGTCATCTGTCCTGATCCATCACGTGTTTGAGGCCGGCGCGGAAATAATCGAAGCCGGTGTAAAGCGTGACAAGCGCTGCCACCCAAAGCAGGCTGAGCCCGATGGCCGATGCGCAGCCTCCGCACACATCATCGCCCGCACCGCCTGCCAGCAGGAAGCACAGCGCAACCATCTGCACCGTCGTCTTCCATTTGGCCAGCGCGCTCACCGCCACGGTGACCTGCAGCCCAGCCAGGAACTCCCGCAGGCCCGACACGAGGATTTCTCGCGACAGGATAATCACTGCCGCCCAGATCGACCACCCTGAAATCGTGCCATTGCCCACCAGCACGAGAAGCGCTGCGCCCACCAGCAGCTTGTCCGCAATCGGATCGAGCATCCGCCCAAGCGCCGATTGTTGCTGCCACGCACGCGCAATGTAGCCGTCGAGAAAATCCGTCACCCCCGCAAAGGCGAACACCCCCAGCGCCGTCCAGTTCGCGGTATCGCCTTCGAGGAAGAACAGCGCCGCCACCAGCGCGGGCACTGCAGCGAGCCGCATATAGGTCAGCACATTTGGCAGGCTCAAAAGAACCCGGCGGCGCTCGGCGGAAGGGACGCTACCAGTCATGGGCCTCTCAAGACACGAGGGGTCGTCAGGTATTGGATCATCGACACTCAGAGGGTAGGTAGCGTTTCACGCCCGATCCGCAACCGTCGGCAACGGCGGCCCAAGCGCGTATTTCGACCGTCGGATAACCAGCGAGGTCTTGACGCTATCGACATTTTTCGCCGCTGTCAGGTCATTGATGATGAAGTCGTTGAAGGCCTCAAGATCAGTCGCCACGCATTTCAGAATAAAGTCGATCTCACCTGAGAGCATGTGACATTCGCGAACTATGTCCCATGAGCGCACCTGCTCCTCGAACTGGCGCAAATCGTTTTCCGACTGCCCAGCAAGACCGACCATCGCGAATGCACAAACCTCATAGCCGAGCGCCTTGCGGCTGATAAGAGCATGATAACCCTCGATTATGCCGGACTCTTCGAGCGCGCGCATCCGCCGCAGACACGGCGGCGCGGAGATACCCACGCGCCGAGCGAGTTCTACATTGGTGATGCGGCCATTGGCCTGCAGTTCGCGCAGAATGCGCCAATCGGTCTCATCGAGTCTGAATGTCGTCACGAAAGCCATCCAATTTCTATCCCGTGCCCGGTTACGGACATATCATGTCGCCCGCGCGATACCATTGGAATGCTTCGGTGAGAATTCAAGCAACAAAGTTGTGTAGAGGGCAATTGTGAGCGATCCAGCCAGCGCGATCTGGATCCTGTCGGACGGTAAGGCTGGTCACCTGGCGATGACGACCGGCGTTGCCGCGGCCATGGGCCTGGACGCCCGCGTTATCGAGGTCACCTCGCCTGCCCCGTGGCGCTGGATGGCCCCGCGCGGCCCCGCGCCGCCCGACCTGCGCGGCTTCTGGCCTGTGAACGCGGACCTCTGGCCACAGTATGTGTTCGCAGCCGGGCGGCTCACCATCCCCTATCTGCGGGCCATCCGCCGCGCGGGCCACGGGCGCAGCTGCACGGTCGCGTTCATGGACCCGCGCTTGAAAAATGCCGCCGATCTGATCTGGGTGCCGCAGCACGACGACCGTCGCGGCGACAATGTCATCACGACGATCACCTCGCCGCATGGCTTTTCGCCGGAGCGGCTGGCGGGGCTGCGCGAACAGATGCCCGATGACATCGCCGACCTGCCCGGACCGCGCGTGGCGGTGCTGATCGGCGGGCGCGGCGGCGGCTTTTCGTTCACGCCAGTGGCAACCCGGCGGCTCGCGGGCGCGCTGCACCGCATGGCCGAACTCGGCGCGAGCTTCCTCATCACTCCGTCGCGACGCACCCCGCCTGCCCTGCGCGATGCCGTACGCGAAGCCACGGCGCGTTCCCCGCGCATCTTCTGGGACGGCGCGAGCGAGAACCCCTATCCGCAATTCCTCGCCTGCGCCGATTTATTTGTCGTGACGGCGGACAGCGTCAACATGACCGGCGAAGCCTGCGCCACCGGCAGGCCAGTGCACGTCTTCAAGCCGGATGGCGGGCGGGCAAAGTTCCATGCTTTCCACCAAGCACTTGAAAACGCAGGCGCGACACGCCCGTTGCCCGAGCGCCCCGAGGCGCTCGAGACATGGTCCTACGAACCGATCCATGCCGCCGCGCAGATCGCCGCTCAGATCATCCGCCGCGCGCAAGGGCGGGCCGCAGCGGCCTGAAACGCCGCCTGCGCGTGGACAAGCCCGCCGCGCCGGATTGACCCGGCGTGCACTGCGCCCTATTTCTGGACAGGACCAACGTCATTTCGGCGCTGCAATATGCGCCCCGTCACTCTTACAGGCAACGCGATGTCCGACCGCCACGAAAAGCTCATCATCCTCGGTTCCGGCCCGGCAGGCTACACCGCTGCGATCTACGCCGCGCGCGCGATGCTCAACCCCGTGCTCATTCAGGGCATCCAGCCTGGCGGACAGCTCACCATCACCACCGATGTCGAGAACTACCCCGGCTTCGCCGACCCGATCCAGGGCCCCTGGCTCATGGAGCAGATGCAGGCGCAGGCGCAGAATGTCGGCACCGAGATCGTCACCGACCACATCATCGAGGTGGACCTTACGCGCCGGCCATTCTGGCTGAAGGGCGACAGTGGCGCGATCTACACCGCGGATGCGCTGATCATCTCGACCGGGGCGCAGGCGCGCTGGCTTGGCCTGCCGTCTGAGGAGAAATTCATGGGCTACGGCGTGTCCGCGTGCGCCACCTGCGACGGTTTCTTCTATCGCGGCAAGGAGGTGATGGTCGTGGGCGGCGGCAATACGGCCGTCGAGGAGGCACTGTTCCTTACCAACTTCGCCAGCAAGGTCACGCTCATCCACCGGCGCGATGCGCTGCGCGCAGACAAGACCCTGCAAACCCGGCTGTTCAACCACCCCAAGATCGAGGTGATCTGGGATACGGTGCTTGATGAGGTGCTGGGCACGGACAACCCGCCGAGCGTGACCGGCGCGCGGTTGAGCAACCTCAAGACCGGCCAGACGCACGAAATCGACGTGCACGGCATCTTCATCGCCATCGGTCACGACCCGGCGACCTCGCTGTTCAAGGGGCAACTCGTCATGAAGGAAGGCGGCTACATCATCACCGCGCCGGACTCGACACGAACCAGTATCCCCGGCGTGTATGCCGCCGGCGACGTGACTGATGACATCTATCGCCAGGCCGTGACGGCTGCTGGCCAGGGCTGCATGGCGGCGCTGGAGGCCGAGCGGGACCTTGCGGCGATGGAGGCACCGGCGATAGCCGCAGAGTAAACAAGGCTCTTCAAGGGGATTTGCTGTGAAGGCGGTCCCGCCGGACAGGACCGCCCGATGGACTGGGACAAGCTAAGGATATTTCACGCCGCTGCCGAAGCCGGGAGCTTCACACATGCCGCGGAGGCCTTGCATCTCAGCCAGTCTGCTGTCAGCCGACAGGTCAGCGCGCTGGAGCAAGAGCTAGGCGCGCCACTGTTTCACCGCCACGCGCGCGGCCTATCGTTGACCGAACAAGGCGAGTTACTCCGCCAGACCGCCGAGGATGTGCTGGTCAAGCTCAACTCAGTCGAGTCCATGCTCGCGGACACGCTGGCCGAGCCGAGCGGCGAGTTGCGCATCACCACGCCTGCTGGCCTTGGAGCCACGTGGCTTGCGCCGCGTCTGCGGGAGTTTATCGAGCGTTATCCGAAGATCCAGCTGCAGCTTCTGCTGCGCGACCAGGAACTCGACCTGAGCAAGCGCGAGGCCGATGTCGGCATCTGGCTCCACGCGCCATCGCAGAAGGACCTGATCCTGCGCCGGCTGTTCACCGTGCACTTCCATGTCTACGGCTCCAGGGACTATCTGGAGGCGCGTGGGGCGCCGCAGACGCTCGCCGACCTCGACACCCATGCCATTATCACTTACGGCGGCATCCCCTTTCCGCGCCGCGGCATCAACTGGCTGGAGACGGCGGGCCGCGACGGGCAGACACCACGCAAGCCGATCATGCGCATCAACAGCATGGATGGGATCAAGCGGGTGGTGAAGCGCGGGATGGGGCTGGCAGTGCTGCCGGATTATCTCGCCTCGGACGAGCCGGACCTGCAAAAGGTGCTGGACCAGGCGGATGTGCCAGCCTTCAACACCTATCTGGTCTATCCGGCCGAGTTGAAAACATCGAAGCGCATTGCAGCCTTTCGCGATTTTGTCGTCGCCAAGGCCCGCGAGTGGGCGTTCTGAACCTGACAAATGAAAAGTGCGGCCCTGCCCCCGTCAGCGCCGCACTATTTAGGAAATGGGCTTCGGCTCGGCGGTTAGCCGAGTTCGCCGTCATCCCCCGCTTGATCGCCGTTCTCGTCGGCCTGTTCTACCTCCACCTCGATCTCCAGTTCGCCGATATTCGCGAACTGCAGATGCGCGTGAAAGTGATCGCCGGCGAAGAGCCGGCGCTGCACGTCGTTGAATACCAGGCGAAGTCCGCCTGGCTGCATGGTCACGCTTTGCCCCGGGCCAATTTCGACAGTCGCGACTTCGCGCGTGCGTAGCGAGCCATCCTCGCCGACGGCTTGGGCCTGAAACACGGCCGGCTGGGCGAAATCAATTTCCGCGCCAGTGAGCGTGACAGGTTCGGAACCGTTATTCTGTATGGTCATATAGACTTCGATGGCGTGGGCCATCGCGCCGGTCTCGCCGGTCCATGCGTGGCTGACCGAGACGTTGCCCGCACGGTATTGCTCGCCGTCGTGATGTGCGCTCGCGGGCATTACGGCGACGAGCGCGAATGCGGCGGCGATCAGGATATTACGGATCATGCTATGCTCCTTTATGGGGCCCACCGCCCCAGAGTGAGGTTGCGTCGCGCTTGGCGGCAGGTCTCCTGGCTTGCGGGTCATTGCCAATGTCTTCCGCCTTCCCGGCAGGCTCGCCAGTGGCGTGATGGAAGATCGGCTTTCCGCTCACAGTTGCGGGGGCAGCGCCGGATTTGCACCGGCTTCCCTGTTCGTCCCTTTCGGGAACCGCCAAACACCGACAAGGTTAACCTCGGCCAATGGGTCGCGCAAGCACGCAGCCCGGCCAATTCCAGCAAACATGCACGACGGCCCGGCATGGCCGACAGGAAGCGGGCAGCCTGATTCTCCAACGCCTTCGGCCGGGCTCCAACTGGCCAGTCAATGACATAGCCTCGTAAAGCGGAAAACATGCGGAGTTGTAAAACCTGTTAAGAATTTGGGCCAGCGCCTTGAGGTGTGGCCAGAGGGCTTATCCGAATCTGAACGGAGGCTTCCAAAAGCCTAATAATAATGCTATAAACTCCACTTCTTCGGCGAGAGATCGTGGGTGTCCTGCTGCCAGTGCCGCGGTATGGCGGTGATCTTCGTAACCTCTCAGTGGCTTTGGTGTGTCGCGTGCGCGGCTCACCTGTTCGGCGTTATGGACATCGAAGCGGTCTTCTGTTGTCGAGTTTCGCGTAGCACAGTTTGGGCTTAGAGGGCATCAACACGCCGTCATTGGGGGCAGTGAGGGCGATTTATGTTGTTGGCACTGTGGTTCTGCGCAGTCGAAAAGCGGATAACCCGCGCTGCTCTTCTTTCGCAGCAGCGCTAAAATCAAGTGAGACGGTATAGAATGGCTGCAAAAAAATCGCTCCAAAGAAATGGCTTCACGACAGACGAGTATGTCGTCTATCCAACGCATGGTGTCGGGCGGATCGTGGACATCGAAGAGCAGGAAATCGCCGGCAGCAAGCTTGAGTTGTTCGTCATCAGCTTCGAGCAGGAAAAAATGACCCTGCGCGTCCCGACGACGAAGTGCGAGTCTGTTGGTATGCGCAAGCTTTCCGCGACGACAATCGTGGAAAAAGCGATGGCCACGCTGCGCGGGCGAGCGCGTGTTCGTCGCATGATGTGGAGCCGTCGGGCGCAGGAATACGAAGCCAAGATCAACTCGGGCGACCTTATCTCGATCGCCGAAGTTGTGCGCGACCTGCATCGCTCCGATAGCCAGCCGGAACAGTCCTATTCAGAGCGCCAGCTTTATGAGGCCGCGCTGGAGCGCATGGCCCGTGAGGTTGCTGCTGTGGATGATGTGGATGAAGCTGTGGCAACGCGGCGCATCCATGACGCCTTGACCAAGGGGCGCGCTGCCAAGCCTGCGCCAGAGCCTCAGACCGATGGGCCCGAGGCCGAGGTCCGCGCGGCGTAAGCGCTGCTCAGGAACGTCGCAAGTTGAGAAAAGGACGGGCGCGATCCGGTCGCGCCGGTCCTTTTTTCATGATCGGATGCAAGCGTCGCGCGTTGCCGGGTGATCTTTGTTGGCGGTTTAGCGGTATAACAACACAAGCCTGTGGTGCAGCCCCATAGGCGGCAGCCGCGTAATGCCCCCGCGCGCCTGCCAACCCGGCTTGGTTCCGCGATGATGCAGCGATGAGTTACAGCAGTCATAACCCCATCGGCGACCGTTCCCCTGGATTGCAGGCTTCAGATGCGGGCACGGCCAGTCTCCACCTCCCTCCTGCTCCCCCCGGCGCGCAGCGCATAGTGGTCTGGCCGCACCGGTCACTTGGGCGCGACGGCACGCTCGGCGTTGTCGCCCTGGCAGCCATCGGCTTCACGATCGTGACGGCATGGGTGGCCGCCCCGGCCGGCTGGTTTGTCGTGTTCCCTGCGCTCGTCGCATTCGCAAGCCTGGCCTTTGCTCTCTGGCTCAACACCCGCCGCGCCGAGCGCGTCGAGATCATCGATGTGAGCGCCAGCCTGATCCAGATCTTGACCAGCTACCTGGGACGACATCAACTCGTGGACAGCTTCAATCCACATTGGGTGCGCATTGAACTGAGCGACGAGCACAAGATAGAAAAGCGCCTGATCCTGCGCGAGAGCGGACGAGCGGTGTCTGTGGGCGACTGCCTTTCGCCGTCGGAGCGTGAGAACCTGGCGGCAGACCTGCGCGCGACAATCGGGCGGGCAAGGGAGCGGTCGGTTTAACCCTCCGGTTCCAGCGCAGCCATCAGCTGATCGTGCACCTTCTCGCGCGCCCAATCGCTCTCGATCTTGTTGCCCGCCCGGTCCATCACGTAGAAAACATCCACGACCTTCTCGCCAAACGTCGCCACATGGGCCGAGGCGATATTGAGGTTGAGCGATGCCAGCGCGTCCGCCAGGTCGTAAAGCAGCCCGATCCGGTCAAGGCCGTTCACCTCAATCACGCTCAGGTCGTTGGACAGCGTGTTATCTATGATCACTTGCGGCTCAACGCTAAACGGCTCCAGCTTCGGCTTGGCCTTGCGCTTTTCAGCCATCAGCTTCTTCAGGTCGCGGTCGCCGGCCAGCATCGCCCGCACCGCGCCCGCAATTCGCTCGGCGCGCTCCGTCTCCTCGCGATCGTCGGGGAAGGCGCGCTGGATGCTGAGCGTATCGAGCGCCATGCCGTCGCGGGTCGTGTAGATATGCGCCCCTACGATACGCGCGCCCGCCGCCGCGCAGGCTCCGGCGAAAATGGCCAGCAGGCGCGGATGGTCCTTGGTGTAGAGCGTCATCTCGGTCGCGCCCATCGACGAAGCTTTCACGTCGTGCGCAAACGGCGTCGGCTCGCCCTCGCAGCGGCGCATCAGCTCGGCATGCTTGACCTGCGTGTCCAGATCGCAGCGCAGCCAGTAGGCCGGATAATGGCGCGCAATCACCCGGTCAACATCTGCCTGCGGCCAGTCCTCCAGCGCCTCGCGAAGCTGGCCCTGCGCCCGTCGGATTTGCGCCTCGCGGCTGATCTGCGTGTGCCCGCCGGCCAGCACCGGCTCTGTTTCATTGAAGAGCGCGCGCAGCAGCTGCCCTTTCCAGCTGGTCCACACGCCCGGCCCGACCGCGCGGATATCCGCCGCCGTCAGGATCACCAGCAGCTTTAGCCGCTCCGGGCTTTGCACGATATCGGCGAAATCCCGGATGGTCTTCGGATCGGCGAGGTCGCGGCTCTGGGCGAACTCGCTCATCACCAGGTGGTTCTCGACCAGCCATGAGACGGTGCTGGTTTCTGCCGGGGAAAGGCCGAGGCGGGGGCACAGCTCGCGGGCGACGCGCGCGCCGGCGATCGAGTGGTCCTCCTCGCGGCCCTTGGCGATGTCATGCAGGAACGCAGCGACAAACAACGCGCGCCGGTTCTGGATGTTGCGGATGATCTCGGTGGACAGCGGCAACTCGTCAGCCAAGGCGCCGTCCTCGATCTCCGACAGTACGCCGATGGTGCGGATCAGGTGCTCATCGACGGTGAAGTGGTGATACATGTTGAACTGCATCATCGCCACTACGCGTCCGAAATCCGGGATGAAGCGGCCGAGCACGCCGGCCTCGTTCATACGGCGCAGCGCGATCTCGGGGTTGCCTGGCGAGGTCAACAGCTCCAGAAACAGCCGGTTGGCTTCGGTGTCGGCGCGCACCGCGTCGTCGATCAACTGCAGCGAGGCGCGGATCTGCCGGAACACATCGGGGTCAAACATCACCTTGTGCCGCTCGGCCAGTGCGAAGATGCGAATCATGTTGATGGGGTCTGTGCGGAACACTTCGGCGCGCTTCGCCATGATCCGCCCGTTCTCGATGCGAAAATCGGTCGTTGCGCTCAGCTTGGCGCGTTTGCGCCAGCCCAGTGTCGCGAGCATGTTGTCAAGCGTCGGCGTGGCCTTGAGCTGGCGCATCTCCAGGCTGGCGCATACGATGCGCGTGAGATCGCCGACCTCCTTCGCCACGAGGAAATAGTGCTTCATGAAGCGCTCGACCGCCCGCAGATTGCTGCTTTCGCGGTAGCCGAGCCGCTCCGCGAGCACCAGCTGACGGTCGAAAGTCAGAATTTCCTCCGGCTTGTTCGCCAGGAAATGCAGGTGGCAGCGAATGGTCCACAGAAAATCCTCGCAGCGCCGGTAATGCCGCTGTTCCGCCGGGCTGAAGATGCCCAGCGCCACCCAGTCCTCCGTCTCGCTCTCGGGATAAAGGTATTTCGTCAGCCAGTGCAGCGTGTGCAGATCGCGCAGGCCGCCCTTGCCGTCCTTCACATTCGGCTCGACCCGGTAGCGCGAGTTACCCGAGCGTTCATGCCGCGCATCGCGCTCGGCGAGCTTGGCCTCGATGAATTCCTTCTCCGTACCGGCGATGACAGCCGATCTGAGCCGCTCACGGCACCGGTTGAACAACTCCTCGTCGCCGAGGATCAGCCGCGAATCGAGCAAAGAGGTGCGGATCGTCATGTCGCGGCGCGCCAGCGTGATGCAGTCGTTGATGGTGCGTGTGGCGTGGCCGACCTTGAAGCCGAGATCCCACAGGAAATAGAGGATGCTCTCGACCACGCTCTCGCCCCATGCGGTCTGCTTGCTCGGGCGCAGGAACAACAGGTCGATGTCCGATTTCGGCGCGAGCAGGCCGCGACCGTAGCCACCTGTCGCGACCACTGTCATGCGCTCTGCGGCCGAGGGGTTTTTGGCGCGGTAGATGTGGCTGGCGACGAAGTCGTAGATCAGGCAAATCAGCTCGTCCTGAAAGCGCGAGAGGTTTTCCGCGCAGGCCCGGCCATCGCCGCTACGCTCAAGCTCATCGCGGGCAGCCGCGCGCGCGTCAGTCACGATACGCTTGAGCAGGCCCAGTGCCGCCGGACGCAAAGCATCGCTCTGCCCATGCTGACGCCATAGCGCGCTCAGTTCCGCGCGCGCGGTATCAGGATCGAAAAAGGGCGCGCCGGGCCGCCGCTCCTGAACGGGTGCTAAATGAAGTTCCATGGTCCCAAGCCTATCGCAAAACGCCTCGCCGCGCATCGCATTGGAAGCATCCGGCGAGGGCGGGCCGTTATCGTCATACCAACTTCATCAAGCCGCACTACGACCTACGAAGATTTCAGAACAGCGCGAGACCAACATGACGCTCGGACGCTTAACTCTTTCCACGGCCGTTGCAATCGCCGGTCTGGTGGTCACGGCCTATTTCGCCCTCGACCGCGAGATCGAGGTTGGCGATGTGGGCTTCAGTTCGATGAACAAAGGCGGCGCGCATGAATGGGCGATCTATCTGACCAACAACGGGCCGCAGGCGATGGAGGACATCCGCATCGAGATTGATGGCCTGGATGATGCTGGTGCGCTGATTGGCCGGCATAAGGTATCGTTGGCGTTGCTGGCAGCCGGTTCGCGCGACGGGGTCCGTTTTGCGATGCGCGAAGATGCCGAGAATGTTCGCGCCTGCCTGACATTTGCCGGCGCATTTCCATTTCAATATGATTACAGAGCCTTGGCAGGGTCTGCTCACCCCTATTTGTCCAAGGTCCGCGTCCGCGCTCAAGGCTCGACCTGGTTTTCGCGCGGCGCATGCGACCAGGCGGGCGAATAGCTCCCGTGTCTGGCGCCATCCAACCCGCCTAGTATTGGCTATGCGATACCTCGCGCGCGGCTTACCGGCGGCGACGCTGCCCAAGACCCATTTGCTTGGCGAGCTGGGAACGTGCGGCAGCGTAGTTCGGCGCAACCATCGGGTAGTCGTGCGGCAGACCCCACTTGTCCCGATACTCTTCCGGCGTCATGTTGTAGTGCGCCCGCAAATGCCGCTTCAGCGACTTGAACTTCTTGCCGTCTTCGAGGCACACGATGTAGTCCGGCGTGACGGACTTCTTGATCGGCACGGCCGGCTTCTGCTCTTCGGCTTGGGGCTGCCCACTGCTGGCCGAGGCGCGCACAAGAGCGCCATGGACTTCGTTGATCAGGTTGGGCAAATCCGCTGACACCACGGTATTGTTGCTCACATAAGCAGAAACAATGTTGGTGGTGAGTTCGACGAGTTCGGTGTTATCCACAGTCTGTTCCATTGACAAGGTCTCCTATCATCCATCTTTCGCTTAGTCCGTGTGTTTGTTGGGGCTGACACCTTTGTCCACCCTGGAGGATTTAAGATAGCCGCTTGGGCTTGATCTTACATCCGCCACCCCTCGGCTCACACCAACGACGGCTTTGCATGGCTTTATTGTTTCTAGGCACTCAGTAAAATAGAGAAATAGAAACGAGTTTCAACCGATACTTTCGCTAGGCGGCGATCGGGACGAAAATATGGTGTCCGCAAGACGCGGGAAAATCCTTTGCGAAGTGTCGCTGTTTTACGACCAGCACGTTCATGCGTTGATCGAAAATGGCCAGCCCGGGTTTTTGGGAAAAAGTCTTTCAATCAACTGTTATCAAGAATATGCGCGTCATTCGGACGCGCGAGCTGGCTCTGTCTTCTCACTGGCTTGCTCGTAGTGACCGGCCAATTCGTCGGGTGCGGTGCCCGGCCAAGGGCGCACGCCAGTGCAATACGCCGCGCGGGCCAGCAGATGCGCGGAGAGCGGGGCGGTCAACAGGAAGAAGATGATGCACGCGATCGCGCGGGTCACGACGTCGAATTCGCCGGAGTGGAACGCAATGGCGAGGAGCATAACGCCGGACCCGACCGTGCCGGTCTTGCTGGCGGCATGCATGCGCATGTAGAGATCGGGCAGACGAACGACGCCGACTGCAGCGACCAACGTGAACAACGCGCCGATGATGAGAAGGCCGCCGGCCAGATAATCGGTCATTTGCGCTCTCCTTCCAGTCGCACGCCGGCTCGCGGGTCATCTGGCAGCCTCGCAACATCGCGCAGATCCGGCCGCGGCCCGCGCGCCAGGATATAGCGTGCGAAGGCGACGGTCGCGAGGAAGCCAACGAGGCCCAGACCGATCGCCACATCGAGATACTGTCCGTAGTCCGTGCTGACGGTAATCACGGCGATGAAACCGACGCCGACCGTCACCAGCATATCCAGCGCGAGAACCCGGTCGGCCAAAGTAGGCCCAAGCATGAGCCGGACGACGGCCACGAAAAACGCCACGCACATGAACCCCAGCGAAATGTTGATGGACAGTTCGAGGAAGGCCTGAGGACTCATCGCATCGCCTCCATGATCTTGCGCTCGAAGCCTTCTGCAATTTCGCGCTTGAGCGCTTCGGTATCAGGAACATCCATGCAGTGGATGAACAGCGTGGACTTGTCGTCGCTGACGTCCACACTGAGGGTGCCTGGCGTGAGCGTGATCAGGTTGGCCAGCAGCGCGATTTCCGCGTTGCGGTCGGTGGTCAGCTTGAAGGCGATGAAGCCGGGCTGGTAACGCCGCGTCGGCGACAGCACCAAAACGGCCACACGCATCGCGGAGACGAACAAGTCTTTCAGGAAGCGGAGGATCAAACTGGTGATCCGCCAGGCGCGCACGAGGTAGTCTTCCGTGTGGTACTGCTCACGAATGATCCACAAGGCGAGCGCCGCGATGACGAAGCCAAAGACCAGGTTGGCCACGCCGAACGAGCCGGTCACAGCGCCCCAGACAAGAGCCAAAAGGATGTTGACGAGCACCGTCCGGCTCATCGCGCGCCTCCGAATACCGCGTTGATATAATCGGATGGATCGAGCAGTCCGGCTGCCGCCTGGTCCGCCAGGTCCATCAGTGGGGCGGGCCAAATCCCGATAGCCACTGCTGCTGCGGCCAGCAAGATAACGGGCATCAGCATGGCGCGTGGGTTTTCGCGCGGATACGGGTCATCCTCGCCGGGGGTCGGAGCCGCGGAAAGCGCCGCTGCTTTCGGCATGGGGGCCGCGTTACCTCGCCGCTGCCGATTATCGGTCGTCTGCCTCAGGAAACCGGGGTCAGCGGGTCGCCAGAATATCAGCGCCCAGGCCCGTCCGATTACCATGAGCGACAATAGCCCGTTGGCGATCAATACAGCCACGGCAAGATAGCGCTGCTCGTTCAAGCCGGCCTCGATCAGCAGCACCTTTGGCCAAAACCCCGACAATGGCGGTATGCCGGCGGCTGCGAAACCGAGCACGAAAAACAACATCGCCAGCACCGGCGCTCCTGTATACATGCCGGAGAGTTGATGGAGCGAGGCGAGGCCCGTGCGCCGCTCAATCAGCCCGGCAAGCATGAACAGTCCAGCCATGACCACGATCGAATGCACCGCATAAAAGATCGTCGCGGACAACGACAGGCGCGTGTCGAGGCTCAGCCCGAGCAGCATCACGCCAACCCCGCTGATGAGCAGGAAGCCCAGCAACCGGCGCAGATTGCTCTCCGCCAGCGCGCCCAGCAAGCCGAACACAATCGTGGCGATCGCCACGATGTAGATCACCTCGAACAGCGCACCCTGGTTGGCCGCAGGCATGATGGTCGTGTAGGTGCGCAACACTGCATAGATGCCAACCTTCGTGAGCAGTGCCGCGAAGACGACAGAGACGACAGGCTTCGGTGTGTGATAGCTCGCCGGAAGCCAGAACTGTAAAGGCGCGGCCGCTGCCTTCATGCCGAAACCGACCAGAAACAGCAGGGCGATCGTCAGCATCTGCACGTCGTCTGGCGGGAAAGCGGCCAGCTTGCCTGAGAGATCGGCCATGTTGAGGGTGCCCAGCGTGCCATAAAGCAGCGCCACTGCGACAAGGAAAAATGTCGTGGCGATCAGGTTCAGCACGCAATATTTCACCGCCCCATCAAGCTGTATCTTCTCGCCGCCGAGCACGATCAAGCCGAAAGAGGCGATGACAAAGACCTCGAACCAGACATACAGGTTGAAGATATCGCCGGTCAGGAATGCGCCATTCACACCGGCAATCAGCCAGCATAACATTGAATAGAAGCCGGCACGGCGCGCGGCCATATCCACATCGGCTAAAGCGTAGACCGCGACAAATACCCCGACCGCACTCGCGGACAGCGTCAGCAATCCGCCCAGCGGATCGACCACCAATGATATGCCAAACGGCGGCAGCCACTGGCCCATGGTCATCGCGACCGGCCCTTCGGACATCACACGCGAGAGCAGACCCGCGCTCGCCAGGAATGTGCCGGCCAAGGTTCCCACGGTGAGCCACGCGGTGAGGCGCGGATAGGCCCGGATCATCACCCCGATCACGCCGATCAATAACGGAAGCAGGATCGGCAATATGATCAGCCAGTCGGACCAGCCGACCGGAAGTTGAGAAAGCGCATCGGCGCGCTCGATCCCTTGCGGAAGATCGCCGGGCGCGGCGGCGAGCTGGATGAGCTCATCGCGTCGCATCAATAGCCCTCCGGCGGGCGCGGATAATCGCTCGGCTCGGCCTCGCGCATGCGATCGACATTCTCCGAGCCCAGTTCCTGATAGGAGCGATAGACGAGCACGAGTATGAAAGCGAACATCGCAAAAGCAATCACGATAGCCGTGAGGATCAGAGCCTGAGGCAGCGGATTCGCGGTATCAACGATTGGGAACGTGGCGCCTTCCGGGATGACCGCGGGCACCTCGCGCGTTAAGCGGCCGGCCGTGAAGATCGTCAGGTTCGCCGCGTTGCCGAGCAGCGCAACGCCGAGCAGGATCCGGATCATGTTCGTGCTGGTCAGCAGGAAAATGCTGCCGATGAAATAGACCACTACCACGACAACGAGAGCCGGTTCCATCATTCCTCCCGCTCGTCGAGGGCCAGCTTGATGGCGACGATCGCGCCGACCACCACGAGCCACACGCCGATATCGAAGAGCAGCACGGTCGAGAGCTTGAGCTTCACATCGTCTGCGAGATCAACGAACCACCAAAGCCCGGTCAGGAACGGTTTCCCCTGCAACAATGCAGGCAGGCCCGACAGCGTTGACAGTAGCAGGCCCGCCGCGGCGATCGACATCGGCCGGAAATACAGCGCCCGGCGCAGGTTCTCCGTGCCGTTGGCGATGCTATAAATCGCAAAGCCAGACGCGGCTATCAGCCCGGCAATGAACCCGCCGCCCGGCTCATCATGCCCGCGCAGCAGCACGAAGACGGAGAACATCACCATCAGCGCGGCGAGGCCAGGCGCGAAAGTGCGAAATATCAGTGTGCCCATGGTATCAATGTGCCCATCAAAATATCAGCACGCCCATCAATTCGTGCGCTCACGACATGCCATATCTCGGACCGCGCTCTCGCGTTATCCGCGCATCAGGCCGACTGGTCCAGACCGAGCGACCGCCGCCGCTCTTTCTCCAGGAACTCCGCCCTGCGGCCGGCGCGTAGCCGGATCAGCGCCAACGCACTCAGCGCGGCCATCAAAACCACGGCCACCTCACCCAACGTGTCGAGTGCGCGAAAATCCACGAGAATGACATTCACGATGTTGCGGCCATGCGCAAGCGTCGCGGAGTACTCGGTGAAGAAATCCGACAGTGTGGAATCGAACGCGCCCTGGGTCACGCTGAGCAGGGTCAGGCCAAAACCACAGGCCGCGGCAGCGCCGAGTACGCCGTCGAATGCAATACTGCTGGGCGCGCGCTCATCGCGTGGCTCCAGCGGCAGCCTCGTGAATACCAATGCGAGGATGACAACGGACAACGTCTCGACCATGAACTGGGTGAAGGATAGGTCGGGTGCGCCGAACAGCAGGAAGATCAACGCGATCGCGAACCCCTGAATACCAAAGGAGACAACCGCCGTCAGACGCTTGCGGGCCAATACCACTTGCAGCACGCCGACCATTGCGAGGACCAGGATCGCCACCTCATAGAAAAGCATTTCAGGTATCTGGGGCATCTGCGGCCACACGCCGAAGGCCAGCGGCGGGACCAGCAGCGCCAACCCGACGACGATGAAGGTCAGCCGCATGTAAGTCCGCATATCGCCGTTCTGGACAGTGGTCACGACGTGGTAGGCCGCGCTGATGAGGCCACTCACAAGTTGGTCGAACCCGCGGTCTGGCCCCCACCCAATGGTATCAAACAGCTTTTTAGAGCCAGCTCTCACACTGTCGTAACGCCACACAACGACGAGCCCGAGCAGGATCGTGATGACGCTCAGGATAAGTGCCTGATTGACCCCCGCCC
>CAZNGB010000024.1:0-10635 GCA_964572465.1 uncultured Hyphomicrobiaceae bacterium
CTGCGCATCGTCATGGCCACCGGCGACAACAAGGAGACCGCGCAGGCGGTCGCCAAGGCGCTGGGCATCGACGAGGTTCATGCCGAACTCATGCCGCAGGACAAGACCGAACTGGTGCGCAAGACGGCCGAAGGCAAAGCGGTCGTGGCCATGGCCGGCGACGGTATCAACGACGCGCCAGCGCTGGCGGCCGCCGATGTCGGGATCGCAATGGGGACCGGGGCAGATGTCAGCATCGAAAGCGCCGGGCTGACGCTCTTGCGCGGTGACCTGAACGCCATCGTCCGGGCGGTGCATCTGGCGCGCGCGACAATGCGCAACATTCGCCAGAACCTGGTGTTCGCCTTCGGCTACAATGCGCTGGGCGTGCCGATTGCAGCGGGCCTACTCTATCCGGTGTTCGGCATCCTGCTTTCGCCAATGATCGCGGCGGCGGCCATGAGCCTGTCCTCAGTATCGGTCATCACCAACGCGTTGCGGCTGCGCGGCGTGCGGCTTTCTTAATTAGCGAAGCGGAAATGCATCACATCGCCGTCATGGACGACGTAGTCCTTGCCCTCCAAACGCATCTTGCCTGCTTCTTTCGCGCGCGCCTCGCCGCCGCAGGCGACAAAATCCGCGTATGACGTTGTCTCGGCGCGGATGAAGCCTTTTTCGAAATCGGTGTGGATCACGCCGGCGGCCTTGGGCGCAGTGGTGCCGCGCGGGACGGTCCAGGCGCGCGCTTCCTTCGGGCCGACGGTGAAATAGGTGATCAGGCCAAGCAGGTCGTAGCCCGCGCGGATCAGCCGGTTCAGCCCCGGCTCCTCCAGCCCCAGCTCCGCCAGATATTCGTCCTGCTCCTCATCATCGAGCTGCGCGAGTTCAGCCTCGATCTTGGCGGAGATCACCACAGCCCCAGCGCCTTCTTTTGCCGCATGCGCCTCGACATCGCGCGAAAGGGCATTGCCGGTCGCCGCTGAAGCTTCATCGACGTTACACACATAAAGGACTGGTTTTGCCGTCAGGAGCTGCAGCATGCGAAAGCCGGGCATCTCCTCCTCGGTGACGTCGGCTACGCGCGCCGGGCGGCCCTCCGCCAGCACCGCTGACACCTTATCGATCAGCGCGAGCGCCGCCTTGGCCTCCTTGCCCTCGGTCCCTTGCGCTTTCGCCTTCTTCTCCAGCGCGGGCTTGCGGCGCTCCAGGCTCTCCAGATCGGCGATCATCAGTTCGGTCTCGACCGTCTCGGCGTCCGCGATCGGGTCCACACGCCCCTCGACATGGGTGACATCGTCATCCTCGAAACAGCGCAGCACATAGGCGATCGCGTCCATCTCGCGGATATTGGCAAGAAACTGATTGCCGAGCCCTTCGCCCTTCGACGCGCCGCGCACCAGCCCGGCGATATCCACAAAATTCAGCCGCGTCGGGATGATCTGGGCTGATTTGCCAAGGCGCGCGAGTTCATCGAGGCGTGGATCGGGCACCGGCACTTCGCCGACATTCGGCTCGATCGTGCAAAAGGGGTAGTTGGCGGCCTCAGCGGCGGCCGTGCGGGTGAGAGCATTGAACAACGTGGACTTGCCGACATTTGGCAGCCCGACAATACCGCATTTAAAGCCCATGCTGGTGCGTCCTGTCGCGTGTTCTGGAAATTCGGATCAACTGCCAAGCCAGCGCCGCAGCTTTTCGCCCAGCGCGGTCGGAGCGGATTGCTGCGCGGGTCCATGCGCGGCTGACGTGGGTTTGGGTTCGGCTGCCGGTTCGCCGGGCTTTGGCGCGGGCGCATTCGCTTGGGTGGGCACATCGCGCATCACCTGCCCGATTTCGCTGGCGAACCTAGCTTCGTTGCCGACCACCAACTCATGCGCGGCATCGGCCATCGCGCCCAGCAGTGGGTCAAGCCACGCCGCATCGGCTTTAGCGAAATCGCCGAGCACATAGCCCAGCACCTTCTCCCGCTCACCGGGGTGGCCGATGCCGATACGCACGCGCCAGAATTCCGATCCGCAGTGGGCAGTCAACGATTTCAGACCATTGTGCCCAGCATGGCCGCCGCCCTGCTTCACCTTCACCTTGCCCGGCGCAAGATCAAGCTCGTCGTGAAAGACCACGATGTCGGCCGGGGTCAGCTTGAAGAAGCGAGCGGCTTCGCCCGCCGCGCGTCCAGATTCATTCATGAAGGTCATGGGTTTGAGCAGCAGGACCTTGCCGCCGCCAATGTGCGCTTCCGATGCCTCGCCCTGAAAGCGCCGCCGCCACGGACCCGCACCATGACGATTGGCGATCGCATCCACCGCCATGAACCCGACATTATGGCGGTTGCGGGCATATCGCGCGCCCGGATTGCCCAGCCCGATTAGCAGCTTCATGCTGTTTCCCCAGCCAGCCTGCCGGGCCCTTGCGTCAGGACAAGCGCGGCTATTCTTCCGGCTCTAGCGCCTCTTCCTCGCCTTCACCCTCTTCCTGAGCGCTCGCTGCCGCGGTACCGGCGATGCTGAGGATGGTGAAGTCGCGGTCTGTGATGGTCGGTGTCACGTTCTCAGGCAAGGAAACCTGCGAGATGTGCAGCGAATCACCGATGTCGAGGCCCGCCACATCGACTTCGATATATTCGGGGATCGCATCAGCCGGGCAGGTCAGTCCGATTTCGTGGCGCGTCATGTTCAGCGCGCCGCCGCGCTGCAGACCCGGCGCCTCTTCCTCGTTGATGACATGCACAGGCACATCCACCTCAACGACCGCATCCTTCGCAAGGCGCAGAAAATCGACGTGCTCCAGAAAGTCCCGCACCGGATCGAACTGGACATCCTTCGGGATGACGCGGGTTTTCTTGCCGTTCACGTTCAGCAGGAAGACCGTACTAAGAAAGGTGCCGGTCTCGACCTGCTTCCAGACTTCCTTATAGTTGAGCGTTACCATTTCCGGACCGCCCCGGCCGCCGTAGACAATCGCCGGCACGCCGCCGCTCTTGCGAATCGTACGCGCTGCTGCGCTTCCGGTCTGCTCGCGCGACTGCGCCGCGAGTTCCAACAGTTCGGCCATGCTTGTCTCCAAAGTCTCTTGCGGGCGACCACGCGGCTGCCGAAGGGTAGCGATGCCCTCCACCATGCCAGGAGCGTCAGCCGCTCCGCCTGTTCTTGCGTGAAAAGCGCAGAACCCGCATCAGCGTGCAAAGCCTGAAGCACGCACGACGCCCGATGCTGCGAATTGGCTAGGTTTATATCGCCGCGGTCATCGCAAGACAACGGCCAATTTGACAACGGCCAATTTGACAACGGCCAATGCGCTGGCCAATTCACTCCACTAGGACGATGAGGAACGGCGGATCGGGCGCATCAGAAAAGCCGGCACCTGGTCGCTCATGCCGAATGCAGTGCTCTCGCCGGCGTCGGCCTCAGCCAGTTCGCGTCTGCGCGAAGTCTTGCGGCGCGAAGGCGCGGCCTTGTCGTCCCCGTTTGACTGTGCCGGCGCGCCGTATTCGGGTGTCGCAACACTTGGCTCCGTCGCCTCCTGCGGCTGACGTCGTCGTCCGCCCCGGCGGCTTTTCCGTCGCCCGGTCCCTGGCTGCTCGCTCTGGCTGTCCGCCTTGGTCGTTTCTTGCTTGTCGGACTTTTGCGGGGCAGCAGTCTCGACAGGCGGCTTTTCCGTTGATTGATCATTCGCATCCGCGCTCGAATGCTCCTCCAAGCGCTCGGTTTTGCGTCCGCCGCGCTTGCGCCCGCCACGCTTGCGGCGCTTGCCATCTTCGGCATCAGCTTGCGCGTCCGGCTTGTCGCCGATCCATTCGATGCGTCCGCCCAGCAGCTTTTCGATGTCCTGTAGCGCCGGGACTTCCTTTTGCGTCACCAGCATTGCCGCGCAGCCCTCGCGCCCGGCCCGTCCGGTGCGGCCAATGCGGTGGATGTAGTCTTCCGAATGCGTCGGGACATCGTAGTTGAAGACGTGGCTGACGGCGGGAATGTCCAATCCGCGCGCCGCGACGTCACTTGCCACCAGCAGCTTGATTTCGCCGCTGCGGAAGCCCTCCAGGGTCTGCATCCTTGTCCGCTGGTCCATATCGCCGTGCAGCTCGCCAGCGTTGAAGCCATGCTTTTTCAGCGAGCGAAAGACCACGCCAACATCGCGCTTGCGGTTACAGAAGATGATCGCGTTCTTGACGTCTTCCTGTCGGATCATGTCGCGCAGCGCTGCGCGCTTGGCCTTGGCTTCCGGTTCGGTGAATTTGAGCCGCTGCTCGATGGTCGCCGCCGCCATCGCCTGACGGTCGACGCTGACCCGCTCCGGCGCGTTCAGGAACTTGTGGGTCAGCTTCTCGATTTCCGGCGGCATTGTCGCGGAGAAGAACAGCGTCTGGCGCGCTGGCGAAAGCAAGCTGCAAATCCGCTCGATATCCGGAATGAAGCCCATGTCGAGCATTCGGTCGGCCTCGTCGATAACGAACACTTCGACAGCCGTCAGCAGCAGCTTGCCGCGACCGAAATGATCGAGCAGCCGGCCCGGCGTCGCGATCAGCACGTCCGCGCCGCGATCCAGTTTCCGGTATTGCTCATCGAACGAGACTCCGCCGATCAACAGCGCCACAGTCAGTTTGTGTTTGTCGCCCAGCTCTTCGAAGCTCTGAGCGACTTGCGCCGCCAGCTCGCGCGTTGGCTCCAGAATGAGCGAACGCGGCATGCGTGCGCGGGCGCGACCGCGCTCAAGACGTGTAAGCATCGGCAGCACGAACGAAGCGGTTTTGCCCGTGCCGGTCTGGGCAATGCCAACGACGTCGCGGCCTTCAACTGCGATGGGGATTGTTTTGGCCTGGATAGGCGTGGGTTCCTGGTAACCTGCCGCCGAGACAGCCGCCAGAACCTTGTCACTCAAGCCGAGTTCGGTAAATTTCATATTGTGTACAGCGGGCGGCCCTTGCGCGGCCTGCTCCATAGACGCTTGTCTTATGCGATCGTCTTCCGTGCATGATTTTGCGCGGACGATAACGAACCATCTGGCGAAGTCAAAGCCAACCGTGACGCACCCGGCGTGTTATTCTCCTACTGGGGCTTCATGACCACGCTTTTCCATCATTGTCATGCGAGACATGGCGTAATTCGGCGAAGATGCAAGGTTTGATCGGGCTGGATCGTCGACTGTGCGCTCAACGCAGGCCTCAAACTGCGACTCAAAGACGCACAACGATCTTGCCGACAGCTTTACGGGCCTCAATCGCCTTGAGCGCGCGAACAGTCTCGCACAAGCTCACAACCTCTTGCACATGCGGGTTCAGTATGCCCTCTGCGCACCAACCGAGCACCCGCTCCATGTTCTCGCGCTGCTGAGCCGGAAACAATTCGGCGAAGCGCCCGAACATCACGCCGACGATCGCACACCCTTTGAGCAGCGGCAGGTTGAGCGGGATTTGCGGGATATCGCCCGAGGCGAAGCCGACCACGAGCAGGCGACCGTCCCAGGCAAGCGCGCGCAATGCGCGTTCGGTATGGCTGCCGCCGACGCAGTCATAGACGATATCGACGCCGCGCCCGCCGGTTGCCGCCTTGAGCTGATCGCGCAGATCACCAGTGCTGTAGTCGATCAGATCATCAGCGCCGTATGCCCGGCAAACCGCCAGCTTTTCAGGCGATGACGCCACCGCGATCACCCGCGCGCCCAGCGCCTTGGCGATCTCGACAGCGGCCAGACCCGCACCTCCCGAGGCACCGAGCACTGCCACCGTTTCGCCCGGCGCGATACGTCCCCGGTCCTTCAGGCCATGCATCGCCGTGCCGTAGGTAATCGTAACGCCCGCCGCCACCTCATCGCTGACCCCCTGCGGCACCGGAACAATCGCGTCAGCCTGTGCAAGGGTTTTCTCCCGGCAGCCGTTCCAGCGCACATACGCAATCACGCGCTGGCCGATCTCCAGGCCCGTGACGCCGGGGCCGAGCCGCTCGACCTCGCCTGCGACCTCCCCGCCCGGCGAAAATGGCAGCTCGGGCTTGTGCTGGTACTTGCCGCGAATGATGAGCGTGTCGAAGAAGTTGAGTGCGGCTGCGCGCACGCGGATCAGCGCCTCGCCCGCGCCTGGCTCAGGCTCCGGCATCTCTTCCAGTGAGAGAGCATCCGGCTCCCCGAGGGCATGACAAACAATGGCTTTCATGGCAGACTCCGCGAGGTACAGCCTTGCTTTGCAACGCGGCTGGCTTACGTAGCGACACTGACAGCGCCTGGCGCAGACCAGAACCTCACCACAACAGGCCATGACCACAAGAGGCTATTTCGCCATCGGCGTGGAACGCGTCTCCAAGTCGATGAATCTAGGCAATCTGATGCGCTCGGCCTACGGGTTCGGGGCAAGCTTCGTGTTCACAATCGACGCTGACGCCCGCGCCTTCGAAGCGAAGTCCGACACCTCGAAAGCCGCTGAACATGTGCCGGCCTATCACTGGGCCAGCGCCCACGAGATGCAACTGCCGCGCCACTGCCGACTGGTGGGCGTGGAGCTTCTAGATGAAGCCGTGGACCTGCCAAGTTTCCGGCACCCCGCACGCGCGGCCTATGTGCTCGGGCCTGAGCGTGGATCACTGAGCGAGGAGCTTTTGTCGCGCTGTGATCACGTTGTCAAAATCCCGACCGCGTTCTGTATCAATGTCGCTATGGCCGGCGCGATCATCATGTATGACCGCGTGCGCAGCCTCGGGCGGTTCGCACCGCGGCCACTGAACGAGGGCGGCGCAATCCCATTACCGGAGCATCAGCACGGCCGTCCGCGCAGCCGCCAACCAGGCGCACCGCGCAGCCGCTTGGAGGGGCGCTAGATTTTTGCCCGGCGATACTGGCCAAAGCGCCGACGAAGCTATATACGGAGCGAGATTCGTGACCACGACAATGCAACAGAGAGCATGCCTTATGAGGATCGTTCTTTTCTCATCGCTGCTGATCGCCATGATGACCGCTTCGGCGGCGGCGCAAAATACCACGCAGGTCGCCGAAAACCGGGATTGGGCGGTGTATGTGCATGAAAGCGGCGACGGCAACAAGATCTGCTTTGCCGCGAGCGAGCCCACAGACAGCTCTCCCAACGATCCAAACCGTAGCGGCGTCTACTTCTATGTGACGAACTGGGTCGGCGACGGCATCAAGAATGAACTCAGCATCAAGAACGGCTATGAGTTCAAGGAAGGCACGCAGCCCACTGTGGATGTTGGGGGCAATGAGTTCGCCATGTTCACCCGCGGCGACAATGCCTTCTTGCGCGACCCCGAAGAGGAGAGGCGTCTGTTGCAGCTCATGAAGGCGGGCGCGCGGTTAACGGTCACGGGCGAGACCGCGGACGGGGAGCAGACCACGGACACCTATTCTCTGTTTGGTTTGACCGCCTCGATCAATACATTAGACGAGGAATGCCCTTAAGCTGCGCAACCGTGACCGGAGACTGAGTTGCCCGTTGATATCATCGCGCCGTCCGGCCCTATCTCCGCCGACGTCGCGCGACAAACTGCCAAAGCGAGAGAAAAGCCTAGCCTGATCGGCTTGAGCCGGCCGGAAATGGCCGCGTTTCTCGGCCAGATTGGCGTGCCCGAGCGTCAGCGGCGTATGCGCGTGAGCCAGCTCTGGCGGTGGGTCTACACGCAGGGTGTCCGCGATTTCGACGCGATGACGAACGTCTCAAAGGCGCTGCGCCGCGACCTGAGCGAAGCGGCGACGCTGGAGCGCCCGGAAATCGTCTCGGAACAGATTTCGAGTGATGGTACCCGTAAGTGGCTCTCGCGGCTTGCGCCCACACGGCCGGGCCTTCCCGGCCCGGAAGTCGAGACCGTCTACATCCCCGACGCGGACCGCGCGACGCTGTGCATCTCCAGCCAGGTCGGCTGCACGCTCAATTGCAGCTTTTGCCATACCGGCACGCAGCCGCTGGTGCGCAACCTGACCGCCGGAGAAATCGTCGGGCAGGTCATGCTGGCGCGCGACCGGATCGGCGACTGGCCGGGCCTCGATGCGGAAAACCCGACCGCATTGCCTGAATCCGAGCGCAAGATCAGCAATATCGTGCTGATGGGGATGGGCGAGCCGCTCTACAATTTCGATAATGTCAAGACGGCGATGGAAATCGCCAATGACGGCGACGGGCTGGCGATCTCGAAGCGCCGCATTACGCTGTCGACCTCCGGCGTTGTCCCGATGATCCCGCGCACTGGTCACGAGATGGGCGTAATGCTGGCGATTTCGCTGCACGCCGTGCGCGACGATCTGCGCAATGAGCTGGTCCCGCTCAACAAGAAATACCCGATCGCGGAGCTGCTGGAGGCGTGCCGCAATTATCCGGGGCTGGCGAACAACCGGCGGATCACCTTCGAGTATGTGATGCTCAAGGGGGTGAACGACACGCTGGCCGAGGCCAAGGAGCTTGTCCGGCTGTTGGCGGGGATCCCCGCGAAAATCAACCTGATCCCCTTCAATCCGTGGCCGGGCGCGGCCTATGAGTGCTCCGACTGGGAGCAGATCGAGAATTTCGCCGCCATCATCCAGCGCGCGGGCTACGCTTCGCCGGTGCGCACGCCGCGCGGACGCGATATCATGGCTGCCTGCGGCCAATTGAAATCGCAAAGCAAGAAGGTCCGCGCCAGCGAATTGCGCAAGCACGAAACGGTTTGAGCGCGGCGCGCCAGGGAGAACGAGACATATGACAGAGCAAGACGCCCGCGGCTTCGAGACCCGCGCCATTCACGCCGGCGCCCAGCCAGACCCGGCCACTGGCGCGCGCGTTACGCCGATCTATCAAACCACCTCTTTTGTGTTTGACAACGCCGAGCACGCCGCTGCGCTGTTCGGCCTCCAGCAGTTCGGCAACATCTACACGCGCATCATGAACCCGACGCAGGATGCGCTGGAACAGCGTGTCGCAGCACTCGAAGGCGGCACGGCGGCGCTGGCTGTCGCCTCGGGCCATGCCGCGCAGCTCATCACCATGCACACGCTGCTAGAGCCGGGCGACGAGTTCATTGCCGCGCGCCAGCTTTATGGCGGCTCGATCAACCAGTTTGGCCACGCCTTCCAGAAGTTCGGCTGGAACGTGGTCTGGGCCGACGCCGACGACCCGGCCACGTTCGAGCGCGCGCTCACCGGCAAGACCAAGGCGATCTTCATCGAATCAATCGCCAACCCCGGTGGCATCGTGACCGACATCCCGGCGATCGCCGCCATCGCGCGGCGCGCGGGCGTCCCGCTGATCGTCGATAACACCATGGCCACGCCCTATCTGTGCCGCCCGAAAGAGCACGGCGCGGATATCGTCGTGCATTCGTTGACCAAGTTTCTGGGCGGGCATGGCAACTCGATCGGCGGCATTATCGTCGATTGCGGCACATTCGACTGGAAGGCGTCCGGTCGCTATCCCTCGCTCACCGAGCCGAACCCCAGCTACAATGGCATGGTGATGGCCGATGCGTTTGGCGACATGGCCTTCGCGATTGCCTGCCGCACGCTGGGCCTGCGCGACCTCGGCCCGGCGATCGCGCCGATGAACGCGTTCCTGATCCTTACCGGCATCGAGACGGTATGCCTGCGGATGCAGCGCCACTGTGAGAATGCGCTGGCGGTCGCGCGCTGGCTGGAGCAGCGCCCCGAAGTGGCTTGGGTGTCCTATGCCGGGCTGGAAGGGAACCGCTATCACGGCCTGATGCAGCGCATTTGCCCGAAAGGTGCCGGCGCGGTGTTCACCTTCGGCCTCAAGGGCGGCTATGACGCGGGCGTCGGGCTGGTCTCCGGGGTCGAGATCTTCTCGCATCTGGCAAATATCGGCGACACGCGCAGCCTCATCATCCACCCTGCCTCGACGACGCACAGTCAGCTTACGCCTGAGCAGCGCGCGCAGGCCGGCGCGGGCGACGATGTGGTGCGGCTGTCGGTCGGGCTGGAATCCGTCGATGACATCATCGCCGATCTCGAGCGCGCGCTGACGGCGTCATGAGCCGGGCGCGAGGCCGCGCCGCGCCCGCATTCCACAAATTACGCGCCTGGCCGCGGCGAGGCGCAAACCGCTTGACTCAGCGGCGAATAAGCGGCTCCTAACGGGCAGAGCAGACCTCAACACGGATTCGAGCAGCAGGCTCATGAAGATCAACGGCAACGAAATCCGCCCCGGTAACGTGATCGAGCACAAAGGCGGTCTCTGGGCGGCAGTGAAGATTCAGCATGTCAAGCCGGGTAAGGGGCCGGCCTATGCGCAGGTCGAGCTGAAAAACCTGATCGACGGCACCAAGCTCAACGAACGTTTCCGTTCATCCGAGACGGTGGAGCGCGTACGCCTTGAACAAAAGGACTTTCAGTACCTCTATGAAGAGGGTGAGATGCTCGTCTTCATGGACACCGAAACCTTCGAACAGCTTGAGTTGCAAAAGGACCTCGTCGGCGAGCGCGCGCCGTTCCTGCAAGAAGGCATGCAGGTGACGGTGGAGATGCATGAAGGCCGCCCACTCGGCGTCGCCCTGCCCGATCATGTCACGCTCGAAGTGGCCGAAGCCGAGCCGGTGGTGAAGGGCCAGACCGCGTCGTCCTCCTACAAGCCGGCAACGCTGGAGAACGGCGTTCGCGTGATGGTCCCGCCCTTTGTCACGACCGGCGAGAAGATCGTGGTTGACACCAACGACCTGAGCTATGTGCGCCGCGCCGACT
>CAZNGB010000024.1:10735-19013 GCA_964572465.1 uncultured Hyphomicrobiaceae bacterium
ATGAACGTGATGATCAGCGCTGCGCGAAAGGCCGGGCGCGGTCTGGCGCGCGATTTCGGCGAGGTGGAGCACCTGCAGGTCTCGAAAAAGGGGCCGGCGAACTTCGTCACCGCCGCGGACATGCGCGCGGAAAAAGTGCTGTTCGAGGAGCTATCCCGCGCGCGAGAAGGTTATTGCTTCTTGATGGAGGAGCGCGGGCGCGTCGAAGGCCCGGACAAGACGCATACCTGGATCGTCGACCCGCTCGACGGCACGACCAATTTCATGCACAGCATCCCGCTATTTGCCATTTCAATCGCGCTGGAGCGCGACGACCAGCTCGTCGCGGGGCTGGTCTATAACCCGGTGACGGGCGATACCTACACCGCGGAGCGGGGCAAAGGCGCATTCCTCAACGACCGGCGCATCCGCGTGGCGGCTCGCGCGCACCTGCGCGACAGCGTTATCGTCACCGGCGTGCCCCATCACGGCAAGGAAGGCCAAGACCGCTTTTTGAGCGAGCTGGCGGCTGTGATGCCACAGGTCGCAGGAATCAGACGCACCGGCTCGGCGGCAACCGACCTGGCCTGGGTCGCTGCAGGCCGCTTCGACGGCTATTGGGAGCGCGGTATCCAGGCTTGGGACATGGCCGCGGGAATCGTGCTGGTGCGCGAGGCGGGCGGCTACATCTCGGATGCAGATGGCGCGCAGGACATGTTCGCGACAGGCAGCGTTGCCGCCGGTAACGAGGCCATCCAGCGCGATCTGGTGAAGCTTGTGGGCCGTCACAAAACGCGCGCATAGCGCGCTGCCGTCAAGTTAACATTTTGCTGTGCGGTGAAATCCGTTAAGAAGGCCGCACAGCGCTTCATGCAAAGCGCGCAGGCTGCGCAGCACGAATAGGCAGAGCACGGATCATGGCGAAAACGGGGTTTGAGACCACTCTCTCGCGTCCGCAGGTATTTGTCTGGCGCATGTTCCTGTTCGTGGTTCTGTCGGGCTTCGTCGTCGCCCTGCTCTATGAGGACATCGTCGATGCCTTCATGGCGAATCCGGCGCTGAACGGCCTGATCCTCGGCGTTCTCCTTCTCGGGATCATCTATGCGCTGCAACAGGTTCTGCGGCTTTATCCGGAAATCCGCTGGGTCAACAGCTTCCGCATTTCCGATCCTGGCCTCGCGACTGAGCGCCCGCCGGTCATGCTCGCGCCGATGGCAACCATGTTCAGCCGCCGCCAGGGCCAGGCGCAGGTCTCGCCCGTGGTGATGCGCTCGATCCTTGATTCGATCGGTTCGCGCCTCGATGAGTCGCGCGAGACGACGCGCTATCTGGTCGGCTTGCTGATTTTCCTCGGCCTGCTCGGCACCTTCTGGGGGCTGCTGCAGACGATCCAGTCGGTCGGCGCAACGATCGCCTCGCTAAACACGGCCACAGCAGAGAGTGCGCTTATTTTCGAGGAGTTGAAATCCGGCCTGCAAGCGCCGCTCAGCGGCATGGGCACGGCGTTTTCCTCCTCGTTGTTCGGCTTGGCTGGCTCGCTGATCCTCGGCTTTCTCGACTTGCAAGCCTCGCAGGCGCAAAACCGCTTTTACAATGAGCTGGAGGAATGGCTGTCCGGCATCACAGAGATGGCGCCGGAAGGCGCTCCAGCGGGCACGATGCAGGGCACGCCTGCGCAGCTACGCTTCGCCATGCTCGACATGCAGCGCAGCATCACCGACCTGGGCGAAAAGATCGAGAACACTGGCGTCGGCGGCGGCGGCGGTAATTCGGAGGCGACCGAGGCGATCCGCGAGCTGTCGGGTGGTATCGACCGGATGGTGAAGCAGATGCGCGCAGAGCAGAAAATCGTGCGCGAATGGGTCGACGAGCAGGCTCAGCAGCAGTCCGAGCTCGCCGCCGTACTGCGCGAACAGAATCAGCTGGCAGGCGCCCTGCGCGACATCGCCGCGCGCGCCCCGCGCCGCGAGCGCTGAACCCGCCAGCCTAACGACTTGAGGAGAGCGCATCATGCCACGCGGGCGCACCGGCCGGCGCATCGGCGGCGATTATTGGCCCGGCTTTGTGGACGCCATGGCGACGCTGCTGCTGGTCATGACGTTCTTGCTGTCGGTGTTCATGCTGGCGCAATATTTCGTCACGCAAGAAGCCAGCAGCAAGGACACCGCGCTCCAGCGGCTGACCGCGCAGATCGCCGAACTCACCGAGCTTCTGGCGCTTGAGCGCTCTGAGAATCGTTCGCTGGAAGACGAACTGGCCTCTTTGAGCGCATCGCTGAGCCAGGCCCAGGCGGAGCGCGACCAGCTCCAGAACCGGCTGAGCCAGGCTGGCGCGCGCGGCGAAACGGCTGAGGAGCGGCTTTCTGCGCTTCAGGACGAGCTGGAGGCCGAGCAACAGGTCTCCGCGCGGGCGCTTGCGCGGGTGGAGCTTTTGAATCAGCAACTTGCCGCGCTACGCCGCCAAATTTCGGAGTTGACGGCCGCGCTGGATGCCTCCGAAGCGCGCGAGGAGGACGCCAAGGCTCAGATCGCCAATCTTGGCCGCCGGCTGAACGCCGCGCTCGCGCGGCGTGTTCAGGAGTTGTCGCGTTTTCGCTCCGATTTCTTCGGCCGGCTGCGCGAGGTGCTCGACGACCGCACGGATATCGAGATTGTCGGCGACCGCTTCGTGTTTCAGGCGGGTGTGTTCTTCGACACCGGCTCGGCGGATATTAACCCCGCTGGCGAGCAGGAACTTATCAAGCTGGCAGCAATCCTGAACCAGCTTGAAGGCGAAATCCCCGATGAAATCGACTGGGTGTTGCGCGTCGATGGCCACACCGACAAGCGCCCGATCGTCACCCCGGAGTTTCCATCGAACTGGGAACTGTCGGCCCAGCGCGCGATCAACGTCGTGAAATTTTTGATCGACAAGAATGTGCCGGCGAGCCGCCTGGTCGCCGCAGGGTTCGGCGAGTTTCAGCCGCTGGCCGAGGGCGAGAGCGAGGCCGCGCTGCGCCGCAACCGCCGGATCGAGCTGAAGCTGACGCGGAAATAACTGCCTTACGGCACGAGGATGATTTTTGGCGCGGCAACGCGGCCTGCCTTGAGATCCGCGAACGCCTGCGCGCCCTCGCTCAAGGGACGCAGCACCGGCCAGTCCAGCGCGCCGAGCCGCCCGTCGAACATGGCCGCCGCAGTATCGCGGAAGTCGGCTGCAGTGTAGGTGTAGGCGCCGATGAAGGTGATCTCCTGTAGCGTCATCCGCCGTATGTCCAATCCGCCCGCCGCCGAACCAAGCCCGATATGGACGATCACGCCGCCGGGGCGCACGGCCGCGCTCGCCGCCGCGCGGGTCGCCTCTATGCCCACGCCGTCGACGACCAGATCGACTTCGCCCCCCGCCGCTTCCGGCGCGACCGCGCGGAAATCGCCCGCAGCAGACGCTACCTCGCGCCGCTCCGGGTTCGCCTCGACCACCGTGATCTCGCGCGCGCCCTTCGCTGCCAGCACCAGCGCCGCGCCCAGCCCGATCGCGCCCGCGCCGATGACCTGACACCGCGCCGCTGCGATCGGCCGGTCCAGCGCATTGGCTGCAAGGCGCACCGCGTGCCAGCCACAGGCAAGAGGCTCGGCAAGCGCGGCCTTCTCGGTCGGCACGTCGTTGGGAATCGCAACGAGATTGCGTTCAGGCATCGCCAGGCGCTCGGCGAACGCGCCCTCGCGCGGCGGCATCGAGATGATCTGGCGCTCGGGGCACAGATTATCGCGCCCAGCGCGGCAGGCGTCGCACGCGCCGCATGTCACCAGCGGATTGATCGTCACGCGCGCGCCCTCGCCCGGCCCGGCGATCACGCGGCCCGCGGCCTCATGCCCAAGGATCAGCGGCGCGGGGCGACGCTCATCATGGCCCGCATAGGCGTGCATGTCCGAGCCACAGATGCCGACATGCGCAATCTCGATCAGCGCGTCGCCGCCCGGCTCCGGGTCGGGTACGTCGAGGTAGTCCAGCGTGTCGGGGCCGGTATAAACAAGCGCCTTCATTTCGCGGTGAAGCCTCCATCGACGAACAGCACTTGCCCAGTCACATAGTCGCTCGCGGGCGCGCACAGAAACAACGCCGGGCCGACCAGGTCGGCGGGCGTGCCGTTGCGCCCGATGCATGTTGCCTGAGCGTTGCGCGCGGCGCGGTCCGGGTCGCCGAACACGGCGGCTGTCAATTCGGTCGGGAAGAAGCCGGGCGCGAGCGCGTTCGCGGTGATGCCATGCGCCGACCAGGCTTCGGCCATCGCGCGGGTCAGCTGGCCCACGCCGCCTTTCGACGCGCCATAGGCGATGCCGCCGGGGAAGGCGCGCTCTGTTTGTAGCGAGGCGAAGTTGATGATCCGGCCCCAGCCTTTCGCCTTCATCGCCGGGACGAGCGCCTGCGCGAGGAAGAACGGGCTGGACAGGTTCAGGTCGATTGTTTTCTGCCAGCCTTCGCGCGTCACGTCATCGGCCGGCTGACGCGTGTTGATGCCGGCGGCGTTCACGAGGATCTCCGGCGCGCCGTAAGGCTCCGCGACGCGACGGGCTGTGTCGGGGATGGCATCCAGATCGGACAGATCGGCGCTGATAGCCGCCACCTCCACGCCCGTGGCGGCCCAAGCAGCGATCTCGCCGGCGCGCCGCGCGACGCCCACCACCTTCGCGCCGCCTTCGGCCAGCGCCTGCGCGATCGTCGCGCCCAGTCCTGAACTCGCGCCCGTGACGCAGGCCACGCGCCCGGCAACCGAGAAATCCGGGCTCAGGCTCATGAGCCATCCTCGGCGCTCAGGTCGAAATTGGTGCCCGGGAACCACTTGGCCAGGCGTATATCAGCGCTGCGCGCGTGCGCCTCCATGCCCTCCAGCCGGGAAATGCGCGCTGTGGCCTCGGCGATAGGGCGCGCGCCCTCGCGCGTGGCGCGCTGCCACGTCACCAGCTTCATGTATTTGTGCACCGACAGCCCGCCGGTGTAGCGCGCCGCGCCTGAGGTCGGCAGGACATGGTTCGGCCCGGACGCCTTGTCGCCGAAGGCCACGGTGGTCTCCTCGCCCAGGAACAGCGAGCCGTAGCAGGTGAGCCGACCTAGCCACCAGTCCAGGTCGCGCGCCATTACCGTGAGATGCTCCGGCGCGGTGTTGTCGGAGACCTGAGCCATCTCTTCTCGGTCTTCGCACAAGATCACCTCGGCATAGTCGCGCCAGGCGGCCTCGGCGTTGCCGGCGTTGAGTTCGGGCAGATCGGCGATCAGCTCGGGCACCCGCGCCATCACCGCCTCAGCCAGCGCGCGGTTATCCGTCACCAGCCAGACCGGCGAGTTGTAGCCGTGCTCGGCCTGCCCGACGAGGTCGGCGGCGACAATCTCCGCATCCGCTGTTTCGTCCGCGATGACAAGGCTGTCGGTCGGTCCGGCGATCATGTCAATGCCGACGCGCCCGAACAGGATACGCTTGGCCTCCGCTACGAACTGGTTGCCCGGCCCGACGAGGATATCCGCTTTCGGCACGCCGAACAGGCCAAACGCCATCGCCGCGACGCCCTGAACGCCGCCGAGCGCTAGGATGGTATCCGCGCCGCACAGGTCCGCCGTGTAGACGATGGCCGGATGGATGCCCTGCCCCGGGCGCGGCGGCGAGCAGGCGATCACGTTCGGGCAGCCGGCCACGCGCGCAGTCGTCACCGTCATCATCGCCGAGGCGATATGGGCATAGCGCCCACCGGGCACGTAACAACCCGCGGTCGTGCAGGGGATCGCCTTCTGGCCCGCGATCAGCCCCGGGCGAAGCTCCACCTCGACATCGCCTATCGTGGCCTTTTGCGCCTCAGCGAAGCGCTTGATGTTCTCATGGGCGAAGCGGATGTCGTCCTTCAGTTTTTCGGGCACATTCTTGGCCGCTGCGTCGATCTCTTCGCGCGTGAGGACGATGTTGCCCTCGTACTTGTCGAACTTCTCGGCATAGGCGCGCGCCGCCGCTTCGCCACCGGATTCGATCTCGGCCAGGATGCCCTGGACGGTCTCGCGCACATCGCCGGCGTCGCTGACCGAGGTTTTTGAAGCTTTTTTCAGATATTCGACCGTCATGACGCCTCACCTGAAGGTTGCTGGGAATCGTATGCTGCTTGCGATGGCGCACGCGCGATTCGCGGCGCGGCACGCGATATCATGAGCATGAAAAGGGATACATACGCAATATGGCTGCCTAACCGATTGTCCGCTGGCCGCCTGCCCGCGCCCTGCGCGCTGTTGCCTCTCCCAGCGCCCGGCTCGCGTTTGCAACGGCGTGCGCGACAGGGCTTGCCCCGGCCAATGCAACTCACGTAAAGTTCGTCTCCGTGCCGAGTGAGTTCGCCAGTTGCGTAACAACTGCCTGTTGTGGCGCGTCTGGGCAGAGCGATTTCCAAAACGAAAAACAGGTCGATAGCGCCGCAGTATGCCAGATGGCGTATTGACTCAGGCCCGGGACAGACGTTGGCTTCGCCAAGACAGTGCGGAGCCAGGCGTCAGCGCGCTTTTTGCCGTTTCGAGCGCAGCCAAGAGAATGAAAGCCAATGGCAATGAACGAAGCAAAGCCGGATAATCTGATCGAAGGGACGACCGGACCATGGGAGATGGTCATCGGCATGGAGGTTCATGCCCAGGTCGTGTCAAAGGCCAAGCTGTTCTCCGGCGCCTCGACCGATTTCGGCGGCATGCCCAACGATCATGTCAGCCTCGTCGACGCCGCCATGCCGGGCATGCTGCCGGTGATCAACGAGGAGTGCATCCGCCAGGCGATCCGCACGGGCCTTGGCCTGCGCGCCAAGATCAATCTGTATTCCGTGTTCGACCGGAAGAATTATTTTTATCCAGACCTGCCGCAGGGCTATCAGATCTCGCAGTACAAGCACCCGATCGTCGGCGAGGGCCGCGTCATCCTCGACATGCCCGAGGGCTACACGGTGGAGGTCGGCATCGAGCGCGTGCATCTGGAGCAGGACGCGGGCAAGAGCCTGCACGACCAGCACCCGGATTATTCCTATGTCGATCTGAACCGCTCCGGCATCGCGCTAATGGAGATCGTCTCCAAGCCCGATATGCGCTCGTCCAGCGAGGCCAAAGCCTATATCAACAAGCTGCGCACGATCCTGCGCTATCTGGGTACCTGCGACGGCAACATGGAGCAAGGCTCGATGCGCGCGGACATCAACGTGTCGGTGCGCCGGCCGGGCGAGGAGCTTGGCACGCGCTGCGAGATCAAGAACGTCAACTCCATCCGCTTCATCGGCCAGGCGATCGAGCACGAGGCGCGCCGCCAGATCGAAATCCTCGAAGAGGGCGGCAGCATCGACCAGGAAACCCGGCTGTTCGATCCGCGCGCGGGCGAAACGCGGCCCATGCGCAGCAAGGAAGAGGCCCACGACTACCGCTATTTCCCCGATCCGGACCTGCTGCCGCTTGAGTTGACCAGCGGCTACGTCAAGGAGATCAAGAAGTCGCTGCCCGAGTTGCCGGACGAGAAGAAAACCCGGCTGATGGACGAGTATGGCCTCACCGCCTATGACGCCGGCGTGCTAGTGAGCGATCAGGCCTCTGCCGAATTCTTCGAGACGGTCGCCAAGGGCCGCGACGCGAAGCTGGCAGCCAACTGGGTCATGGGCGACTTCTTCGCCGCGCTCAACCGGCTCGACCGCGACATCACCGACCCGCCCGTGAGCGCGGGCCAGCTCGGCGAACTGATCGACCTGATCTCTAATGGCACAATCTCCGGGCGCATCGCCAAGGATGTCTTCGAGATCATGCTGGAAACCGGCGACGCGCCCGGCAAGATCGTCGAGGACCGCGGGCTGAAGCAGGTGACCGATACGGCTGAGATCGAGAAGGTCGTGGACGAGGTGATCGCGGCCAACCCGCAGCAGGTCGAGCAGGTCAAGACCAAGCCGAAGACCATCGGCTGGTTCGTCGGCCAGGTGATGAAGGCCACCGGCGGCAAGGCCAACCCTGCGGCGGTCAACGAGGTGCTGCGCGAGAAGCTGGACATCAGCGAATAAGCGCAGCGGCTTTCTCTGTTTACTCAATATGTTACATGGATCAGGCCGGAGTGGCGCGCGCGGATGCGTCAATTCATGCGGCTTGATCGGGCGCGCGCGTTCATGTAGAACAAAAGAAGAACATGGGCGACTGCCCGAACGGATTGTTTTACCCGCATGAACCGATCAAACCCCGCGCACGAGGCGCAACACACGCGCGGCGCCGCGCCCCATGGCGACCGCGCCCGGCTGCTCGATGAGCTGCGCCGGGAGGTGGGCGCGCTTGAAGC
>CAZNGB010000025.1:0-14607 GCA_964572465.1 uncultured Hyphomicrobiaceae bacterium
TCGAGAGTCTTGCTTAATCGAGAGTCTTGGCAATCCGCTTGATCTCCGCGCGCATCCGCTCGGCCAGGTCCGGGTGGTCGAGCGCATACGCGATATTGGCTTCGAGAAAGCCGAGCTTTGAGCCGCAATCGAAGCTCTGGCCTTTATGCTCGTAGGCGTAGACTTTTTGGGTCTCCAGCAGCTTGAGCATGGCATCGGTAATCTGGATCTCGCCGCCCGCGCCAGGATCAAGCCTGCCGAGAATGTCGAAAATCTCCGGCTGCAGGATGTAGCGACCCAGAATCGTCAGGTTCGACGGCGCGTCCTCGACCTTTGGCTTTTCGACCATGCCGATGACCGGCCAGATCGGCCCCTCCCCGTCTTCCAGGCTGACCACGCCGTATTTGTAGACTTCTGAGGGGTCCACCCGCTCCACCGCGATGAGATTGACCTTTTCGCCGGTCTGGCTCGCCAGGCGCTGATATTCGCGCATCATCGCGGGCAGACAGCCCTCATGCGGGGATTTCACAAGCACATCCGGCAGCACCAGCGCAAACGGCTGATAACCGACCAGGTCGCGCGCGCACCACACAGCATGCCCCAGCCCAAGCGGCTCCTGCTGGCGTGTGAAGCTGGACTGGCCGGGCGGCGGACGCAGGCTGTCGAGCAGCGCGAGCTCTTCTTTCTTGTTGCGTTGATGCAGAACCGTTTCCAGTTCGTACTGGATGTCAAAATGATCCTCGATCACATGCTTATTGCGGCCCGTCACGAAGACGCTGTGGTCGATGCCCGCGGCCCGCGCCTCGTCGATGACATGCTGGATCAGCGGGCGGTCGACGACGGGCAGCATTTCTTTGGGAACGGCCTTGGTCGCGGGCAGAAAGCGGGTGCCGAGACCGGCGACTGGGAACACGGCTTTTCGGATTTTTTGCGTCATGCGGTTCTCTAGGGTTGATTGTGCAGCCGGCCTGCTATGGCCACTCACGATTCGCGCGAAACATGGCGCGGCGGTGACAGGCTGCCCGGCAGCCGTGTGCAAGGAGGTATCACGGATCACGGCTGCTGCGCCAGCCGGTCCAACATGGCGCGTATGGCCGCGATTTGCGGGGCTGAATGCTCGCGGTAGTTGAGGCCGGTGTAGCCCCACCAGTCCCAGCAGGCTTTGGGGTTGACGGCGCTGCGTTTGGTCTGCGGGAACAGCACGATCAGCCGGTTCGCGTCGGCCCATCGTGCAAAGCCCGAGCCGCGGATGAACGCATCGCCGATTGCCGCGCGGTTTTGCTGGCAGCCGTGAAAGGCAACATGCACCGCGCAGCCCGCACGCTCGCGGCACTCAGGCGGGATATAGGCGACTCCCTCCCCGGCCATGCTGTGCTGATCACCGCCTTCGATATAGCGCGCCTGATCGAACACGTAGAACATTCCTTCAGGCGGTCCGTCAGGTTTCACCGCATCGGGGTACAGATGCCGGATGATCGCACCGGCCTGGTCATAGTCGCAGTCGTTCAGAAACGGCGGGCCGGAGACGCCGCAATCAAGCCCCTCATCCAGCGTCAGGAAGGCGTGCGCGCCGCGGTCGAAACGGACGAAGCGCAGTGCGGCTTCCGGCACGCCCATCTCGCGATAATATTCAGCCGCCGCCATGACGACCGAGCGCGCGACAGTCTCATCCGCACTGGCGTGGAAAAGAAAGATCCGGTCCATCGCTATGCCATCGACAGCCGCGATTTTCTGGTCATCGGCCAAGCTGCGTGTACGCCGCGCAAGGGTATCCACGTTGGGTTGACCAACGATCGCCAGGCTGTCGTCCATGCAGGCGTTGAGCGCGAGATTCAGATTGTGCGGGATCGCCGTCGTCCAGATCGGCCAGAGACGCGAGAATTCACTCTCTGCGCAGCCGTATGGCCCGCCTGCAATCAGCCCGGCCCCGATCACGATATCGGAATGCGCGACCTGGAATTGGCCGGCCATATAAGCACCTGAGGACAGGCCGGACACGCTGCTGCGCGAGAGGTCGACGCCGAGCGCGGGAAGTGGGCCGGCTGTGCTCTGCTGACCGCCCGCCCAGAAAAGCCAGACCGAGAGGCTGGCCAATACAGCTATAAGGCCAACTGCCGCTGTCCAGACGACCAAGCGCCTTTTGACCGCCATAAGGTGGGCTCCAGTCCGTGTGGCATCACCGCGCCCGCGTTGACGACGGCTTCATAGCACTCACGAACCGAAGCACCAAGCCTTTACGGCGCCAATGGCGCAGTGAGGATCAGCGCGGATTCAGTCTGCCGTCGCCGTCCAGCCGGACCACCCAGACATCCTGATAGCCCGCGCCACGTCCGGTGGTGTAGCCAGTCACGATGATGCCCCCGTCACGCGTGGTGATCACCGCCGTGGGCCGCGTCCAAGTCTGTCCACCCAAAATTCGCGACCACACAATGGTCCCATCAGACGAAAAGCGGACCAAGCGCGCGTCGCTCTCGCCCAAGCCGTCGTAGCGAGCTGCAGAGACGACGATGAGGCCGCCGTCAGGTGTCGACGCCGCGCCCCAGGCTTCGTTGCTGCCGGCGTTCGCGCTGAGCTGCTTCCACACAGTCTCACCATCGCGCGAAAGACGTATCACCCAGGATTGGCTGTCGCGCGGGGTGCGCTGCTGAGAGATGCCGGTGACGAAAAGACCGCCTTCGGGGGCGGCGCTGACAGCCGTGCCGGCGGAAAAATTACCGCGTGCAAAGTGGCGCTGCCACAGCACGTTGCCGCTTTGGTTGAGGCGTATGACCCAGTTGTCGAAGCTGCTGACACCGGGGCGCTGGGAATAGCCCGCCACGGCGAACCCGCCATCCGCGGTCTGCGTGATGCTGACGGCGCCGTCTTCGCCCGGCGTGCCGTATGTGCGCTCCCAACGCTTGTCGCCATTGTCATCGAGCGCGATCAGCCACACGTCATCGTCGTCCGGGCCGCCGCGGGTCCCGGCGACAACGAACCCGCCGCCCCGCACAGGCTGGATCGCACGCACGCCATCGTTGTACGCGCCGCCATAGCTTTTTTGCCACAACAACTCCCCTTCGGTGTCGAAGCGCGCGATCATGGCGTCTGACCCGCCCCGACCGACGGAATATGTCTTGCCGCCGATAACAACATGGCCATCCTCGGTCGCTGTAATGCCAAACACCTTTTCGGTCAGCGGTCCGCCGATCACCTGCTGCCAGACGACCTCGCCGCTTGCATTCAGCCGGACAATCCACGCGTCGCGGTTCAGCATGCCATGCGAGCGGGTGTGGCCGGCAAAGGCATAGCCACCATCGGGCATTTCAACGACGGCATGGGCCTCGTCGTCGAGCCGCCCGCCGATGACTTCTTCCCAGGTGCAGATTGCGCCGACGTCCTCGCAATCGCCGGCGAGCTGGGGCAGCACATCGCCCTGCATGCTCGGCAGAAACTGAGGCGCGGCAGCGTTGCTCACAGGGGCAAGTGTGAAGGAGACAAGAAAGGTCGTGGCGAGGATAGCGCAGGTCTGATGGACAAATGACGCGATTGGCGGAAGCGGAAACGGATGGGACATGGGAACGACAGCCTCCAACGTTGAATAAACTGTCGTCAAATTGTCATTTAAAAAGAACTGGCCGTCAAATCACCAATTCGGCCAACGCGACAGCGGCTGTTGACGCGTTTGATAGAACCTTGCCAAGCTCAACAAAAGTCTACACTTTTGTTTGGCTCGACGGGGAAATCCGGAAACTGAGGTCTATCGAAACAGCCAATCGAATAGCGTTCTCGGCTCGCGCGAGCGACGATAACGGCGCGGCTCGTTGCGCTCGCGGCCCCACCCTTCATAGGTCCAGCCATCGTCTTCCAGCTGGCGCTGCGGCTCGCGACGGACGACCCTCGGAGGTTCGTCTCGCAGTTGATGCGCGCTCGGCACGCCGTCAGGGTCGGTAACCGTCAACCCGAAGCGGCCCCACTCCCATTTGGCTTTGCGGCCGGCGACCTGGAACGGCTCGATCGCAACCACGCGCTGCTCGCGAAGGTTGATGATTGCGACATTTTCGTGCGTGCGCTCTCCCTCCCCGGCGCGCCCCGGTGCGCTGCCCGCATGATACCGCAGCAGCCCAAAGCCGCGCAGCGTCTCGGTGAGTTCGGTCCACTCGATCAGGCGCGGCTGGGCCGGCGTGCTCATTTCCAGCAGTACCGCCACATCGGAATAAGCATCATTCAAAGCATAATACGCTGCGCCCGCCCCCTCGACGATCCGCCAGCCTTCAAGTGCTTCGCCAACCGTCAAGTCCGGCAGCACGACATTGCCCTCAGTCACCTCTCCCAGGCGCTGCAAAGCAGTCTTCGCGTTGTCCAGTAACGGGTCGCGGCTCAGCGCCGCCCGGTAATCCGCCGCGGCGGCCTCGATGTCTCCGGCCTCCTCCGCAAGCTGGGCGCGCACCAGATATGCCTCTGCCATATCAGGATCGATCTCCAGGGCGCGGCTGGCGTTCGTGCTGACCTGAACGGGCTGGCCAAGGCGCAAATAAGCTCGCGCTCGGCACACATAAGCCGGCGCATGTTCCGGTGCGAGAGTGACGGCTAAATCGCAGTCGCTCAGGGCTTCTTGCAAACTGTCGCGCTCAAGCTGTGCAAGCCCGCGCCCGGCATAGGCCTCACCGTTCTGCGGATCAAGCTGCAGCGCGGCGGAGAAATCCTGCACCGCCGCCTGATGCTTGCCATCGTAACTGTTCACGCGCCCGCGCAGCACCAGCAGTTGCACATCGCCGTCGGCGGTTGCCACGGCCTGTTCAAGGTCTTTGAGCGCCTCGTCATAATGGCGCACTTCGATGAGCGCAGCCGCGCGATTGCGGTAGGCGGCCGGATAATTGCGGTTCAGCAGGATCGCCCGGTTCAGGAAACGCAGGCTGGCAAAAGGGCGCTGGTTCGCAGCGGCGATCTTGCCGCGGCCATTGAGCGGCGCGGCGCTCGACGGCAGCAGTGCGATTGCCCGACGCAAATCGGCCTCGGCTTTTTCGAGCTGGCCCAGCGCCACATAGGCATTGCCGCGATTATTGAATGCAGCCCCATAAGCCGGCGCCAGCGAGATGGCCTGGGAGAAGTCAGCGATAGCATCCTCAACGCGGCCCATCGCCATCAGCACATTGCCGCGATTGTTGTAGACCGGGGCGAAATCGGGGTTCAGCTTGATTGACTCTTCGAAATCAGCCAGCGCTTGTTCATACCGCTGCTGACGCCAATGCGCCACGCCGCGGTCGTTAAAGATGCTCGCGCGCCGCGCTTCCGGGAGGTTTTCGTCTTCAAGCGCCTTGCCATAGGCTTCGATTGCCTTGCCATTGTTGCCGCGCATCAGCGCGTTCACGCCCTCTTGCGCATACAAAAGCGCCCTCTCGACCGAGGCCTGTGCCGGCGTGACGCCCAACAGGGCCGCCATAAGGAAAATGGGCGCAGCGCGTTTCATCGTCATCCAAGGGTTGCCGGGGCTTGCCCGTGTTTCGCCGATACTTTGCCCTTATACCCGCTTCGCGGTCAATAAAGGGTCATAGTTCGCCCGCACCTGATTTTTGCAGGCGCAATGCCGCGAATGAGATGTTTGGCGCCGCCGGTGAGGGGCGGTATGGCGCGTTGCCAAAAGGAGCTGCCCGTGACGAGTTCGATCCAACCTCACCCGGCGCGCGTGGTCGCGCTTGCCGCCGCGCTGATCCTCATGATCATGGTTCCCGGGGACACTGCTGCCCAGCCGCGCGATGAGACGGGGCTGACAGGCAATCCGCTTGTGGACAGCATCCTGCAAGCTCCCGGCCCGGATTTTCTGGAGCCGCGCGGCGCACGAGATGATGCGCGGGTCTGGGATGCGCCGCGGCGCGACGGGGCAAGCGAGCGTTGGGATGATCAAGTTCCGCGGAGCGAACCGCGCGACCGCGCCGATGATATCCGAGAGCCTTTTCCCGGAATTCAGGAGCCCGCCCCTGACACGCAACCAACCCGCCAGTCGCGTCGCGCACCGCCGCCGCCACCCGCGCCGCGCGGCGATGGCCCGCTCGACGTCATAATACTCGACGCAGAACCGCAGATTTCGCAGCCGCAGATCATTGACGCGCCGGACGCCACACCCCCTGAAACCCCACAAATCGTTGAAGCGCCGCAAACGCCATCCGGCCCGCGCGCCGACCAGGAAGAGCCGTTCCGCGAGCAGGCTGAATCAACCCCCGGCGCCGGCGCGACTGATCAGGTCGCCGCTGTCGCGCCGCCCGCCGCCACACCCTCGCCTGCTACGCCCGACCGTGCGCCTGCAGCAGCAGCGCCGGACCCCGAACTGAACCGCATGATCGGCCAGATGATCATGGTCGGCTTCCCCGGAATGACGCCCACTGACGAGGGGGTGCGCCGCGTCGCAGAGCAGCTCGAAGCTGGTAAGGCTGGCGGCGTGATCCTGATGAGCCGCAATATCGAAACGCCCAGGCAGTTGAAGCAGCTCACACGCGCCCTGACCCGCGCTGGGCAGGGGAAGTCCACGCCCTTTATCGCTGTCGATCAGGAGGGCGGCTTTGTCCAGCGGTTATCCCGCGTCAAGGGCTTCAAGACACACCCGTCTGCCGAGCGGCTAGGGGCGCGCAACAACCCGCAAGCCGCATATTCGGCTTATCGCAATCTGGCGCTGGAGTTGCGCGAGTATGGTTTCAACCTCAATCTCGGCCCGGTCGTCGATCTCAACCTCAATCCGGAAAATCCGGTGATTGGTCGGCTGCGGCGCGCCTACAGCGCCGACCCCGATCAAGTTACCGCCTATGCCAAGGCGTTTGTGCACGCGCATAACGAAACCGGGATCCTAACCGCGGCCAAGCATTTTCCAGGCCATGGCAGCAGCGACACCGACAGCCACGATGTGCTCGTGGATGTCTCAAAGAGCTGGCAGGAGCGGGAGTTGCGTCCATACCGTAAGCTGATTGAGGATCAGGCGATCGACATGATCATGATCGGCCATTTGTATCACCCCGCATTTTCTGACAGCCCGGACACGCCTGCATCGCTCTCGCCCAGAGCCATCGAGAGCGTGCTGCGCGACAGCCTGAATTTCGACGGCGTGGTCATTACCGATGATCTCGACATGCGCGGCGTACGCCAGAATGCCGGTTTCGAAGCGCGTATTGTGGGCGCCATCGCCGCGGGCAATGACATCCTGCTGATCACCAACACCGACGGTTACAAGCCAGATCTGCCAGACCGTGTTGCCGAGGTGATCCGCGCGGCGATCGCTGACGGCCGGTTGAGCGAAGACCGGATCCGGCGGTCGTATGAACGCATCATCGCGCTCAAGGAAGAACTTGCGCAGCTACAGCGCACAGCCACCAGCGCCGGCGAGGACCGTGGCTTGCAGTATTACATATCCGATGGTTAGGAACGCCCAGCCGTCTGGCGCGTTGTAATTGCGCAACATCAGCCGCTCAGTCGTGCCGCCAGCCGGCGTACATTGATATGGGCGCGTCGCTTTGCCTCATGTCGCATGATCCAACTGCCCCTCGCCCCTCGTAGGCTAGTCAAACAACGGGAAGGTGGATATGGTAGCTGGCTCAGCACTGGGAATATCGACGCCGGACGACGCGCGCCGAGCAGATCGGATGCACATGACCGACCTTATCCAGAAGGTGGCGCGAAACCGCGACTCCGACGCCTTCCACGAACTTTTCGTTACATTCGCCCCGCGGATCAAGGCCATGCTCATGCGCCAAGGGGCAGACCCGGAAACAGCTGAAGAAATTGTCCAGGAGACAATGCTGTCGGTCTGGCGCAAGGCACATTTGTTCGCCGAGAGCAAAGGCAGCTTTTCCACATGGGTTTTCACCATCGCGCGGAACCTGCGCATTGACAAGCTGCGGCGTAACACGATCTGGCAAGACCTCGGCGGAGAAGTTGAAGACCGCCCCAGCGAGGACGACAGCCCTTATGATGAGCTGCAGCGCCGGCAACAACGTGACCACGTGACCGAGGCGCTGGAGACGTTGACACCTGATCAGTATGAGGTTGTCCGCCTCGCTTACATCGAGGGACTGACCCACACTGAGATCGCTGAGCGGCTTGGAGTCCCGCTTGGCACAGTGAAGTCACGGATGCGCCTCGCCTACGGCAAGATCCGTGAGCGTCTGGGAGACCTGAAATGACAATAACACATCACCTCGATGACGCGACGCTCATGAGCCTGTCAGCTGGGGCCTTGCCTGAAGCACTCGCCAGCGTGGCGGCGTGTCATCTGGACGTGTGTCCATCTTGCCGAAAGCGACTGAGGGAGCTGGATATGCTCGGCGGCGCGATGCTGGAGCGGCTGGAGCCAGTTGCGCTAAGCGACGGCCTGAGCGAGCGCATGGCCGCGCATTTCCGCGAGGACAATGTTCGCAGTTTTCCGCTGCATCGCCGCAGCGGCTCCAATGGCGCCAAGCCACGCGGCGAGGTTCCCGCGCCGCTCCAGAAGTTCATCGGCCGCTCACTCGATCAGCTACAGTGGCAGTGGATGGCGCCGGGTGTCCGGCATTTTCCGATCGAACTGCCAGACGAAAGCCGTGGCGGTCTGCGTCTACTGCGGATCAAGGCTGGAATGCGCATCCCGGAACACGGGCATGGGGGATCAGAGCTGACGTTGATCCTGCGCGGCGCTTATCATGATCGCTTTGGTCGATTTGGCCCCGGCGATGTCGCTGATCTCGACGAGGATGTCGAGCATGAGCCGCGCGTCGACAAGGATCACGAATGCATCTGCCTCGTCGCAACAGAAGAAGCAACACGCTTCAAGGGGCTGCTGTCACGCGTTCTTCAGCCGCTGACAGGCATGTAGGCCCGAAACCCATCATTGTGGGAGCTTGCGATTGACCTATCGCGTTGTCTGGATCATCGGCGCGAGCAGCGGCATCGGCAAGGCGCTTGCTGAGATCTACGCGGGACGGGGGGCGACAGTAGCGGTGTCGGCACGCTCGGCCGACGCGCTCCAGACAATGGCCGAGTCCAACGCCAACATCCACGCCTATCAACTCGACATTGGCGACGCAGATGCCGTTGCGGCAACCGTCGCACGCATCGAGGCCGAACTCGGTTCAATCGACCTGATGATCCAGAGCGCGGCGATGTGGTCGCAGATGGGCGTTGATGAGTTCGACGCCGCCAAAATCCGAAAAAGCATGGACGTCAATTTCGGCGGCACGGTCAATGTGGTTGGTGCACTGATCGGCCCGATGATGCAGCGGCGCAGCGGGCACATTGCCATCATTGCTTCGGTCGCCGGTTACATCGGCTTGCCGCAGTCCCTGGCCTATGGGCCGACCAAGGCCGCGCTGATCAGCTTTGCCGAGTCACTCAAGCCCGATCTGGACCGATACAATGTGCAGGTCAGCGTGGTGAACCCCGGCTTTGTCGAAACGCCGATGACGGCCGCCAACGATTTCGAGATGCCCTTCATCTTGCAACCAGACGACGCTGCGCAGCGGATTGCGCGGGGCATCGACCGCGGGAAGTTTGAAATCGCGTTTCCCTGGCAGCTTGTCTCCAGCCTGAAGGCCTTGCGCAAACTTCCATACGGCGCGTTTTTCGCGGTCACGCGGCGGATGATAGAAAAACGCGAGGAGCAGAAGCGCGCTCAGCAAGAGGCGTCGCAGGGCTAAACCGGCTTCGTGAGCTTATAAAGACCCACATCGATCGTGCCGCGCTCAAACCCGACCGCGCAGTAGGTCAGGTAATAATCCCATAGTCGGCGGAACCGCTCATCAAACCCAAGATCGCGGATCGTTGGCCAGCGCGCATGGAAATTGTCGCGCCACGTCCACAGCGTACGCGCATAGCTCTCGCCAAAGGTCTCCACACCGTCCAGTTGGAGCCCGGCCCGGCGCGCCTCCTGCCCGATCACCGACGCGCTCGGCAGCATGCCTCCGGGGAAGACATAGCGCTGGATAAAGTCCACCTGCCGACGATAGGTGTCGTAGAAATCCTCGGCGATCGTAATGCATTGCAGCACAGCATGGCCGCCGCGGCGCAGGCGCTCATAGACTGTCTGGAAATACCGCGGCCAGTGCTCTTCGCCCACCGCCTCGATCATCTCGATGGAGACAACCCCGTCATACTGCCCAGCGGTGTGACGATAGTCCTGGTGCTCTATCCGGCAGATGTTGGATAAACCTGCCGCGTCCATGCGCCGGCGCGCATAGGCGAGTTGGGCATCGGAAATGGTGATGCCGTCAACCTGCGCGCCGCGACGCCCAGCACGCTCGGCAAAACCGCCCCAGCCGCAGCCGATCTCCAGAATGCGCCCTTCTGCACTATCGCCGAGCGCGTCCAGAACCTTGTCGTATTTTACGCGCTGCGCATCGGCCAGCCCCTGGTCCGGCGAGGTGAAGTAGGCGCTGGAATAGGTCATTGTCTCATCGAGCCACTGGGCGTAGAAATCGTTTCCCAGGTCGTAGTGATCGACGATGTTGCGCTTGGCGCCGCGCACGCTGTTTTGCCTGCGCTTGTGGAAGCGCCTGTCGCGACGGCGCACCTTGAACCAGCCGCGCCCAGCTTGCGTTAGGTCCGGCTTGTTATCGAGGAAGAAGCGGAACAGATCCGCCAGATCAGGCGTCTCGAAGTCGCCGTCGATATAGCTTTCACCAAACCCGACCGTGCCGCGACGCAGCGACTTCCAGAACACGCCGAAATTGCGCAGGCGCAGCGTCGCGTGGACGCCCTCGTCCTGGCCCTTGAACACGCGCCGGCTACCACAGGGCAGGATGAGTTCGGCACTGCCTCGCCGCAGGTTCTTCAGCGCGCGCTCGCAGCCCGCAAAGATTAGACGTGCGCGCAGCGGCTCTTGCAGGGATTGGTCGTTAGGACGGTTGTGCGGCATCTTCAAACAGTAACGGTTCTGCGCGTGAGGCGGTCAAGGCAACGAAATCCACGGAGTAACCCGGCGCGACTTGCCGCTTTACCAACGGCACGCCCTTCCACCACAGCCGCAGCGCTTCAAGGTGAATGCCACCTATCACTTTCATCGTCATGAGCGGATAGCGGATCGCAAGTTTCGCCAGCACCCGGTCGCTGATCAGCTCGCGCGATCCTGCGAAATGCGCTCGCATTAATGCCCCCATCTCATCACGCACCGCCACGCCGATCGCGACACGCTCGTCTGGCGGCTGAATGTGAAAACTGTAGGTGCCGCGCGCGGTATTGAACGGCGAAACGCAGAAGCTCTTGGCGCATTTGTGATAGAGGCTGGGTCCGTCTTCCCCCTCAACCGCGAGCAGATACGTCTTGCGCTCATGGAACGTGTTATTGACTTCATATCCTATGGCGCCCAGCCGACCAGCTTCATCGAGGCAGAAATACACGCTAAGCGGATTAAAGACATAGCCCAGCATGCGCGGATAACTCAACAACAGGATCCGCGCGCCGAACGCGCTCAGGCCAGCCTGCGCCAACAGCGAACGGATATGGAGCGCAAGATCACGCCCATCACCGGGGCCGTGGTCGCTGTCGTGGAAGCTGAACAGGTTGAACCGGTTGTACGAGAACAGCCGAAGATGCCGCCCAAGATCGGCGACATGGTCCAGATCGATCAGGAGCGAGAACACGCGGTAGCGCAGCTTGTGGTGCTTGGGCCGCAGCCGCTCATGCACCACTTCTCCGCAGTACACCGCCGCTTGCATCGTGTTCATGCGACTTGTTCATCCTTATACGGCAGGCTGAGACGATCCGAGGGATTGTCCAGCTGCCAGGGCCGGCGCACATCGCCAAGTTGCTCGGCCACGGCCAGTCCGCTCTGCAGGCCATCCTCATGGAAACCATAGCCGAAATAACTGCCGCAAAACCAGGTGCGGCGACGTCCCTGAAGCGACCAGAGTTCGCGTTGCGCCGCCATGGCCGCTGCATTGAACATGGGGTGCTTGTAGGCGATTGTGGCCAAGGCGTCGCGCTCGGCAATCGCGTCGATCGGGTTCAGCGTGACAAAGTAATCCTGCTTTGTGCGCAGTGGCTGCAAGCTGTTCATCCAGTAGCTGACGCAAAGGCGCTGTCCGCCCTGCCCCCTCACAGCGATGTAATTCCAGCTTGCCCACAACCGGCGGCGGCGCGGCATCATCGCCCGATCGGTATGCAGCACGGCGGTATTGTCGGCGTACTGGAAGGCGCCGAGCAACCGGCGTTCCTCAGCGTCGGCGTCGGATAGCATGGCGAGCGCGTCATCGGCATGTGCGGCAATGACGACGTGATCGAACTGGTGCCGCACGCCCTGAGCGTCCTCAACATGCACGGCCTCTTCGGTTCGCGCTATGCGCTTCACGGCTGCGCCGAGCTTGAGCTCGCCCTGAAACTCCGACAAAACGCGCTCGACATAATTCCGGCTTCCGCCTTCCACAGTGCGCCATTCCGGCCGCCCGAATGCCTGAAGCAATCCATGATTGGCAAAGAATCGGATAAAAGCAGCAGCCGGAAAATCGAGCACGTGCTCTTCAGGTGTAGACCATATCGCGCATGCCATCGGCAGAATGTGGTGATCTACAAAGCCGCGCCCAAACCCGCGCGCGCTCAAATAGTCCCCCAGAGCGACATTGCCGAGCGACTGCTGCGCCAAATCCTCCCGGGCGGTACGGAAAAACCGGCTTACGTCGCGCAGCATTCGCCAGTGCGATGCGCGAAACAGATTGCGCTTGGCCCCCAGAAGGCCGAGTGGGGCGTTGCTGGAATATTCGATACGCGCCTTATCCAGCGAAACCGCGAAGGACATGCTTGTGCGCGCCCAATCAACCCCAAGATGGTCGAACCAGGCCATCAGGTTCGGATAACTCTGGGTGTTATAGACGATGAAGCCAGTGTCGATGTTGCGCGGGCCTTCCGGCGCTTCGACGGTCAAGGTATTGCAGTGCCCACCTGGGCGGCTCTCACGTTCGAACAGTGTCACGCGATGGCGTTTGGCCAGCAGCCAAGCAGCGCTCAAACCTGACACGCCTGCGCCAAGCACGCCGATCCGCAAAGGGGGATAACTCATTCACACTCACGGGGGATCAAGTTGAAGCTCAACGTCTACGCCGACTAGCCACCTCCAGATCATTTGTCCACCGCTTATTGCACCGCGTGTCGCGGGTAAGCAGAGTTCGCGACGGGGGCGAACTCACGATTCTGTGATCGCCGAAACTGGTATTTCGCACACGCTCGCGTGATCTCCTCCAAGAGGAAAGCCGTAGGTGTATCATCATCGCACAGTCGTGTCTGATCCGGATACGGCTTTCATTACGTTTCGTTCATGTGAAACACATTGCGAACACAATGAAGGCAGACCTGTGACGATGACGAAATCATTCACTCGTCTACACTCAGGAGGAGCTTATGTCGATTCTACGTAGCATCGCAGTGGCCATGGCATTGGTCTTCGTCGCGACCCCAGCCGCTTTCGCTGGCAGCACGATGGCCAAGAAGGACATCGTCGAGACTGCAAAGTCCGTTGGTGAGTTCACCACGCTGGTCGCCGCGCTCGACGCCGCTGGCCTCGTCGACACGCTGAAGGGCGAAGGGCCGTTCACCGTTTTCGCGCCGACCGACGATGCTTTTGCCAAGCTGCCGGAAGGCACGGTTGAGAACCTGCTCAAGCCCGAGAACAAGGATCAGCTCGTTTCGATCCTGACCTATCACGTCATTCCGGGCCAGGTCATGGCCAGCGACGTGCAGGGCAAGCAGCTTGAAGTCGAGACTGTCGAAGGCAGCAAGCTCTCTGTCGATGGCACTGATGGTGTGACCGTGGACGGCGCGACCGTCACCATGCCGGATGTGGCTGCGTCCAATGGCGTGATTCACGTCATCGATGAAGTCGTGCTGCCGGGCTCCACCAGCTAAGCAGTCAGCAGTCTTATCTGTGAAGGCGGCGCTACCTGGCGCCGCCTTTTTTTTGGGTACTTCGCGCGAAACCACCCATGGCAGAGACGGTTGTCGCGATAAATGAACATTTTGCTTCAATAAATTACGTTTGTTTTACAATGTTGGCATCGTTTCACCATGCGAACGCGAATATTAGCGACACTCCTTTGTCGTATTGATAGGGTGCGGCAAGGTAGACTCTTTGAGAGATGGAGGAACAATTCATGTCGTTTCTACGCAGTATCGCGCTTGCCACTGTGTTGGCTTTCATTTTGGCCCCTGCCGCGCATGCCGGAAGCATGGCAAAAAAAGACATCGTCGACACCGCCAAGGGCGCTGGCAACTTCGCTACGCTCGTCAAGGCGCTGGATCAGGCGGGTCTCGTCGCGACTTTGCAGGGTGAAGGCCCATTCACCGTGTTCGCCCCGACCGATGCAGCCTTCAAGAAGTTGCCGCAGGGTACCGTCGAAGACCTCTTGAAGCCCGAGAATAAAGCCAAGCTCACCTCGATCCTGACCTATCACGTCGTGCCGGGAAAGGTCATGGCTGGCGACATCAAGGGTAAGGAGTTGCAGGCGGACACCGTTGAGGGCACGAAGCTCAGCATCGACGCGACCGATGGCGTGATGGTTGGCGCCGCCAAGGTCACCAAGGCCGACATCGAGGCCTCCAACGGCGTGATCCACGTCATTGACACGGTTTTGATCCCTGGTGGCACGACCTAAGCGATCATTCGCTGGCTGGCAACAGAAGGCGGCGCATTTCGCGCCGCTTTTTCAT
>CAZNGB010000025.1:14707-18334 GCA_964572465.1 uncultured Hyphomicrobiaceae bacterium
CCGCTTTTTCATCGGACCGCTTTTTCATGGGAAAAGCGGCTGTTGGTCAAGCCCGGTTGTTTCAGGCAGGCCGAACATCAGGTTGAAATTTTGCAGCGCCTGGCCGGCTGAACCCTTCACCAGGTTATCGAGCGCACCGATGACGATCGCGCGGCCAGTCAGACGGTCGGCGAAAACGTTGACGATGAAATGGTTTGAGCCGCGAACATGCTGCGTGGCGGGGATGCGTCCCTCCGGCAGCAAATGCGCGAAGGCGGCATCGCGATAGCGCGCATCGAGGCTCTCACGCAGGTCAGCCGCGCTGACACCGGCGCCAAGCCGCACATGGCACGTTACCAATTCGCCCCGGCTCATCGGCACCAGATGCGGCGTGAAGCTCACGACCACGCCCCTGCCCGCGGCGCGGCTGATCTCCTGGTCAATCTCCGGCCCGTGGCGATGCGCGCCGATCGCATAGGGCGACAACCCCTCGCCCGCTTCGGCAAACTGCGTTGTCTGCTTGAGCGCCCGGCCCGCGCCCGAAATGCCGGACTTGGCGTCTATGATCAGGTCGTCAGCGTCTATGAGGCCGTCACGGATCAGCGGCAGCAGCGCCAGCAGCACTGCTGTCGGATAACAGCCAGGACACGCCACCAGCCGCGCCTGGGCGATGTCGGCCGCATAAAACTCGCTCAAGCCGTAAACCGCCCCGGACAGCAGCTCCTGCGCCTCATGCACGCGTCCATACCACTCGGCATAGATGCCCGGGTCGCGCAGGCGAAAATCCGCCGACATGTCGATAACCCGCAGATCACCGGGCAGCGCCTTGATGATGTCCTGCGCGGCGCCGTGGGGCAGACCGCTGAACACGGCGTCACAACCCCGCCAGTCGGTGTCCTCCGCGCGCGTCAGTATCGGGGCGTCGATGCGCCCCAGATGTGGGAACACGTCCCCCAGCGCCTGCCCGGCATGTGTCCCCGCCGCCAAGGGTCCGATCTCGATGTTCGGGTGCGCGGCGGCCAGACGAATGAGATCGGCACCTGTGTAGCCCGACGCACCAATGACGCCGATCCGCAGTTTCGTCATGACCTCATCCATAGTTTTCCCGCCGCGCCAGGGCAGTTCGGTAGAACGGATCAGCGCGCTGGACGCAGCCGCAACTGCGCCACGGTGAGCGCGACATTGACGCCAGACTGCCCCTGCAGGCTCAGCGGCTGGAGCGAAATCGTATCGTTCGAACCGCCGACCAGCACCTTCGCGCCGCCGCCCAGGCCAAATGATGCGTCTGCGGAAACCCCTGAATAGGTGCCCGCAAGCGCGTAATCCGGCAAGCCGCGGCTTGGCGCAAGCACGGCCCAACCCAGTACCGTCTCTCCAGTCACGCCGAGATCGAGGCCAAAGCGCTCAATCTCACCCTCGTAAAACTCTGGCGCTGCACCGCGCGCCGATTCAAACTCACAGCGCAGATTGCGCGACGAGCCGAACACGAAGCTCGCGCCGCCGTCAATCCGGCAGGTCAGCGAACCCACCTCAACGCGGCCATCGCGCGCAGGCGCATCCGTCGGGGCGAAAACCAACGCGGTCAGAAACACCGCCAGCATCCCTTGCATCATTCTCATCGTACTTTTCTCCAGCCAAAATTTGTTTTGTTTCAGGACCATTAACAATGAACGAGCATGCTCATGACCTGCTGGCTGGTACAGTCTCAGCATGGCGAAAATCTGCCCGGCCCGGCATGAGCCTATACCGACCCGCTCCCTCCGCAGCTCGATATGAACAGTTTTTCATTTTTTCAAGTTGCGTCGCAGGATCACACGCCTAATACCTAGGGACCAAGGTGCGGCGCGGGCATCCAAGACGCCCAGATACACGCCGCAGCGCTGCCAAACGCAATCCAAGACCGCTCATACCGCATCACAGCCCGATATGTTTCAAATCTATCTGCCGATTGCCGAACTGTCAGTGAACATGCTGACCATCATCGGGATGGGCGCGGCTGTGGGTTTCCTGTCCGGCATGTTCGGCGTGGGCGGCGGCTTTCTCATGACCCCGCTGCTGATTTTCTCGGGCGTTCCGGCTGCTGTCGCCGTGGCCACCGAGGCCAACCAGATCGTTGCCTCATCGGTGTCCGGCGCGCTTGCGCAGTGGCGGCGCAACAATGTTGACATCAAGATGGGGACCGTTCTGCTGACAGGCGGCGGCGTCGGCACGGTCATCGGCGTATGGCTCGTGAAGATCCTGCGCGAGAGCGGCCAGATCGAGCTGATTATCGCGCTGCTTTACGTCATTTTCCTCGGCGCGGTCGGTATCCTGATGCTGATCGAGAGCCTCAATGCGCTGCGCAAGGCACGCTCGGGCAAGCAGGCTCCGCGCCGGCGCCCCGGCCAGCATGGCTGGATACACGGCCTGCCCTTCAAAATGCGCTTCCAGCGCTCAAAACTCTACATCAGCGCGATACCGCCACTGCTGCTCGGCGTGCTGGTCGGCCTGCTCGCATCGATCATGGGCGTGGGCGGCGGGTTCATCATGGTCCCTGCAATGATCTATCTCCTGCGGATGCCGACCAACGTCGTGATCGGCACTTCGCTGTTCCAGATCATCTTCGTGACGGCCTTCGCCACGGTCCTGCATGCAACCACGAACCAGACCGTCGATATCATGCTGGCCCTACTCCTGATGATTGGCGGGGTTATCGGCGCGCAGTTCGGGGTGGTGGCTGGCCAAAAGCTCAGAGGCGACCAACTCCGCGCGCTGCTGGCGCTGCTGGTGCTCGGCGTCGCGGTGCGGCTGTTCTTCTCGTTGGTGCTGGAGCCGGGCGAGCTATACACGATCGGACCCGTGATTGGAGGGGGGCACTGATGGCGCGGCTATGCCTTATCGCGCTTGCCGGACTGCTCGCGCTTGTGAGTGAGGCGACAGCACAGCCTGGCGGCTTCCGCGAGCGGGTCGAGGCAGACGTTTCCTCGCGTCAGATCGGCATCGAGTCGGATTTTGCTGGCATTCAGGTCGTCGTCTTCGGCGCGGTCGATCATAGCCAGCAACGCTCCGCAGAAGAAAACCTCTATGACATTGCCGTCGTAATCCGCGGCCCGGACGAGCCAACCGTCGTGCGCCAAAAGGACCGGGTGCTCGGCATTTGGGTCAATCAGGCCGCGAATGTGTTCACGAACGTACCGCAGTATTACGCCGTGTTGTCCACGCGGCCTCTGGACGAGATTGCCCCGCCGGCACTTCTGGACGAGCACCGGATCGGGTTCGAGCACCTGCGCTTTACGCTTGCTGATAGGCAGGCTGCGCCTTCGAAAGAAGACACCGAATCGTTCCGCAAGGCGCTAGTGCGGATCAAGGAAAGCCAGAACCTCTATCAGCAGCGCGACTTCGCGGTGGCATTCATAAGCCGGAGCCTGTTCCGCGCGACCGTTTCGCTCCCGGCCAACGTGCCGGTCGGCGTCTACGCTGTGGAGATTTTTCTACTACGCAACGGTGAGCTGCTCGACACCCACGAAACCGAACTGAAGATCGAGAAGCAGGGCCTGGAGAAATTCATTTACACCCTGGCATTCGAGAACTCGCTGATCTACGGCGTCGCAGGCGTTCTCATTGCGATTGCGGCGGGGTTAGCGGCGTCAGCGGCCTTCCGCAAGAGCT
>CAZNGB010000026.1:0-18148 GCA_964572465.1 uncultured Hyphomicrobiaceae bacterium
GGGCATGTCGATTGCTGTCGGCTCTGCCCACGCGCAAGCGACGGCAGCTCAGTCGAGTGTCCAGATTCAGGCCACTGTGCCGAGCATGTGTGCATTCGACAGCCATTTCGATACGAGCGTCCAACTCGCACTGCTTCCAAGCGGCAAGCCGGACAGTGACCAAACAGTCGAGACCAGCGCTCAGGTGACATGCAATGCGCCGGCCAGCGTCGAATTGCGCTCGGCCAATGAGCGCATGATCCGGGTGCCGCCTCCGCAACAGCTTAGCGACCCTTATGTGACCTCGTTCGACTACACTGCAACATTGCTGCACGACACCACCTCTCTGTTGGAGCTCAACACCGAGAACGGCCCGACTGCGACAGCTCCCTCGGCCTTCGCGGACATGCCGACAGGTGCCGCTTTGACGCTTGAGATCGTTCCGCACCATGTTGCAGGGGTCCTTCAATCAGGCCTTTACCAGGACGAGATTACCGTCCTCATCATCCCCGAGTGAGAGCGTGTGAAGCGCCGTTGACGAGGAGCGTGCTGCGACATACCAAATCGTAGCGCCCTCCCCGCCGGGAAATGCCGCTGCCAGCACACGCTGTAATCCGCACGGCAGCACGGCCGCCGTGCAATTCCAACAGCTTGTCTCGCGAAGCTGGCGCGCGGCTTACTCCCACCTCTCAACCTTTCGCAAACTCGTGATTACGCCGCGTGCTGGCGTGTTTGCTCCAGTTCCAAACGCAGATCACATCTTCATTTCTGCTGGAAACGCGAGGCACGACTGAGGACTTAGTGATGGATGTACCGCGTCGTTTCAAAGCCAAAATTCCTGCAGTGGGCAAAGTGCTTGCCCTGAGCCAGCTCGTTGCACTGACGCTGGCTTGTTTCGGACTGATGACCATGCCGGGGCTTGGCGATCCGCGCGCCTTCGCGATGGGCGTCAGCCCGGTCTATCTCGATATGGTGTCCGCCGGTCCACGCAGCCGGGCGGATATCCGCGTCATCAACCGCTCCGACCAGCCCCTCCCAATTGAGGCCGTCGTGTCGCGCGTCACGCATGACGCTACCGGAACGCCGATTGTCGAGCGCGATGAGGCGGATTTTCTCGTCCTCCCGATGCAAGCGATGCTGCCTCCAGGCGGCAGCCAGATCTTGAAGGTACAGTGGCTCGGCGACCCCGTGATCCCGGAAAGCCGCGCCTACCGGATCTCGGTCAATCAACTGCCAGTGACCCCGCCGGGCGGCGATGCGGCGATCCAGGTGTTGATGAACCTCGCTGTCATTGTCCATGTCGCGCCGCCACAAGGCACGCCGTCGCTGGAACTGATCGGCCATGGCACGGCGCGCGGGCGCGGCGGAGAACGCCGACCCACGGTGACCGTGCGCAACCCTTCCAAGGTGCACGCCCGTTTACCCGACGCGACGCTTCGACTGAGCAGCGGCGGCTGGTCCAAGGTGTTTCCACCGCAGACCCTCGACACGCTGTTGGGCATTGGCGCGGTCATGCCAGGCCAGACACGCACATTTCAGCTCCCCGTCGCGTTGCCCGAGACAGTCGAGACGCTGCAGGCCCAGCTCGATTACGAGCCGCCAGGCGAACAGTAGGTGACGCGAATGGCGAGGTGAACACCCGAAAGAGGCTCGCAATGCTGCGTCAGCAGGCTCACAGCGGGATATGCGTATGGGTGGTCGCCGGCATCGTGATGATCGCAGCCACGCCCGCTTGGCCCGTCGGGCCCATGGTGCCGGCCGCCCCCCAGCCCGAACTCAACCCCACGAATCGCACCTTTTCCCTGCTCGTCGAGTTGCGCGAAGGCGACCGCAAGCTGGGCGAGGCGGCCATCAAGATTGCGCCGGACGACACAATCTCGGTCAACAAGGCGCAATTCGCCAGCGCCTGCGCACCGCTCTTGCGCGAAGAGATCGCGGCGCAGCTCAGCGCGTTGCCCGCGAAGGACGGGTTCCTCACGATTTCTGCGCTCAACGCGGCCGGTTTCAAAACCGGCTTCGACTCCGCCACCATGCGCCTCAATTTCACGCCAGCAGTGAATCAGCGCCCGCGTGGCAGCGTGCGTATTCTGCGCGGACCGCCTGCCGGTCCGCAGGCGGAGCGCCCCGCGCGCTTCAGCGGATATCTCAATCTGCGCGCCGGCGCGGACTACATCAGCGCGCCCGCCGAGGCTGGCGGCTTCTCCGCCCCGCGGGCCAATCTGGAGGCCGTTCTGCGCTGGGAAGACGTCGTGGTCGAAACCGAGCTCAGCTACGACGGCGGCGAAACCGGCCGCGAACCGCTTGACGAGACCGCGCTTGCGGGCTTTACCCGGCGCGGCACCCGCATCGTGCACGATCGCCCGGACGATGCACTGCGCCTGCAGGCCGGCGATATCAACCCGCCTGTGACCAGCTTTCAGCGCGGCCCCGATCTGCTGGGCGTATCCGTCGAACGCTCGCTACGCAAACTGCGCCCAAGTGAGAACATCCGGCCCACCGGCGAGCGCTCATTCAGGCTGGCCCGCCCATCAACCGTCAAGGTCGAGTTGAACGGCACGGTCGCCCGCCAGCTTCGTCTTGAGCCTGGCGAGTATGATCTGAAGGATCTGCCGCTACAATCTGGCGCCAACGACATCCGGCTGATCATCACCGATGATCTCGGCGAGCAGCGGACGCTGGAGTTCACGTCCTACTTCGATGCGTCCCTGCTGGCCGAGGATATCTATGAATGGGGCTTCGCCGCCGGCGCGCGATCGGATTTCGAGGAGGCGGGGCTGAGCTACCACGATGACCTCATCGCCACCGGCTACTACCGCGAGGGGCTGACATCGGAGGTGACGGGCGAGGCCCATGTCCAGGCGGGACGCGATACGGCGATGGCCGGCGCGGGCGTGTTCACTGCAACGCCTTTCGGGTTTTTTGGCTTGGAGGGCGCGCTCAGCTATCATGCGGACTTCGGCGCTGGCGGCGCACTCGAAGTCAACTGGGATGCCCTGAATACCACCGCCAACGGAACCAGCCTGCGCCTGTCTGCCGATCTGCGCAGCGCCGCCTTCGCCACAGTTGGGCAGGACGAGCCGCACGAACACTATTGGCTCAGCCTGCTGGCCAGCTATGCCCGGGAACTACCGCTCGGCATCCATTCAAGCCTCTCAGGCCGCTATGCTTTCGCCTCTCGCAGCGCCGAAGGCGGTGACGCATATAGCGCCCGGCTTGGCCTGTCGAGAACCATTGGATACGATTTCGGCGTGGGTCTGTCTCTGGAATACAGATCGGACGCGCTCGACACCGTGCTCACAGAGGACGATGCGTTATCCGACGACGACGAGTTGCGTGCAGCGCTGCGCCTGTGGTGGCGTCCGGACACTGGCACGCATGTCGATGCGCATTATGAGACCGGGACGGCCAGCGCGCGCGTTGGTGCCTCTCGCAGTGTCCAGCGCGGGACCGGATCATGGGCAGCCAGCATCGAAACGCTTTACGACCCGTCGGCCGACGACATCGCCGCCGACGCACGCTTCGCGTATGAGGGCAACCGCGCGGTGGTCAATCTCGAACACACCGCAAGCATGTACCTGAGCGCGGATGCAGGCTCTCGCGCTATCACCGATCAGCGCACCTCGCTGCGCCTTGGCACCGCTATCGCCTTCGCCGACGGACATGTCGCAGTCGGCCGGCCAATCACCAACGGTTTCGCGATCGTAACGTCTCATGACAGCATCGCCAGCCACCGGCTCATGCTGGGCGATCACACAGACCCGACCGGCTACAATGATGCGCTGGGCCCCGCGCTGGTCCCGGACCTACCCGATTATACGCCACGCACGCTGCGCTACGATGTGGAGGATTTGCCGGTCGGCTACGATCTCGGCGACCGTGAGTTCACGCTCAAACCATCCTATAAGTCTGGATATGCCTTGATTGTCGGTTCGGCGCACTCCGTCAGCGCGTTCGGCACGCTGTTGGACGGCGATGGCGAACCCGTTGGCCTTGTCACCGGCACCGTGACGCCGGTGGATGCGGAAGCGCCCCAGGTCATGCTTTTTACAAACGGCGCAGGACGTTTCGCAGCGCAAGGGCTCGCGCCGGGACGCTGGCTGATCGAGATGGCAACCGCGCCGGTCCAGCGTTATGTGCTCGAAATCCCACCACAGACCCAGGGGCTTCACCGTGCCGGCACACTCACCCCTCAGCCGACAGGGGAAGAGCCGTCATGACATTGCGCGCGAGATGGCTCGTTGTCCTTGCCGTGATTGTGCTGTCCGGCCCCGCCACCGCCCACGAGGCCTGCGACGATGCGAAGATCAGCGGCCCGGCGCGCCTGACGATCACCGAGCGCTACAGCCCGTTCGCAGAAACAGACCTGACCAGCGTCGGGACCATCACGATCGTCAATTCGAGCGATGCGGCGTGCCCGCTCGCCGTGGTTTTCGCAGCAGACGATGGCGGAAAGCTCCGGCGCGCCGGCGAGGCGATCGATTATGCGCTAGAGACCCTCGGGGGCGCCACGCTGCTCAATTCATTGGGCGCAGGCGACCCCCAAACCGGCGCACATCTCGACCTTACGCTTGCAGGACAGGAAGCTGCCAACCTCAGCCTGCGCGCACGCGTGCGCGCCAGGCAAATGGCCCCGCCCGGCCGGTATACCGACAGCACCGCCGTGGTGCGGCTCTATTACGTACCCCAAACCGGTTTCCCCGAACTGCTGCGCGAAACGTCTTTTCCGGTCAGCGCGGACATTCCGGCAGTCTGCCAGCTTTCGCCGCCGCAGCCGGCAACGCTCGACTTCACTGCGGACATAGGCGCGGACGCCCGGCCCTTGGGCGCTTGGCACAACACGCAGATGCCATATGCAGCCTGCAACACAGGCGCGCGGATGCGACTGTCCGCGAACGCCCTGCAGCGCGGAGGGGAGGCTCCGGTCGGTTTTGACAAGTTCATCGATTTTGAAGCGCGCGCGGTTTTCCGCTCGGCCACTGCGACGCTTCTGACGCAAGGCGCTGCAGCGAGGAGTGCGCAGTCAGCTCACACTCATGGAGATGCCGGTGAAGACGAGGTGCGTGTTCAGGTGCGCCTCATTCCCCGACGCCCGCTTTCAGCCGGTCGCTATCAAAGCGTGCTGACCATCACCTTGGAGCCGTCACCCTGAGCCGTTCGCCGCGCGGCGCAAACTGATCGACAAGGAGCATATGCGGCACGGTGAGCGCCGCCAGCGCCACAAACAGAACAGCGACCACAGCCTGCCCCAGATCAAGATGCGGCCACGCCAGCGCCCCGATCAGCACGCCTATGATCGCAAGCGGCGCATAGGGCAGCGACAAGCGCAACAGCGCCGGCAGCGAACGAGGCTTCAACTCAGCCTGTACGGCAAAGACATGCCGTAGACTGTGCAGCCCGCACCAGTAAGTGACAAAAAACACGAGCGGGGTTGCGAAAACCGCGAGCAGCAGCACCGCAGCCATCTCAAGCGCCGCAGCTGGGCGCGACCAGGCTGTGACCAGCGCGATCAACGCGGCGGCTTGCAAGAGCGGGATGCACGCCGCGGCCATGACCTCGGCGGTAGATATTGCGACATCAGCAGGAACCAGCCAGCTGAAGATCTCGACAACCGGCTCACGGTGCAGAAGCGCTGGCGCGGTGATGAGCGCCAACCCTACGATCGTGCGTGGCAGCACGCCGATATCCCGCCGCCAATCCCCGGCAAAATGCGCGCCAGACATGGCGATGAACACGGGTAGCGCCAGCTGTGGCAGCGAAAACCACAGCGCCACGAATGCAACCGCCAAGCCCACGTAAAGCGCGAGAAACATGCTCAGCGCACGTGGCGCGGCAATATCCCAACGCCGATGCGCGAGCGCGATATCAAAGCCTCCATGTGGAACGCCGAGCAGCAGCATCGCCAGCCCAGCCAGCCACGGATAATCCAGAAGCGATAACTCCGCGCCGAAGATCGAGGCCAAAGCGATGATCAGCGCCAGCGCCGTGAAACCGTAACGATGCCACTGTGCAGCCCGGACGTCTGATGAAACCTGCCCTGCGCCGTGCGAGCGTATGGCCGAAATGACGGACATGATTTCCCTCCTCCGGGAGCCAACTTCTTGGCATGGGAGCCAACGTCTTGGGAAGGGAGGCGTGGGCCAATTCACCCGACCCACGCCCCTTGGTCAGCGCTTACTGCGCGGGGACGGCCGCCGAACGGCTGGTGGCCATCTCAATTCCGGACTTGCGCACGGCGATCATGTAGATCACCACGCCGAAGACCGCCTTGGCCACGATGTCCGCTACCGTGTAGCCGACCTGCACAGCCACCTGGGCCACGTCGCCCGTCAGTCCGATCATCGGGAAGATGAACACGATCGGATAGAACGACCACGACACCAGCGTGAGCCAGCGGGCCGTATCGACCAGACCGCGCACATTCTCCGGCTGAGCGGCAATGGACTTGCTAAGGCCCACAAACAGCTCGTAGACGATCCACAAGAACGGGATCATCGCCAGGGCCCACCACAGCCAGCGGGTGGCTGGATCAGCCGACACCTCGCCCGGATAACCGAGCACCACCATGACCGCGGCCAACAACCCGAGCCGGGTGGCCTTAGACCATGTCTCCGACGAGGAGAGCTTCATCACGAGGATCAGCTCGACCATCAGAAGCGGCACGGTCAACAGCCAGTCGACATAGCGATACGCATCGTTGAACGGCTCACCTGTCGCCTGCAGCATGCCGGCATCCGTGAACATGTAGGCCGCTTCCCAGCTCTCCGCGATCCGGAAGTAGTGATACAGCGCGATGGCTGTCACCAGTCCAGTGATCGTCACAGCCGGCTTGTAGGCATCCGACACCTGTGACCGGCCGAGCCAGAAGAACAAGGTCGCCGCGCCCATCACGGCGATGGTGAATGAGAAGGCGTTATAGACCAGGTTATACTGGCCGACTGTCAATTGCAGTTCGCCCATTATTTGCCCCTTTGGTTGCTCCTAAAATCGTAAAGTTTTCGCAGCGCTCGGAGACTCCAACCAGGAAGCCTCACGCCGTGCCCAACCATACGGACAACGACGGGTTCTACGATCAGTGTATGACACGTCAGACGCCCGCGACTAGCTGACGCACGCGAAAACTGTTTTGTATCAATAAGATCGCCTTAACCGAGAAACATTTCCGGACCGTATCTCCGGCGATTTCGCCGGCCCTGTGTCAAGTTGTCCGACGCCTGGCCCTGCGGCATCTTTAGCTCGTGTTGCCCCGGCTGCCCCAAAAACGTTGCTTAGAAGCCACAGCGGTGAGCCCTGAGCGCAAACTCGCCCTCAGATTGCAAAAAACAACTCTTAGTTGGTGGGCACGCTAGACGACCTACCAAAACCCACTGTCACGCAATTTGTGACTGATTGCTGCGTCTGTGTTGCGTCTCCGGGCATTGGAGATTGATGGGGAAAGCTATGAAAAGCGCTGCAGGCGCGGCGGCCCTCGTCCTGGCGATTGGATTTTGCGGGCTGGCGCAAGCCGGCGGCTTGCCTGAGGTCTCGATGAAGGATGATCCGGTCATTTATCACTCTCCGACCGTATGGACCGGCTTTTATGTCGGCGGGCATATCGGCGGCGCTTGGGGCGACTCCGACTTTTCGAAGGGGAAAGACGGTGGGCCACCGTTGGACGTTTCGTCCGATCCGGAAGGTGTTTTCGGCGGGGCTCAGCTTGGTTATGACGTCCAAAAAGGGCAGTTCGTCTACGGCATTGTCGGTGATCTGTCAGTTTCGACCATTGACGGGGAAGGCAGCCAAGATAGTCCACCTACTGCGTTTGAGACCGAATACGATTGGTTGGCCACCGTTCGTGCACGCGCAGGCGTGTTAGCGAAACCAGACTTGCTGCTGTACGTTCATGGCGGTCTTGCCGTTGCCGACATCAGCTTTGACAGCACGATCGATGACGGGCCACGTAAGAATGTGAGCAATGACGAGACCCAGACTGGTTGGGTCGCGGGTGCTGGGGCTGAGTATGCGCTCGTTTCGAGCACGTTTCTGTTCGTCGAATACAGCTACATGGATTTTGGGGAACAGTCAGCGACATCTAGTGAAACGCCGCAAAACGTAGACCAGGACAGCGAACTGCACGCCGTGAAAGTTGGGGTGAACTTCAAAATCGGCCATGGTCACATGGAATCGCTGAAATAACGCAGCCAGTCCCTTTCCCGAACTGCGTAACCGGGCGGCGCGCGCCGCTCGGCTTTTCGTTGCGTCAGCTGTGCGTCAGAAATAGCAGGGCGGCTTATCCTTGGCCCTACTCCGCCGCCTCGCGCGGGCCGTGGCCGAGATCGCGGCGCAGCATCTCGATCAGGTCGGCGGCGGCCTCCGCGATTACCGTGCCGGGACCGAAGATCGCCTTGGCGCCCGCCTCGCGCACCGCCTCATAATCCTGCGGCGGCACAACCCCACCGACCACCACCACGATGTCGGGCCGCCCCAGCCGCTCCAGCTCGGCGCGCACCTCCGGCACCAGGCTCAGGTGGCCGCCCGCCAGCGATGACACGCCGATGATATGCACGTCGTTCTCGACCGCCTGGCGCGCGGCTTCGGCCGGCGTGGCGAACAGCGCACCAATGTCGACGTCGAAGCCGAGATCGGCAAAGGCCGAAGCGATCACCTTCTGCCCGCGATCATGTCCGTCCTGGCCGACCTTGGCAATGAGGATGCGCGGGCGGCGACCTTCCTCGCGCTCAAAATCCTCCGCCAGCGCCTGCACCTTGCGAACGGCGTCGTCCATCTGTCCAATCTCCTCGCGGTAGACGCCCGAAATCGTGCGGATATCAGCCTGATGCCGGCCCCAGACCGCTTCCATCGCGGATGTCATTTCGCCAACCGTGGCATGCGCGCGCGCCGCCTCTACCGCCAGCGCCAGCAGATTGCCCTCGCCCGTCTCGGCGCAGGCCTGAAGCGCGTCGAGCGTTTGCTTGACCGCGCTCTCGTCGCGCTCGGCGCGCAGCCGCTCCAGCTTGGCGACCTGCTGGTTGCGCACGGCGGTGTTGTCGACCTTGAGAACATCAACTTGCGTATCGATCTCCGGCCGGTAGCGGTTCACGCCGACGATGGTCTGCTTGCCAGAGTCGATGCGCGCCTGCGTGCGCGCGGCCGCCTCCTCGATGCGCATTTTCGGCACCCCGGCCTCGATCGCCTTGGCCATGCCGCCCAGCTCCTCGACTTCGCGCAGATGCGCGCGGGCGCGCTCGGCGAGGTCATGCGTCAGCCGCTCGACATAATAAGAGCCGCCCCACGGGTCGATCACGCGGGTCGCGCCGGTCTCCTGCGCAAGGAAAAGCTGGGTGTTGCGGGCGATGCGCGCGGAGAAATCGGTCGGCAGCGCCAGCGCCTCGTCGAGCGCGTTGGTGTGCAGCGACTGCGTGCCGCCATGCACCGCCGCCATCGCCTCGATGCAGGTGCGCACCACGTTGTTGTAGACGTCCTGCGCGGTCAGGCTCCAGCCGCTGGTTTGGCAATGGCAGCGCAGCGCCAGCGACTTCGGGTTTTTCGGCGTGAATTGCTCAAGAAGCTCTGCCCATAATACCCGCGCGGCGCGCAGCTTCGCGACCTCCATGTAGAAATTCATGCCGATCGCCCAGAAGAACGACAGGCGCGGCGCGAAATCGTCGATGTCAAGCCCCGTCTCGATCCCCGCGCGCACATATTCCAGCCCATCCGCCAGCGTGTAGGCCAGTTCCAGGTCCGCCGTCGCCCCGGCCTCCTGCATGTGATAGCCGGAGATCGAGATCGGGTTGAAGCGCGGCATCTCCTTCGCGCAGTAAGCAAAAATATCCGACACGATCCGCATCGATGGCGTAGGCGGGAAGATGTAGGTGTTGCGGACCATGAACTCTTTCAGGATGTCGTTCTGGATGGTCCCGGTCAGCTTTTCGTGCGCCACGCCCTGCTCTTCCGCCGCGACGATGTAAAGCGCCATCACAGGCAAAACCGCGCCGTTCATGGTCATCGACACGCTCATCTTGTCGAGCGGGATGCCGTCGAACAGCGTGCGCATGTCGAGGATCGAGTCGATTGCCACGCCGGCCATGCCGACATCACCGCTAACGCGAGGATGGTCGCTGTCATAGCCGCGATGGGTGGCCAGGTCGAAGGCGATGGACAGGCCCTTTTGCCCAGCCGCGAGGTTGCGCCGGTAAAACGCGTTGGAGTCCTCGGCCGTCGAGAAGCCCGCATATTGCCGGATTGTCCACGCGCGCTGGGTGTACATGGTCGGATACGGCCCGCGCAGATAGGGCGGCAAGCCGGGATAACTCTTGACCGCGTCCAGGCCGGCCAAGTCGCTCGCGTCATAGACCGGCTTCACGTCGATGCATTCAGGCGTCTGCCACGGGTCGCCGTCCGGCTCCGTCGCGGCGGCTGAGGCAGGCGTCTCCCACGGGACGGCGCTGTAATCGGGGATCTTGCTCATGGGTCTTTTTTTCCGTCTCGCAGCGTTGTGTCAGCCGTCTTGGATCTCATCTGCCGCGCGACGGCGAGCGGCGCTGATGACCTCGTCAACCTTCAGGACATCATGCGCTTCGTTCAATATGGCTAGAGCGTCACAGCCCTCGAATAACACGCGCTGGATCGCACGCGAATCGGCTTCGGGCAGCGTGTCGGGCGGCATGTCGGGTTTGCCGACCACGTAGACGGCTGCCGCGCCGCGCGCGCGCAAAGCCGGAACCACGCCTGCAAGCTTAGCGTAATCCTCGTCGCGTCCGCAGAGGCAAGCGATGAGCGCACCGCTTTCGCGAAAGGCGTCGGCCAGAGCCTCAGAGCTGTTGAAGCCCGGACTATCGATCGCCTCGATCCCGCCAGCCTCAAACAAGTTCCTTGCCCAGGAGGCGCGTTCAGTAAAGGCGGCCAGCGCGCCAATATTGGCCAGGAACACCGAGGGGCGCACGCCTGTGACATCGCGCGCTTCGTCTGAGGCCGCGCGCAACGCCTCAAAGCCAGCCGCGTCGCGCCGCGCGGGATCGGGCAGCGGCGGTATCGGCTCGCATGGCTCACGCAGCGCCGCAGCGAGGTCGGCAATACGCGCTCCCTGTTCAGCGGCTGCGACAAGCGCGGCCATGCGCTCGCCCTGCCCTGCTGTGGGCAGATCAGGCGGCGTGCCGGGTTCAGCCGCCGCGCGTTCACTCGCCGTCACAACCGAGGCGGGCGCTTCGTCCAGATGGGGATAGGTCGACACGCCGGTGATCGCGCGCTCGCGCCGCGCAATCTCGCCCGCGCGCCGCTCGCGCACAGCGCCCAACCGACGGGCGACATCGCCGCTCTTGAGCGCCGCGAGCAAGCCGCCAGCCATCTCAATGTCCTGAAACGCCGCCCAGCTGCGCGCCGCAAGATCATGCGTCAGCGTCTCGACATACCACGACCCACCCGGCGCATCCGTGACGCGGCCGAGCCCGGACTCTTCTGCAAGGATCAACTGCGTATTGCGCGCCATCCGCCGGGCAAATGCATCGGGCACGCCCGCCGCCGCGCTGAACGGAAGCAGCAGAAGCGCCTGCAGCCCGCCAGCGCCTGCTGCGAAGGCCGCTGCCGTCGCGCGCAGAAGATTGGTGTGCGGGTCCCGGCTGGTCATGGTGCGAAACGACATCTCCCCGGTGATAAAGGCTGGCTGCGCCGGAATACCGGCGGCTTCAGTCACCCGCGCCCACAGCGCCCGCGCCGCGCGGAACTTGGCGATGGACACGAACACATCTGAATCAGCGCTCAGATGAAAGCCGATCATCTGCGTACCGCTTTCAAGTGGCACATCCGCGCCGGCCAGCGCGCGCCAATAGGCCACCGCCGAAGCCAGGACGCAGGCCAGTTCTTCAACCGCCGAGCCGCCGGCCTGATGCCAGACCCGCCCAGAGACCATCAGCGGGCGCATACCCAGCCCCTCGCGTCGCGCAAACACCGCAGCGTCGACCACCTCGGCCAGGGCCTTTTCTCCACGCACCGGCGCTTCGCCGCGCGCCGCGATCACCGCAAGCGGATCGAGACCAAGCGAACCGGATAGCTTATCGAGCGCGACACCCTGCTTTCGAGCCGCCGCGAGCAGCACAGCAGCCGTCGACAAGCTCTGGGCGCCCGGCGCAAGGTAAATTGGCGTTTGATCAAGCCCGATCCCGGACAGCGCTGTCTCCAACCCCTCCAGGCTGTCCAATTGAAGCCCGCCAGCGCCATAAGGCGCACCGTCTTGTAGCTCCAACCAAAGCCCATCCGCGCCGCCCGCCAGATCCTCGCGCGCCTGAGTGTTCGCTTCGGCTGGCTGCGCGCTATCCAGGATCTGCAGCACCTGCCAGGCCCGCCCCGCGGCAGAGGCTGCGCGCACGAACGGCGTCGCGCCCGGATACCCAGAAGCCAGCGCCTTTTCGCCTGCGCTCATAGGAGTTTGCAACGGGCCAATCTCAGCGCCGGTATCGAGCAGGGCGTTTAAGCTCTCCAGCGGCGCGCCGCCGAGCGCCCTGACGGCCACGCGTCGCCACTGTGCTTCGCCGCTGTCTGGATCGGGCTCGTGTCGAAAATCACTCATGACTCAATAATACTTGGCCCTTGCTGGGTGTGTCCAATGCTTCGATCTGCCGGGATTGCACAGCGAACATGGAAGCGGGACGAAAATAGCCCCGCGCTGATCACAATGCGCTGAGCCGGGCAGTGTCACGCTGCCACAGAACAAGCATTCATGTTAGGTTCAAATTCAGGGTGCAAGATATTGTCGATCATCATTCGCATGAGGCACGGGAGGTCGTTGACATGAAGCGATTTGAACAAAATAAAGGCATAACCATAGTTGCCGCAGCCGGCGCGCTTGCTGTGTTGCTCACAGGCGTGTCGCCCCAGCCCGCCTCGGCGGCCATTCGCTGCGAAGGCAATTTTCAGATTACCCAGTACGGCCGAATCAACACGCCCTATTGCGAGGATAATTACCTTGCGCAGGTTGCGCGCGAATACGGCGTGAACGTCTCAGCCAGCGCGATCCGCCGCAATCCGAGCGTGAAGGAGCGGACCTGCCGGGTCGTTGGCAATGACAACCGCGTCCGCTCGACGTGCGGACCGTATCTGCCTCATAACGACCGCCGTTTTATCGTGCGCTAAGCGCTCATGTTTGCGCGGCCAGCGCCCGCAGACCTTCGCGGTAAGTTGGATAGGCGAGTTTGACGCCTAACTCCGCCTTCATGCGCGAGTTAGCGGTGCGCTTGTTGTCCGAATAAAAGCTGCGTGCCATTGCAGACATGTCGGCGTCCTCGAACGGCACGCGCGGCGGATGCGGCACGCCGATCAGGTCCGCAGCGAAATCCAGCACGTCCTGGGGGGGCGCGGGCTCGTCGTCGGTCACGTTATAGACCCGCGGGCCTTTGCGCTCGCCCGCGCGGGATATCGCGGCTTCGAGCGCAGTGGCGATATCCTCAACATGGATGCGATTGAACACCTGCCCCGGTTTGATGACCGCGCGGGACTCACGCCGGCGCAGCTTTTCAAGCGGCCCACGCCCCGGCCCGTAGATGCCGGAAAGCCGGAAGATGCCCACTGGCACGCTGGTATCCTCCGCGAAAGCCGCCCATGCGCGCTCGGCTTCGACCCGGGCCTTGCCGCGCTGCGAGGTCGGGGCGGCCGGCGTCTCCTCATCGACCCATTTGCCATCATGATTGCCGTAAACGCCGATAGTCGAGAGATACCCGGCCCATTGCAGCGGCGCGGCGCGCAGGTCGTCCGCGTGATGCGCAAGCAGCGGATCGCCATCCGGCCCCGGCGAGGCGGAGACCAGCAGATGCGTCGACTGGCCGATCGCGCGCGAGAGTGCCGGACTGCGGGCCGTTCCATCGAACTGCACGCCCTCGTAGCCCATCGCGTCGATGGCGCGCGCGCCTTCGGCCGAGCGGCTCGTCCCAATGATCCGCCAGCCACGCGCGCAAAGCCGCCGCGCCAGCGCCTTCGCCGAGTAGCCTAGGCCAACCGCCAGCAAGACCGACATTCTATACCCCCGCTTTCCATTCCGCGCGCACCACCGCGTCGCTCTCGCCCGGCAGATGCGCGGATTTCATCCGTTCCCAGTCCGTTCCGCCGCCATCCGTCAACTGGAGGCGCGCCAGCGCCCAAACCGCCATCGCGCGCACCAGCGGCGAGGCGTCGTCCAGCAATGCGATCACTTGAGCGCGCAGGCCCTGATCGCCCGAATTGCCCGCAGCGATCAGCACATTGCGGATGAAGCGGTCCCGCCCGATGCGCTTGATCGGCGAGCCGGAGAATCGCGCGCGAAACGCCGCGTCGTCCAGCGCAAGCAATTCGCTCAAGGCCGGAGACCGGGCGCTATCGCGCGCCCGCAGCTTCGCCTCGCTCGCCTCCCGCGCAAACTTGTTCCACGGGCAAACCGCCAGGCAATCATCGCAGCCATAGATGCGGTTGCCGATGGCCGCGCGGAACTCAGCCGGGATGTGCCCCTTGTGCTCGATCGTCAGATAAGAGATGCAGCGGCGCGCGTCGAGCTGATAGGGCGCGGGAAAGGCATAGGTCGGGCAGATGTCGAGACATGCGCGGCATGATCCGCAATGATCCGCCTCCGGCGCGTCGGCGGGCAGCTCGGCGGTCGTGAAGATCGCGCCGAGAAACACCCATGAGCCAAGATCCCGGGAGACGAGATTGGTATGCTTTCCCTGCCAGCCCAGCCCGGCGGCTTCAGCCAGCGGCTTTTCCATCACCGGCGCTGTATCGACGAAAACCTTGACCTCGTGCCCAGTCGCGCCGTGCAGCCAGCCAGCGATCTGCTTAAGCCGGCCTTTGATGACGTCGTGATAGTCGCGCCCCTGCGCATAGACCGAGATCGCCGCGTGCGAGCCCTGCGCCAACGCCTCCAGCGGGTCGTGATCCGGCCCGTAATTCATCCCGAGCATGATGACGCTGCGCGCCTGCGGCCACAGCGCGCGCGGGGATTGTCGCCGGTCGGCCGTCTCGGCCATCCAGTCCATCGTGCCTTGACGCCCCTTGGCAAGGAATTCGCGCAGGCGCGGGGCTGCGTGCGGGATCGCATCGGCTGACGTGATGCCCACAGCATCAAAGCCCGCCTCGCGGGCGCGGCGCTCCAGCCCAGCGCGCAGCGCTGCAGTGTCCACCGCCCGGTTTTTCGCTAGCGTCGCCATCAGAAATCCAGATCAGCATAATGCGCCGGCGGCGCCAGAACTGTCAGACGGTCACTCAGCAGCGGCCGAAAAGACGGGCGAGATTTAACTCGCGCGTACCACTCCTTTGCTTCGGGATACGCATCCCACGGCACCTCGTCGAGATAATCCATCACAGAGAGATGGGCGGCCGCGGCCAGATCCGCAAAGCTTATGTTCTCGCCAGCCAGCCAGTCGCGGGCGTGGGCTAGATAGCTGACATAACTCATGTGATAGCGCAGGTTCTCCCGGCCAAGGCGGATCAAGTCCGGATCGGGCGTGCGACGCGCCTCGGGATAGCGCTGGTAGAGCTTTTCCTCCAACATGCAGCGCCCTGCCTCCTCGTCGAACTTGCGGTGGAACCAGTCCACCAGCCGCCGCGCTTCCGCGCGCGCCTCTGGCTTGCCGGGGAACAGCGTGTTCTCACGTTTGCCCGCACGCCCAGGCCGCCCGCTCGCATCCGCAAGATACTCTGAAATGGCGTAAGCGCCGCATAGACGCAGCTCCGACGGCCCCTTGAGCACGGGCAGATAGCCCGCCGGGTTCATCTCCAGAAACGCGCGGTCGACCGCCCAGGGCCTGCGCTCGGCCAGTTCGACCTCCCACTCATACTCCGCCAGTGCCAGCCGGATAGACCGGGAGAACGGGCAAAGCGGGAAGTGAAGGAGCGTCCACATCGCGAGATTTCGATCAACCGTTGGGACAAATGTGGATTTGCGCTAGCGCGCGCGCTTGCCGCGCTGTAGGAGAACCGCCAACGCGCCGCCGCAAACCTCGCTCACCTTGCCCGCGAGCCAGGCTCTGCACAAGAGCGTCCGTACAAGGATCACGCCGCATGCCATTTGAACAACTCCTGATCCTCGCCATCGTCCAGGGCCTCACGGAATTCTGGCCCATCAGCTCCTCGGCGCATCTCATTATCGTACCGAATTTCGTCTCGGACTGGGCCGATCAGGGGCCGCTCATCGACGTGGCGATGCATGTCGGCAGCCTGTTCGCAGTCATCATCTATTTTCACAAGGAAATGCGCGCGCTCTTGCGCGGTGCACTGGCGCTGGTCAGCGGGCGCATGAGCGCGGAGGCGCGCGTGCTGGTCTATCTGATCGTGGCCTCGATCCCGCTCCTGATCGTCGGGTTCGCGCTCTTGAAGTCAGGCTATTACGATGGCCTGCGCAGCCTTGAGGTCATCGCGTGGGCCAATATCGTTTTCGCGCTCGCGTTGCTCATCGTAGACGAGCGGTTTCCGACTAACCGGCATATCGGAAATCTGCGCCTGCCTGGCGTGATGCTCATTGGCTTTGCGCAGGTGCTAGCGCTGATCCCCGGTGCGAGCCGCGCGGGCGTGACGATGACCGCGGGGCGCTATCTCGGCATGGAGCGCCCCGAGGCCGCGCGGTTTTCCATGCTGCTGGCGATCCCCTCGATCCTTGGGCTGGGCGCGGGCAGCGCGCTGGAGCTTTACGAGACCGGCGGGGCTGCCTCCCTACAGCAGGGCGCAATGGCGGCCGGCCTGTCGTTCATCGCGGCCTTCATCGCCATCTGGTTCATGATGTGGCTGCTGAAGCGCACGAGCATGTTGCCGTTCGTGGTCTACCGGCTGGCGCTCGGCGCGTTCCTGTTCGTCATCGTCTATGCCTGAGCCGTACCAGTTGATTCACACCTCGGGAGTCTCGTCGGTGGCGAACTCGCCGTTGGGGCGGAACCGCCAGAGATAATCCGGCACGATCGCATCGACGGTGTGCGGCTCAATCCCAAGCCCTTCGAGCGTGAGGCCCTCATCCTTGGCCCGCTGGCTGACGACATTGTCCTTGCGCAACAGCCGGACCTGGTCGACCGTCAGCGGCGCACTCGGCAGCCACTGCACCATCGCCGCCTGGATCGTGGCCATCCAGAACGGGATCGGGACATAGGCGCGCTTGCGCATCGTGTATTCGCCGATCTTGTCCAGTAGCTCCTTGAAGCTGTACACATGCGGCCCGCCCAGCTCATAAATCGCGCCGGGCCTCGCGCGCCCCTCCAGCGCCGTGACGATCGCCTTCGCCACGTCGCCAACATAGACCGGCTGGAATTTCGTCTTGCCGAAACCGATCAGCGGCAACACCGGCGAAAACCGCGCCATCTCCGCGAACCGGTTGAAAAATTCATCTTCCGGGCCGAACACGATCGAGGGGCGCAGGACCACGGCGCTCGGGATCGCCCGCAGCACGGCGTCTTCGCCCTCTGCCTTGGTACGGGCGTAGCGGGCGCTGGAGTTATGATCGGCGCCGATGGCCGACACATGCACGAAACTGGAAATGCCGCTTTCCGCGGCCATGCCGGCAATGCGCGCCGCGCCTTCGGCTTGAACCGAGCGAAAGGTCTGCTTGCCGGTTGGCGCGAGGATGCCGACCAGATTAACGACAGCATTGGCCCCGACAATCGCCTGTCGGACCGACTCGTTATCGCGCACATTGGCCTGGATCGGGTGGATCTGCCCGACCAGCCCGTAAGAGCGCAGGAAGCCCGCCAGCTCTGGCCGGCGCACAGCCACGCGCACCCGGTAGCCCGCCTGTGCCAGCGCCCAGACCGTGTGCCGCCCGAGGAAGCCGGAGCCGCCGAACACTGTCACGAGCTTTGAGTCGTCGAGCGCCTTCGCCATCGAGGCCGTCCTTTCCCTCACGCATTCGCATTGCCGGGCACAGCCTTACAATGCCGCCCTGGCCATGTGAAGTCGCAGCGGGGGACATTGACAACGATACGCTGTCGCAATAGCTATGCAACATAGGCCCAGGTGGCGGAATTGGTAGACGCGCTAGCTTCAGGTGCTAGTGACCGTATGGTCGTGGAAGTTCGAGTCTTCTCCTGGGCACCATCCGCCGACAACACAGCCCGCACGACACGCGCTCCAACACAGTCAACGCGTTGCTGGCCCGATTGTCAGCATCAGAATCGCTCGATCAGGCGCTCCAGATATTCCAGCTCGATCGACGGCCGTGAGGGGTCGCCTAGCCGCCGGCGCAGCTCGCGCAAGA
>CAZNGB010000027.1:0-17667 GCA_964572465.1 uncultured Hyphomicrobiaceae bacterium
CTTCGGCTGCGCGCGCGTTGATCTTGTCGTCCACGTCGGTGATGTTGCGCGCGTACGTGACCGTGACGCCCTCGCCCCATTCGCCGCGATCCGCCAGATGCCGCAACAGCCGGTAGAGCACATCGAACACGATCACCGGCCGCGCGTTGCCAATATGTGCGTAGTCATACACCGTCGGCCCGCAGACATACATGCGCACGCCCTTGTTCGGGTCGAGCGGCGCGAAGTCCTCTTTTGTCCGCGTTCGGGTGTTGTAAAGCCTCAATGCCACGTCTCGCCCTCCCGGCTGGCAGGCGGTGCGTCTGAAATTTTCATGAGGCAAAAGACGGCCGCGCGCCAGCGTCGCTATGTCAGCTCGCGATAATAATGCAGCAGGTGGTTGCCAAAGCCGTCATGCCGCGGTGTGTTGCAGGTTTTGGCGGCCGGGTCAAGCGTCGCGGTGCGGCTGCCGCAGGCGGCGGCCTGTGGAGATCGCGCTCGCGCCATATAGTGTTCGCAACCGTGGCGCAAAAAATGTAATCTCCAGCCGATGAGGAGGGCCAACCTGTTGACCGCAATCCTGGGCAAATGCAGGCGAATCCAACATTATCACGCGCGGGGTGGCTCGGTTTGCGCGCTGAGGTTGGCGGCGCTGGCGCTGGTCGCCGCCTGCGTACTTGGCGCGTCGGGCACATGGCCTGAGGCTACCGCGCAATCCTTGTTCGAGTGGGAGCGCGATGCCTGGCGTGACGGCCGCAGCCAGCAGCAGGACCGGCGTGCCCGCGACCAACGCCGCGCTGATTACTGTCGCCAGCTGGAACAGCGCCTCGTCCAGGAATGGAGGCGCAGCAACCAGAACCGTGGTCAGTTGCCCGATCTGCAAAAGCAGCTACGCCAAGCGGAGGATGCCTTTCGCGACGTGAAGACCAAGGCCGACCGGCGTAACTGCTATGAGCAGACATTCTTTTTCGGCCGCTCGCTGCGGCGCACGCCGGAATGCGTCGCGTTGGACGGTGAGGCGCGGAAAGCCCAACGCCAGGTGGAATCGCTCCGCGACCAGATTGAACGTATCCGCCGCACCGGCAGCGCGCAGTCCCGGCAGGATGACCTGATCGCGGAACTGGCGCGCTATGGGTGTGGTGAGGATTATGAGCGCCAGTATGAGGCGCGGCGTCCGACCTTCTTCTCCTTTTTCGATGATCGGGGCACCAGCACCCGCGAGCCGCGCCAGCAGCGTTCGCCTTCGGAATTGCCGTTTGCGACCTATCGTACTATGTGCGTGCGCCAGTGCGACGGCTTCTACTTCCCGATGAGCTTTTCTACGCTGCCCAGCCAGTTCCAGTCCGATGAAACCCAATGCCGCCAGCGATGTGCCGCTCCGACCGAGTTGTTCGTCTATCGCAACCCCGGCGAGGATGTGGAGAGCATGGTCTCGCTGGAAGGTAGACCCTACACCCAACTGGAAAATGCGTGGCTCTACCGGAAGAAATTCATCGACGGCTGCTCATGTGATGCCTCGGAATATTCCGCATCCAAGATCGCCCAGTCGTCTCCGGAGGTCGGCGGCCAGAGCGATCGCCTGGAAGAGGGTGGCCCATGGGATACACAAGCTGATGCTGGCGACGGGACAGCCACGCCAGAGGCTGGCGAGGAGGCGCTTGACCGCGATGGTTCGCAAGACGACAGTTTCGATCCGCGACGACGCTAAGCTGTCAATCCTCCAGAGCCGTCGATCTATAGATTTTCACAAGAAAATCTCTGTTCTTTCCTGCCGTTGGGCCTTTTTATGCCATTTTTACCGCCGAAATTCTTGCATAATCTTCCGTAGCTTAAAGTCGTTCAAATGTCTCAGTTCAAGCGTGCACCACAGCTGTTTTTGGCCGGCGTGTCTCTGCGGCCGGCAATGATCGATGATGTTTCAGCGATTCGCTATGTACATGGCACAGCCACGCGCGCCTGTGCTGCACATCATCTTGGCGAGGATGACGTCGAGAACCTGGCCGCCACTCTCCATAGCGAAGAATACATTCATGCACTTGTCGAGGGCGAGTTGACGGCCGCCTGGGTGGGCGATGAACTGGTCGGTACCGTCGGCTGGAAACCGGCTGGCGCGACGCCTGATGTCGCGCGATTGCAGATGCTTTTTGTCTGGCCCTTATTCGCGGGCGCAGGGATTGGCCGCCTGCTTGTCGCCCACGCAGAGGCCGAGGCGCACGCCGCTGGCTACCGAAGCGTGCGCGTGCGCACCACGGCCCATCAAGCCCCGTTCTTCCAGCGTCTCGGCTATGTGGTGACGGCGCACAGTGCGCTACGCGTCGGGAAAGACGGACGGCTGCCAATCGCTTATCTGCGCAAGGACGAGATTTATCCGGATTTCCCTATCGCCGCCAGCATCGGTAGCGACGCCGGGCCGCATTATCGCCACTGATGTGCGCAGCCTAGGCGGCCTCGCCACGCAGGCGTGCTGCGACCGTATCGCGTCCGATGAGCGGCAGCAAAGCCGCGAGTTCCGGGCCCGCGCCGCGCCCGGTAATCGCCAGACGCAGCGGGTGAAACAGTGCGCGGCCTTTGCGCCCTGTCTCGGCCTTTACCGCGTCGGTCCATGTCTTCCACGTTGAGTGGTCCCACGGCTCGGGCGGGAGCAGCTTGGCAGCGGTGGCGCAGAATTCGGCGTCCTCGATCTCCGGCGTCACCGGCCCGGCGACGACGTGCCACCAGTCGCGTGCATCGGCCAGCACCTCGACATTGGCGCGTACCGCCAGCCAGAACGCTTCGCCGCCGCCTACGCCCATCTCGGTCAGCCGCCCGGCGACATCGGCATAGGCGCGCTCGTGCAAAAGCCGCGCATTGACCGCGCGCAACTCCGCCATGTCGAACCGTGCCGGAGCGCGCGAAACCTTGGCCAGATCGAAATTCCCGATCAGCGCGTCGAGGCTTTGATGCGCGGTCACGGCGTCCGACGTGCCGATCGCGGCGGAGTGGCTCAGGATCGCCAGCGGCTCCAGCCCGTCCTCGCGCATCTGCCGGATCGAGAGCGTGCCCAGACGCTTGCCGAGCGCCTCGCCTTCCGCGCCGACCAGCATGTTATGATGCGCAAACCGGGGCGGCGCCGCGCCCAGCGCCTCGAAAATCTGGATCTGCGCGCCGGAGTTGGCGACGTGGTCCTCACCGCGGATCACATGCGTGATACTCAGCGCGATGTCATCCACAACGCTTGGCAGTGTGTAGAGGTAAGTGCCGTCCTCACGCACCAGGATCGGGTCGGAGAGCGAGCCGGCGTCAATGCTCTGCGCGCCGCGGATCAGGTCGTCCCACGCCACCTCACTGTGATCCAGCTTGAAGCGCCAGTGCGGTTTGCGGCCTTCGGCTTCGAGCTTGGCCCGGTCGGCGTCGGTCAGCTTCAGCGCCGCGCGGTCATAGATCGGCGGCAGGCCTTGCGCGCGCTGGCGCTTTCGGCGGCGATCCAGCTCATCCGGCGTTTCATAAGCGGGATAGAGCCGCCCTGCGGCCTTTAGCGTCTCCACCGCCTCATCATACAGGCCGAGCCGGTCAGACTGGCGCACCTCCTCGTCCCACTCCAGCCCCAGCCAGCGCAAATCCTCGCGGATCGCATCGGCGAATTCGGCGCGCGAGCGCGCCATGTCCGTGTCGTCCAGCCGCAGCACGAAACGCCCACCAGCCCCGCGCGCGAATAGCCAGTTGAATAGCGCGGGCCGGATATTGCCGATATGCAGAAACCCTGTCGGGCTGGGCGCGAAACGCACCGCGATCTTGCTCATCTCAGTGCTGGCCTTCACGAAACTTGTTGGTGATCGGATAGCGCCAGTCGCGGCCGAATACGCGCTCGGTGATCTTCACGCCCGGTGCAGACTGGCGGCGCTTGTACTCCGCGATGCGCAGCAAGTTCTCAACCTTGCGCACAACCGCGTCGGCGTGTCCGCGCGCCACAATTTCCTCGTGTGGCATTTCGTGCTCGATCTTGTAGCGCAGGATATCATCGAGCGCGTCGTAGGGCGGCAGGGAATCCTGGTCCGTCTGGTCGGGCTTCAGTTCCGCGCTCGGGGCCTTGGTGATGATGTTTTCCGGGATGACCTCGCCTGCTGGGCCAAGGCCGCCGATGGGCTGATTGGCGTTGCGCCAGCGCGCGGCAGCGTAGACTTGCGTCTTGTAAAGATCCTTGATCGGATTGAAGCCGCCGTTCATGTCGCCGTAGAGCGTGGCGTATCCAACCGACATTTCCGACTTGTTGCCGGTCGTCACGACCATCGCCCCGGTCTCGTTGGACACGGCCATCAGGATAGTGCCGCGCGTGCGCGACTGCAGGTTTTCGATCGTGACGCCGTGGCCGCCGCCGTCCAGCACGGGATCGAGCGCGGCGATGAAGCCCTCAACCGGCGCGGCGATCGGCACGGTGTCGTATCGCACACCCAAGCTTTTCGCGCAGGCGGCGGCGTCGCTGAGACTGGTGTCGGAGGTATATTTGTATGGCAGCATGATGCAGTGCACGCGCTCCGCGCCCAGCGCATCGACGGCGATTGCCGCGCTCAGGGCGGAGTCGATCCCGCCCGACAGGCCGAGGACAACGCCGGGAAAGCCGTTCTTCTCCACGTAATCGCGCAGGCCAAGCACGCTGGCCTGATAAGCGGCGGCGTCGCCTTCGATCAGCACGGCCTTTTCGCCCGGCGCGCAGGCCCAGCCTTCGGGGCCGCGCGTCCACTCGGTGATTGCCACGTGTTCACGCCAGTCCTGCATTTGCAATGCCAACCGACCGCCCGCATTGAGCACGAAAGAGGACCCGTCAAACACCAATTCGTCCTGTCCGCCCAACTGGTTGAGGTATACGAGCGGTAATCCGGTCTCCGCCACACGCGCGACGGCCACATGCTGCCGTGTCTCCTGCTTGGCGAGCGTGAAGGGCGAGCCGTTCGGCACGATCAGCATCTCCGCGCCGGTTTCGGCCAGGCACTCGCAGACGTCCTCGACCCAGATATCCTCGCAGACCGGCACGCCAAGGCGCACACCGCGAAAGCTGATCGGGCCGGGCATCTCGCCCGGAGCGAAGACGCGCTTTTCATCGAACACACCGTAATTCGGCAGCTCCACCTTGTGGCGCACGTCCCGCACCTCGCCCGCATCGAGCAGCGCGACGCTATTATGCGGCTTGTCCGCGCCGGGCCAGGGCGTGCCGATCAGCATGGCCGGGCCACCATCAGCGGTGTCGACGGCCAGTTCCTCGATGGTGCGGCGCGCCGCGTCGATGAAGGCTGGCTTGAGGATCAGGTCTTCAGGGGGATAGCCGCAGATGAACAGCTCGGAAAAGCAGATGAGGTCAGCGCCAGCCTCAGCGGCCTCAGCGCGGGCGGCGCGGGCGCGATCGGCGTTGCCGCGGAGATCGCCGACTGTCGGGTTGAGTTGGGCCAGTGCGAGTTTGAGATGGTCGGTCATGTCGCCTTGTCGTTTGGCTTGCCTTGATCATGCAGCTCTCGCTAATGAGCGTGGCGGATTTCGCGCCAAACGTAACCATGCCGCGACGTCGCGCAAGACTTGCCGCGGCGCGCAAGACTTGCCGCGGCGCGCAACACCCGCCAGCGGTACGCAAGTCCCTCGACCGGCCCGCAAGACAACCGGCTCGAATAAGTTGCCGGCAGCGTGCAAGGCTTCAGGCCTCGCGCTTGGCGCGCTGTTTGCTCTCTTTGTGAATACGCGCAAGTAGCGCGTCCACATTCTCGTTGCGCTCCACGGGGTAAACCTGGCCGCCATAAATCAGATATTTCCAAGCCAGCCGGTCGCTTTGGGCCAGTTCGATCGGGCGCACGCCCATGAGATCTTCCATCGTCGTGTCGTGCTTGACCCATGGGGCGAACAACACGTCTGGCCAGATGCGCTCCGCAAGGTCGGCTTCGATATGCCCGCGCTCAACCGCCTCGCGCACCATGTCCACGAAGGCGAACTGAACAAAGCCGGAGCAAATGAATTCGGCGGGCGCATAGACGCGTCGGCGGCGCACATGCTCGCCTAGCGAGGGCGCACGGCCGAACAGCAGGCTACGCAGCCTGAACCAGAAATGGGTGTGGCGCGAGGCCAGCGCGGCCAGCATGGAATAGTCGTAGCGGTCAATATCGAGGAAGCGTAGCATCCGCCCGGATACCATCGCCCGCAGTTTCGGCGTTGCCCAGGGCTGCTCCAGCCGTTTGATGCCGACAATATATTCCGGCGGCCGGCCGGTATCCTCATACACCTTGGTGGGCTCGACGATCTCGCCAAATGCGCTCATCTCCACCCCGCCAAAGGTCGTCTCGATCAGGTAGCTCTCGTCGACGCCGATGTCGGAATGACGTGTAGCAAAAACCAGCGCGGCGTGGGCGAAGTCAGCTTCATGTAGGGCGCGATTGAAGAACGAGAACCAGCTGCCGAGCTTGGTGGTCAGCATCACATCGCCGCTGTGAAGGAAATGCCCCTTGCGAAACTCCGCAACCGGCATCGGCCAGCTTGGGGCGGTCTCCTCGACCGGCGAGGGCTGCGGCGGCTCGGCGATTGGCGACGGTGCGGGCCAATCGGGTGCGCCTGCCGGTTCCGTGACCTGGTCATATGCGCGGGGTGAGGGTTCGGGCGCGCGGGCCTTCAGGTCCCGGCGATCGCGGGCAGCTTCATGGATCACATCGCCGACAGACTTCTCGAAGATCGGATTGACAACCGTTGGCCGGTCCTTCTGACGCCGTGACATGCCCCATCCCCCGTGAAGGCGAACAAATGAAAAAAGCCACCTGTAAGGCGGCCATCTCTCGTTATCCGGCGCTGGCCACGCGCGGCTGGTCTTCGATGTGTTCGCGCCGCAGACGCTCTGCGATCAGGAAGGCGAGTTCCAGCGCCTGATCAGCGTTCAGCCGCGGGTCGCAGTGCGTATGGTAACGGTCAGAAAGCTGGGTCTCGCTTATCGGCACCGCGCCGCCGGTGCATTCGGTGACGTTGTTGCCCGTCATCTCGACATGGACACCGCCGGCATGCGTGCCCTCAGCCGCGTGCACATCGAAGAAGTGCTCGACCTCGCGCATGATCGCCCCGAATGGCCGCGTTTTGTAGCCGCTGGCTGCCTTGATGGTGTTGCCGTGCATCGGGTCGCAGGACCAGATCACGTGACGGCCCTCGCGCTTCACCGCCCGGATCAGCTCAGGCAGGTAGTCTTCGACAACATCCGCGCCGAAGCGGGTGATCAGCGTCAGCCTGCCGGCGATGTTGTCCGGGTTCAGGACGTCGATCAGCCCAAGCAGGTCATCCGGGCTCATGCTCGGTCCGCATTTGAGGCCGATCGGGTTCTTGATCCCGCGCACGTACTCGATATGCGCATGGTCCAGCTGGCGGGTGCGATCGCCGACCCACACGAAATGGCCGGAGGTCGCGTACCAGTCGCCCGTGAGCGAGTCGACGCGTGTGAACGCCTCCTCATATCCGAGCAACAGCGCCTCATGGCTTGTATAAAAGCTGGTGCGGTGAAGCTGCGGCTGGCTGTCCGGCGTGACTCCGCAGGCGCGCATGAAGTCGAGGCTTTCGCTGATGCGGTCTGCAAGTTCGCGGTAGCGCGCCTTCGCCGGGCTGTCTTTGACGAAATCGAGCGTCCATTGATGCACGCGCTCAAGGTCCGCATATCCGCCTTGGGACAGTGCTCGCAGCAGGTTCAGCGTCGCCGCTGATTGCCGGTAGGCCTCGATCATCCGACGCGGGTCCGGCTCACGGCTGGCCTCGGAGAAATTAATGTCATTGACGATGTCGCCACGATAGCTCGGAAGCTCGGCATCGCCCTGGTGTTCCACCGGCGACGAGCGTGGCTTGGCAAACTGGCCTGCGATACGCCCAAGCTTGACCACGGGGCAGCGCCCGGCGAAAGTCAGCACGACGGCCATTTGCAGGAACACCCGGAAAAAATCGCGGGTCGTGTTCGGACCGTGCTCGGCGAAGCTTTCGGCGCAGTCGCCACCCTGAAGCAGAAATGCCCTGCCGTGTGCGACCTCGGCGAGCTTGTCCGTCAACTCGCGTGCTTCTCCGGCGAACACCAGCGGCGGGTAGCTTGCCAGCTGCGCTTCGACCGCGGCCAGCGCGGCCTCATCACGGTATACGGGAAGCTGCTGCGCCGGCCTCTCCCGCCAGCTTTGCGGCGACCACGGGGCTGCCATAACTCGATCCTTCCTACAAACTTGGTGTGTTGCGGCACAGGCATCGTGGCGCTGGAAAACGTCGACAATGGCCGCGCCGCTATTTTCGCGGATGGTATAAGCCATCATAGGACAACTGGCCAGCCCTTGCAGCATCTGGAACACAGCAATGCGCCTAGAACACAGCCATTCCCCTCAAGCGATCGCCGATCGAATCAGCACAGGGCCGTCCGCAAGTTACTTACGTGACTGGATATATGGCGGTATCGATGGCCTGGTCACCACCTTCGCCATCGTGGCGGGTGCGGTCGGGGCTGATATGCCGTCCCGGGTTATCCTGATCCTCGGGCTGGCAAAGCTGATCGCCGATGCGTTGTCCATGGCCGCAGCCAATTACACCGGCACCAAGGCGGAGCACGAGGAATATCAGAAGATCCGCGAAATGGAAGAGCGCCATGTCGCGATGCACCCTGAAGGCGAGCGCGAGGAGGTGCGCCAGATTTTCAAGGCGAAGGGGTTCAGCGGCGAAGACCTCGATCGCGTCGTTAATATCATCACCGAGGAGCAGCACCGGTGGATCGACACCATGATGGCTGAGGAGCACGGAATGCCGATGGTCAACCGGCTCCCGTCCAGGGCGGCGCTGGCGGTCTTCGCGGCCTTCGTGCTGTGCGGGTCGGTGCCGCTGCTGCCCTATCTCTTCGGGCTGGAGAACGCGGCTGTCTATGCGTTGGTCATGACGGCAGCCACATTTTTCGCCATCGGCTCGATCCGCTCCTTCTGGTCACCGCGGCCCTGGTGGATTTCGGGGCTGGAGACGCTTTGCATCGGGTTGCTGGCGGCCGGGGCCGCGTATGTCATCGGTGATTTATTGCAACGGATAGTGTAAAATCGGAAAAGAGGCGGCTGGTATGGCGGATGATCCATTAATGCTGTTCGATGACAAGAATTTTACGATCGGCATAGAAGAAGAATACCTTCTGGTCGACCCAATGACCCGCGATCTTGTGGCCGATCCGCCAGCCGAGATGATGGAGGCCTGCCAGACCGCGCTCAGCGGCGCGACGCTCGGTGAAGTCAGCCCGGAGTTTCTGCGCTCGCAAATCGAGATTGGCACCCGGGTCTGCGCCTCGATCCAGGAGGCGCGGGCGACGCTTGCGGAAATCCGCGCTGCGCTTGCGCGCGTGGCCGGCCAGCACAACATGGCGCTGGTGGCGGCGTCGACGCACCCCTTCGCGCAATGGAACCTGCAGGCGCACACCGACCGCGACCGCTACAACACGCTTGCAGAGGACCTTCAGGTAGTGGTCCGTCGGCTGCTGATCTGCGGGATGCACGTACATATCGGCATCGATGATGACGACACACGCATCGACCTGCTCAATCAGGCGGTGTATTTCATGCCGCATCTGCTGGCGCTATCCTCGTCTTCGCCGTTCTGGAAGGGCGAGGTGACGGGGCTGAAATCCTACCGCCTTTCGGTTTTCGACGAGCTGCCGCGCACCGGGCTGCCCGCACAGTTTGACAGCTACGGCGAATATCAGCGCACGGTAGATGTGCTGGTGCAGGCCGGGGTTATTGAGGACGCCACGAAGGTCTGGTGGGACCTGCGGCCGTCGGCGAAGTTCCCCACGCTTGAGATGCGCGTGCCGGATGTCTGCACGCTGATGGATGACGCCATCACCATCGCGGCGCTGTTCGCCTGCATCTGCCGGATGCTCTACCGCCTGCGCCGCGCCAACAAGCGCTGGCGCGCCTACACGAATTTCCTGCTGACCGAAAACCGCTGGCGCGCGCAGCGATACGGCATCGAAAAGGGCATGATCGATTTCGGGCGCGGTCAGATCATCGGCTTCAGCGAACTGATGGATGAACTGCTCGATCTCATTGACGAGGATGCCGATGCGCTCGGGATGCGTGCCGAGGTCGAAAATGTCCATACAATTCTGGCGCGCGGAACGAGCGCTGATCGCCAGTTGGCGGTATTTCATGCAGCGGTGGCGAGTGGACTGAGCGAGCGCGACGCGCAGAATGCGGTTGTCGACCGGCTTATTGAGGAAACCGTCGCGGGTACGCCCGCCGCACTCGGGCCCGGGGCCGTTGTCACAGCTGAGTAGGCCGGGACGCGCTGCCCCGGCCCTGAAGATTCAGCTTTGCGCTTCGTAGAAGAGTTCGGTGTTAATCTCGATGTCGATCCAGTCGGAGACAAGCGGCGCGAAGTTGCCGAGATCAAAATCGCTTCGCAAGACGCGGCCGGTAGCAGTGAAGCCGGCGGCTTGGCGGCCCTTATACTGTTCATTGAAGGCAGCCAGCGGGTGTTCGCCTGAGTAGTTTAGCGTCACATCCAGCGTCACAGGCTTGGTGATGCCCTTTATGGTGAGATCACCCGTCATGCGGCCGGTGTCCGGGCCGGTCTGGACGACCGTCGTCGTCTCAAAGCTGATCTGGTCATGCTCCTCGACATGAAAGAAATCACCACTACGCAGGTGATCATCAAACTTGGCGATGCCTGAATCGACGCTGGCAGGGTCGATCGTCACAGTAACCGCGCTATTGGACACGTCCGTTTCGTCAAATGTCACGCTGCCCGAATATTCGCTAAACAGCAGGGATTGCTCGCTCAGCCCGAGGTGATTCCAGGTGACCCTGATCTGGGTATGGTTCTTGTCGAACTCATAAGTCTGCGGCTCGGCGGCCGCTTCATCGGCCGGTACGGCCAACAGCGCTGCGCCGAAGAGCCCCGCGAGGGCAAACGAACTGGCAGCTAGAAACCTCGTCAAAGCCATCGAACTCTCCTTGTCCTTAAATGATCCCGCCGGCGGGCCAGAGCGGCGCGCGGTGAGCGACGCATTGTCACGCGTCATCCAGCCATCGCCATGGAGGTATCGCGCCATTGCGGCATATCAAGCGCAACGCGGTCACGAATTTTTGACCATCAGGCCGGGGCGGCCATCAGGCGAGGTTCAGGCTCATCCCGCCATCGACCATGATGCCTTCACCCGTGGTATAGGCGGAGTCGTCACTGGCAAGGAACAGCGCCACCCGCGCGACCTCCTCAGGCGTGCCGAACCGGCGCATCGGCATTTGCGCGATAAGGGCTTTCGAGAGGTGCGGATTGTTCGTGTAGCGGCCGGTCAGCGCCGTCGGGATAAAGCCAGGGCAGAGATAATTCACGCGGATATTATAAGGGGCGAATTCGACTGCCAGGCTGCGCGACAGGCCGGCAATCGCCGCTTTTGCGGTTGAATAGGCGGAAAGCTGGCGCGCGTGCTGGGTGGCCATGATCGAGGACAGGTTGACGATCGCCGCGCCGTCCGCCGCTTTCAGCAGCGGGAAAGCCGCGCGCGTGACCCGGACCGTGCCCCATAAATGGGGGTTCAGCACGCTCTCCCAGTCGGCATCCTCCATATGGCGGAAGTCCGCGCGCAGCAAGTTGCCGGCGTTGTTGACGAGGACATGCAGCTTGTTGTGGGCGCGCTCGATCTCGGCGAACGCCCGCGCGATCGCGTCCGCATCCGTGACATCCAACACAGCCGGGGAGGCTTGGCCGCCAGCGCTGCGGATCTCCTCGGCGCCAGCGTGCACGCGCTCTTCATCCAGATCGGTCAGGATGACATGCGCACCCTCCGCCGCGAACAGCTTGGACATGGCCAGCCCGAGGCCGCCGGCTGCGCCGGTCACCAGCGCGATACGGTCTGTGAGACGCCCCACGACAGTCCCCCTTACGGTTGTTGCCCCAACTCGGCTTCAACATGTCGCGGTCCGGGCGAGGAGGCAAGCGGGTCGTGCGCGTGTCCTCAGGCGCGTTCGTCCTTCGGCGAATCCATTACGACATAAGATGTGATCGAGGTGACTTGCGGAAGCGTGCCGAGCACGTCGGTATGGAACACCTTGTAGGCCGCGAGGTCAGCGACCTCGACGCGCAGCAGGTATTCGATCGAGCCGGTCACATTGTGGCATTCAAGCACTTCGGACGCCGTGGCGATCGACCGTTCGAAGGCTTCCTGCGCGCCCTTGGAGTGATCTGACAGCCCGACGGCGACATAGGCGACGAACCCGGTCCCGAGGACGCTGCGATCCAGCACGGCGCGGTATTTGCGGATCGCGCCGCTGCGCTCCAACTCCTGCACGCGGCGCAGGCAGGCCGAGGACGACAGCCCCACCCGCCGGGACAACTCGGTATTGCTGATCCGCCCGTCTTGCGTCAGCTCATGCAATATTTTTTCGTCAATTGCATCAATATTCGGCATTTCTTGCAAAAAATCCTTTTTAGCACCCAAGAAAGAGGACACATGGCGTGTATCATCGCATAAGCTTGCGCCAGCAGCTATGAAAATGAGATTGCGCCATGAATGTTGAGATTGTCACGGCATTGATTGCCTTCGCGTTCGTCTCTTCGATCACGCCGGGACCGAACAATCTGATGCTGCTTGCCTCCGGCGCGAATTACGGCCTGCGCCGCACGGTGCCGCACATGCTCGGCGTGAGCCTCGGCCATGCGTTCATGATATTCCTCGTCGGCGCTGGGTTGACCGGCGTATTCGATGCTTATCCGGTCACATACACGATCCTGAAGGTGGTGAGCGTTCTCTATCTGCTCTACCTGACGTGGAAGATCGTGAATGCGGGCGCGCCGCGTGGGCAGAGCAGCTCCGGCCGGCCACTGACCTTCCTTCAAGCCGCCGCGTTCCAGTGGGTCAATCCGAAGGGCTGGGCCATGGCGCTTACGGCGATCAGCGTCTATCTGCCCGCGCCAGGGATCGAAGGCGTTGCGCTGGCTGCGATGGTGTTCGCGCTGACCAATCTGCCGTCGGTCAGCTTCTGGGCCGTTCTTGGCAAACAGGCGCAGCGCGTGTTGACCAGCCCGGCGCGGCTGCGCGCGTTCAACATCACCATGGGTGTCTTGCTGCTGGGTTCGCTGTACCCAGTTCTGGCGTGGTGAGCGCGGCGCGCTATTCCGCCGCCTGCGCGGTGGGCGGCTGCCATTTCTCGCGCATGGTCACAAGCTCCTCCGCCGCTGATGGGTGCAGCGCCATGGTCGTGTCAAAATCCGCCTTGGTCGCGCCCATGCGCATCGGGATCGCCGCGATCTGCGCCATTTCGGCGGCATCCGGCCCGAGGATGTGGACGCCCAGCACGCAGCCGGATTCCTGATCCACAATCAGCTTCATGACCATCTGCTCGTCGCGCCCGGACAGCGTGTGCTTCATTGGCCTGAAACGCGCCATGTAGATGTCGATGCCGGTCTCGCGCTCGCGCGCCTCCGCTTCGGTGAGGCCGACCGTACCGATCTCGGGCTGTGAGAACACCGCGGTTGGGATGAAGCTGTGGTCCACCTCCTGCGGGTTGTCCCTGAATACCGTCTCAACGAAGCGCACGCCTTCGTCGATGGCGACAGGGGTCAGCGCGACACGGTGCGTCACATCCCCGATGGCGTAGATATGCGGGACGGAGGATTGCGAATACGCGTTGACGACCACATAGCCGTTCCAGCCGCGCTCTATGCCAAGTTCAGCCAGTCCGAGTCCTTCGGTGTTCGGGACGCGCCCGGTCGCGAACATCACGGCGTCCGTCTCGATCGTGCCGCCGCCGCGTAAGCGGGCCGACAGAACTTCGCCGTCGCGTTCGATTGCGCTCAGTTCGGTGTGCGTGAGAATGTCGATGCCCTTGTTGCGCATGTGGTCTGCGCAGGCGTTGCGCATGTCGTCATCGAAGCCGCGCAGAATCTGATCGGCCCGATAGGCGAGCTTCACCTGTGAGCCCAGCCCAGCGAAGATGCCGGCGAACTCAACCGCGATATAGCCACCGCCGACGATCAGAACGCGCTTCGGCAACTCAGGCAGGTGGAATGCTTCATCCGAGGTGATGCCATATTCCGCGCCGGGGATGTCCGGCACCCAGGGCCGCCCGCCTGTGGCGATCAGGATGGTTTCGGCGGTGACTTCGCGGCCGTCGGCCGTGAGGCGGATGGTATGCGGGCCGGCCAGGACGGCGCGGCTTTGGAACAACTCTACGCCCGCGCGCTCCAGATTGCGGGTATAGGCCCCGTTGAGCCGGTCGATTTCACTGTCCTTGTTGGCGATGAGCGTTGCCCAGTCAAAGCGCGCGCCCTCGACCGTCCAGCCGAAGCCCGACGCATCCTCTATCGCCTCACCATAATGGCTGGCATAGACCAGCAGCTTCTTTGGCACGCAGCCGCGGATAACGCATGTACCGCCGACCCGGTCCTGCTCGGCGATGGCCACGCGCTTGCCGAGCTGCGCCGTAAGCCGCGCCGCGCGCACTCCGCCAGAGCCCGCCCCGATGACGAACAGATCGTAGTCGTAAGTGCTCATGCTTGGTTGCCCCGCCTCTCAGGTCTGTGTTGCCGGCTCCAGGATGCGCACGCCGTCCGGCCCCGCGATGATCGCCGCATCAGCCATGTCGACAAACAGCCCGTGCTCGATCACGCCCGGGATCATGGAGAGCATGTCGGCGAGCAGGGCCGGGTCCGGGATGCTGCCAAACGCGCAGTCGGCGATGTAGTGGCCGCCATCGGTCCGGAATGGGCCGTCTTCCGCCTCGCGCAGCCGCACGTCGCCTTCGCACCCCGCCTCCCGGCCAACCATGCTGATCATCCGCAGGGTCGAGCGCACGCCGAACGGCTCCACCTCAACGGGCAGCGCGAACGCGCCCAGGCTGCCAACCAGCTTGCTCTCATCCGCGATCACCACGAAGCGCTGCGACGCCATCGCTACAATCTTCTCGCGCAACAGCGCCCCGCCGCCGCCCTTGATGAGGCTGAGGGAGCCGTCGATCTCGTCCGCGCCGTCGATGGCGAGGTCCAATTCGCCTGCGTCGTCAAGGGTTGCGAGCGAGATGCCGGCGCCTTGCGCCTGCTCCGCGGTCGCGCTTGAGGTTGGCACGCACTGGACGTCCAGTCCCTCGCGCACCCGCGCACCAAGCGCTGCGATGAAGGCCGCTGCCGTCGAGCCCGTGCCGAGGCCCAGCTTCATGCCCGGCTCGACCAGACCCAGCGCGGCGTCGGCCACTTGCTGCTTGCGTTCATCAGCACTCACCGGCCCAGCCCCGACATCATTATGTATTTCATCTCGACAAACTCCTCGATGCCGTGATGCGAGCCTTCGCGGCCCAGGCCGGACTCTTTCACACCGCCGAACGGTGCCATCTCGGTGGAGATCACCCCTTCGTTGACGCCGACCATGCCGTATTCCAGCGCCTCGGAAACGCGCCAGGCGCGGCCCAGGTCTTTGGTGTAAAAATAGGCGGCGAGACCAAATGGCGTGTCGTTTGCCGTGGCGACGGCTTCTTCCTCGCTCTGGAAGCGGAACAGCGGCGCGACCGGACCGAAGGTCTCCTCATTCGCCAGGCGCATGTCGCTGGTCACGTCCGTCAGGATCGTCGGCTCATAGAAGGTCCGGCCCAGCGCATGGCGCTTGCCACCGGTGAGCACCTTCGCGCCCTTCTCGACCGCATCGGCCACATGCGCCTCGACCTTTTCCAGCGCCTGCTCGTTGATGAGCGGCCCCTGCATGACCTCGGCCTCGGTGGCCCGGCCCACCTTCATCTCTTGGACCTTTTCGGCCAGCTTTGCGGCGAATGTGTCGTACACGCCGTCTTGCACCAGAATGCGGTTTGCGCACACACAGGTCTGGCCGGTGTTGCGGTATTTCGAGGCCATCGCGCCAGCGACCGCGCGGTCCAGGTCGGCGTCGTCGAAAACGATGAAGGGCGCGTTGCCCCCGAGCTCCAGCGCGACCTTCTTCACCGTGCCGGCGGCCTGTTCCATCAGCAGCTTGCCCACGCGGGTGGAGCCAGTGAAGCCGATCAGGCGCACCAGCGGGTTCGAGGTCATTTCAGAGCCGATGGCCGCTGCGCCCTCGGCATCGCTCGTCACCATGTTGAGCACCCCGGCCGGAACGCCGGCCTCCTCGGCAAGCTGCATCAGCGCGAGGGCGGTCAGCGGCGTGTCCGGTGCGGGCTTGCAGACTACCGTGTTACCGGTCGCGAGCGCCGGGGCGACCTTGCGCGTGATCATCGCCAACGGGAAGTTCCAAGGCGTGATCGCGGCGACCACGCCCATTGGCTGTTTGATAACGAGGATGCGCGCATCCGAGCGCGGTGTCGGAATGGTCTCGCCATAGACGCGCTTGGCCTCCTCGGCGAAGAACTCGATGAAGGACGCGCCGTAAGCCACCTCGCCGCGCGATTCGGCGAGCGGCTTACCCTGTTCCGCGCTCATCAGGTGCGCCAACTCTTCGGCGTGGGTTTGTACAAGGTCGAACCAGCGGCGCAGGATCTGGCTGCGCTCCTTCGCCAGCTTGGCGGCCCACGCAGGAAAAGCGGCATGCGCCGCATCGATGGCCGCGGAGGTCTCGGCCGCGCCAAAGTTCGGCACATGGGCCAATTCGTCGCCGGTGGCGGGGTCGGTCACGGGCACGGTCGGCTGGCCGGTCCATTCGCCGTTCACATAGCATTGTTGGCGCACCAGGCTCTGTGCGATCTGATCCATATCGTCCTCCTGTCATTTATCGGTGTCTGCCCAGCCATGCCGGTTGCGTGACTGGCGGGCATGTTTATGTTCGTGACGCCGGTGTTATGGATCGGCGTCACCCTAACCAAGGAGCCGCGCCACGGCGCGCGTTATTTCGCCAATGGACATTCATCCCAGCATCAGCGGCCTCGCCGGCGCAACCGTCGTTTTCGATCTCGACGGGACCATGATCCATACCGCTCCCGATCTGGTGCGCGCGACAAATCACGTCATGGTCCAGACCGGTTTGCCGCCCGCCCCCGCGGAAGTCATCACGCCAGCGGTCGGCGGCGGCGCCCGGGCGATGATCACGGCGGCGCTCCATTCAGCCAAGCGGACGCCGGACGACGCGGACATGCAGGCGATGCTCGATACCTTCATCCAGTTCTACATGGCCAATATCGCCGAGGAAAGCCATCCGTTCCCCGGCCTCATCGACACATTGGATTTTTTCGCCGCCGCGCGAGTGTTTCTGGGCGTCTGCACGAACAAGCGGCAGGCGAACGCCACGCTGCTGTTGCGCACGCTTGAGCTTGACGGCTATTTCGGCTCGATCGTTGGCGCGGATGTTCTGGCGGTGCGCAAGCCACATCCGGACCATCTTGTCGAGACGATCAAGCGCGCCGGCGGCGATCCGTCCTGCGCGGTGATGGTCGGCGACAGCCGCCCCGATATCGAGGCTGCGCGCGCGGCGGGGATACCGGCGATCGCGGTGCCGCATGGCTACTCGCCCGAGCCGGTGGAAAGCCTTGCCGCAGACCGCATCGTTGAGGACCTGTACCAGGTGCCCGAGGCGGTCATGGCGCTCCTGGGCGAGGTTGGGGCGCGCTAGAGGACGGCAAGCGGGCGTGAAAGGCTTGACCGGCCACGCAGCGGCGCACTAGATAGCGAGACTGTCCGATCGCTGCATCGCAGGTCGGATGCCGGGCGCGTAGCTCAGCGGGAGAGCGTTCCGTTCACACCGGAAAGGTCACTGGTTCAATCCCAGTCGTGCCCACCATTTTGGCT
>CAZNGB010000028.1:0-17581 GCA_964572465.1 uncultured Hyphomicrobiaceae bacterium
CCGTCGGCTTCAAGGACTGGGAGAAGGACACGCCCTATTTCGACGGCTGCCTGCCGATCGAAGAGATGGCCGCGCGCGGGCGCGAGACGCTGCGCCACGGGCCGATGAAGCCGATGGGCCTGACTAACCCGCGCGACCCGGACACGAAGCCCCACGCGGTGGTGCAGCTTCGCCAGGACAACGCGCTCGGCACGCTGTGGAACATGGTCGGCTTCCAGACCAAGATGCGCTATGGCGAGCAGGCAAATGTGCTGCGCATGATTCCGGGGCTGGAGAACGCGCGGTTCGCCCGGCTCGGCGGGCTCCATCGCAACACCTTCCTGAACAGCCCGAAGCTGCTGGACGAGAGCCTGCGCCTGCGCGCGTGCCCGCGACTGCGTTTCGCGGGGCAGATCACAGGGGTGGAGGGCTATGTGGAATCTGCCGCTATCGGATTGCTGACCGGGCGCTTCGCCGCGGCGGAGCGGCTCGGCCAAGCCATCGCGCCACCGCCAGCGGTGACGGCAATCGGGGCGCTGCTGGCGCATATCACCGGCGGGCATCTGAGCGCGCCGGGCGGCAGCGGTTCTGCGCGCAGCTTTCAGCCCATGAACGTGAATTTCGGGCTGTTCCCGCCGGTCGAGGTGCCGCGCACGGATGAAAACGGCCAGCGCATCAAGGGCAAGTCGAAGTCGATTGCACGCAAAAAGGCGATGTCGGCGCGCGCGCTTCATGCGATCGACGCGTGGCTTGTGCCCGCGCGCGTTGCAGCTGAATAGATCAGGAAATCCGGCCGGTAAGGTTCGCGCGCCACATGCGCCAGAAGCCCGCAAGCGACTGAGGCGCGGGCACCTCACGCAACGGGTCGCGGCCCGGACGCGCCAGCGCGCGCAACTGCCCACGCACCAGCGCTAGCGGGAGGAAGGCCGGCCGCGCGTGGGGGGGAAGTTTTTTGAAGTCCTCGGCCGCAACATCCAGGTGGGCCTTTGCAGCCTCGCGCAAGCGAGCCAGTTCGCCGTGTAGTGCATCGGTTGCCTTTCCCTGGCGAACATCGCCGGTCTGCAAGCCAGCAACCGCGGCTTCGGCGCGCGGTAACAGCACCAGGCCCTGCGCCCGATGTACAGGCAGCGCCCGCATGATCCCCGTCAGCCCGAACGCAATCCCGGCATGGCGCGCCAGATGGGCCGTATGCTCGTCCTTCTGCCCGAGGACATGTCCGGCGAGCTGAAACACCGTGCCCGCGGTCCGCGCGAGATAATCCTCCAGATGCGTCTGATCGGGCATCGGCGTGGCGGCGAGATCGCTCTCGCGCGCGTCGATCATGTCGGCGAGCAGGTCACCGGGCAGAACGCAGTGCCGCTGCGCCGAGACAAGCGCATCAGCGACGGGGTGACCGATCGCCTCGCCGGTCTGTATGCGCTCCAGCGCCTCGCGCCACCATTCCAGGCGTATGCGACCAAGCGTGGCATCGCTCACCTCCTCGCGCACGCGCGCCAACTCGATGTTGAAGGCGAACAGGGCAAGCAGGTGATCGCGCTGCGGGCGCGGAGCGAACAGTGCGGCGCGGTAGCGGTCGCGATCCATCTGGCGCACGGTGTCGGCCGTGATCGCATAGCGCTGGGCTTCGTCGATCGACGTGGCGGGGCGCGGCGATCGGGATCCCCGCGCGATCATTCCGGGGTGAGCGATGCGGTCTGCGCCCCGCGGCCAGCCGGCATGAGCGCGGCCGCGAACTGGCGATCCTCGGAGAACAGCAACGAGAGTGTCCGGCAGGCAGGGCCGGTCGCCATGACTTCCAGCCCGAGATGCGCCCTGGCACAGGCGGCGCGGAGGTCGGCTGGTGGGAAAATCTGATGCGCTCCGGTGCCCAGGATGATGAAGTCAATGCCCGGCGCAGCCGCCATGGCCGGTGCCAGATCATCCGCGGTCAACGCGTCCGGGCCGTGGCTGACAGGCCAGGAGAACACGCCTTCGGGCAGAAGGAGCACAGGCCCATCATGGCGCACCTCGCCGCCCCACAACGCAAAGCCGCTCTCGCTATAGGCGTGAATCGGCGTTATGTCGCAAATCCTGTGCATGACCGATGAGGTGGTTTTCCGCCGCCCATGTTTCAAAGGCCGGGCAGGATGAGCGCGCTGTGGCGTGCGCAGCCTCAAGACGCGGATTCACGCGCTTCCTGTGTGCTGGCCGCCGGGCCGCCTGGCTCCTTGATCTTGGCGCCGCCCAGCCCGCTCCAGTCACGTTTGACGCCCAGGATCAACAGCAGCGGCGCCGCAACGAAGATCGACGAATAGGTTCCGATAATGACACCCCAGATCATCGCGAACACGAAGCCGCGGATGACCTCGCCGCCGAGAATGTACAGAGCCAGAAGCGCGATCAGCGTTGTCAGCGAGGTGACGACCGTGCGCGAGAGGGTATCGTTGATCGACAGATTGAGCAGATCGGACAGCGGCATCTTTTTGTATTTGCGCAAATTCTCGCGCACGCGGTCATAAACGACCACGGTGTCATTCAATGAGTAACCCACAATCGTCAGGATCGCGGCGATGATGGGCAGCCCGAACTCGATTTGCAGCAACGAAAAGACGCCAATTGTCAGCACCACGTCGTGCACCAGCGCGAGCACCGCGCCGGCCGAGAACTGCCATTCGAAGCGTAGCCAGATGTAAACCAGCACCGCGAAGATCGCGAGGATCACCGCCAGCGTTCCGGACTCGATCAGTTCCTGTGACACAGTGGGCCCGACGACCTCGACGCGCCTGTATTCGACGGTCTCTCCCAGCGCGCCGCGCACTTTTTCCACGACAGCCTGTTGCGCCTGTTCGCCGCCGGGTTGTTCTTGCACGCGGATCAGCACGTCATCAGGCGCGCCGAAGGTCTGGATCTGTACATCGCCCAGCCCCAGACCGCCAAGTTCGTCGCGCAATTCGCTGGTGTCTGCCGGGCCCTCGGTCTTGATCTCGATCAGCGTGCCGCCCTTGAAGTCAATGCCGTAGTTCAGGCCAACGGCGAAGAACAACGCAAGCGAGACCACCATCAGCGCCGCCGAGACGGCCATCGCGATGCGGTGGTATGCCATGAACGGCACATGGGTATCGTCGGGAATCAGCTTTATCGGCTTGACCGGCATGGCCGATTGAACCTCCTAAATCGGGATCTCACGCGGGCGCGTCCGCTGCAGCCATAGCACAATCATCATCCGGGTCACCATGAGCGCCATGAAGACGGATGTGAAAATGCCGATGGACAACGTTACAGCGAAGCCGCGCACCGGCCCGGACCCAAGCCAGAACAGGATCAGGGCGGCGATGAATGTCGTGATATTGGCGTCGAGAATGGTGCCGACTGCGCGAGAGAAGCCGATGTCGATGGCCGCGATCGGCGTCTTGCCGGCGCGCAATTCCTCGCGGATGCGCTCGAAGATCAGAACATTGGCATCCACCGCCATGCCGACGGTCAGCACGATGCCAGCGATTCCGGGCAGCGTCAGCGTCGCCTGCAGCGCCGACAGCACGCCGAGGATCACGCCGATATTTGCTAACAGCGCAATATTGGCAAACACGCCGAAAAGTCCATAAGCGACGACCATGAAGATGACCACGCCGATCAGGCCGACAATGCCCGCGATCTCGCCCGCGGCGATCGAGTCCGCCCCGAGGCTAGGGCCAACCGTGCGCTCCTCCAGGATGGTCAGCGAGGCCGGCAGCGCGCCCGAGCGGAGCAGGATCGCGAGGTTGTTGGCCTCCTCGACCGAGAAGTCGCCGGATATCTGGCCGGTGCCGCCCAGGATCGGCTCCTGAATGACCGGCGCGGAGATGACTTCGCCGTCAAGCACAATGGCAAATGGCCGCCCAACATTGTCGGCGGTCACATCGCCAAAGCGCCGCGCGCCAGAGGAATTAAAGCGAAAGGTAACGATTGGCTCGTTCGTGCGTTGGTCGAAGCCTGGCTGCGAGTCGACCAGATCTTCACCGCTGATGATCGCGCGCCGTTTGAGCAGATATTGCTCTTGAGATGCGCTGCCCGCGCCGGGATAGACGGCCGAGCCGGGCGGCGGACGGTTTGTCTGCGCCTCCTCCGGGGCCATCGACTGATCAACAAGTTGAAAGGTCAGTTTCGCGGTTTGGCCTAGCAGATCCTTGAGCCGCTCAGGGTCCTGTAGCCCAGGCACCTGCACCAGCACGCGGTCAACGCCCTGGCGCTGAATATTCGGCTCTGTGGTTCCCAGTGCGTCAATGCGCCGGCGGATGGTCTCGATGGTCGAACCAACCGCGGAGCGCAGCCGCTGCGCGAAAGCTTCCTCGGTCAGGTCCACGAACAGCTGGTCGCCTTCGCGCCGGGCTTCGATATCCGTGCCGCCGCCGACGCCAGTCAGGAGATTGCCCTCCAGCGGCTGAGCGAGGTCCGACACAGCCTGGAAGGCAGCGTCAACGCTTGCCGAGTCGCGGATTGTCACAGCCACATGCTCGTCCGTGACCCGCAAGTTGCGATACCCGATCCGCTGGTCGCGCAGAGCGATGCGAACATCGTCGCGGATCGCTTCCAGCCAGTCGGCGCGCAGCTCCGCGGTGTCGATCTCAAGCAACAGGTGAGAACCGCCCTGCAGGTCCAACCCCAAATGCACCTGCTTGTTGGGCATCCATTCGGGCAGACCGGACAGCGTGTCCTTGGGCAGCATGTTCGGCAGCGCATAGGCAATGCCCAAAAGCACCACAGCGAGCGACAAGGCCATCTTCCAGCGTGAAAAGTAGAGCATGAGGCCACCACATTACCGCGAGCGGACCAGTGCGCCCGCGTGCATTCCTGCTAGGCGTTGTCGCCGCCGGTCTCTTTGGATTGATCTGACGAAGCGCCGTTGCTGTTCTTGGCGCGGCTTCGCCGTGTGCGCGTGGTCGCGGACTTGGCTGCAGCGCCAGACCTGCCGCCCGCCGTCTTGCGCGTGCTGCTGCTCGCAGGCGTTGAACGCGACTTTCTCGCTGCTGGCTTCTTCGCCGCGCCGTTGGCCGATTTCGCCGTGGCGGGTGCATCCGCTTGCGCGTCGGCTTCATCGGTTTCGTCGGCGATTTCCTCAGTCTTTTGCGCAGGCTTTCTGGACGCCTTGGCCGCGCCGCGCACTTCCGCCTTCGGACGCACTTCTGACAACGTATTTCTCACGACGCTGACGCGCACGCCATCGGCGATGTCGACCTGCACCTCGTCTTCATCGACCACCCGGGTCACCTTGCCGACCAGGCCGCCCGCCGTTACGACCGTATCACCGCGCTGCACGTTCGCGACCATCTCGCGATGCGCCTTGAGGCGCTTTTGTTGCGGCCGGATGATGAGGAAGTACATGATCGCGAAAATCAGAATGAACGGCATCAGCTGAAGGAGAATGTTGCCTCCTCCGGGCGCCGTGGTGGTTTGGGCCAGGGCGGGTGTGATGAACATGCTACGGTCCTTTGGCTTGGAGCTGGGCCAGATGCTTCGCAGAAGACTTGATCGGGTCAGCGGCGCTGCCAATGCGAAGCGCGCCAACACGCTCATGGTAACAGGCGAAACCGCGCTGCTCCCGCAATTCGCCGCGACTATAGCCGCCCATGCCGGCATTGCAACCGATTGCGGCGAGCATGCGCGCGCTGTCGAGGAAATAATCATGGCGGTTTGATTTTGCGACCCTACCATTATGGGCAGATGACAAATTTCGTCTCGTGGCGGCGGCTGGAGCGCGTGGGGGCGCACCATCGACTCAAGACAGGAGGGAACCCAATCATATGACCGCGCAACAGCAACATGATCGCTTCCGCCAGTTCGCGCTGATCGAGCGGATCGCCGATGCACTGGAGCGGATGGCTCCGCAACAGCCCGCGCGCGCGGATTTTGCCAGCGCAGACGCGTTCGTTTGGCACCCAGCGCCTGGCGGATTTCAGCCGGTGCCGGAGGTGAACCGCGTGCCGCTGGAGCTGCTGCGGGCGATTGCGCCGATGCGCGACAGGCTGCTGGAAAACACGGTGCGCTTCGCGCGCGGGTTGCCCGCCAACAATGCGTTGCTGTGGGGGGCGCGCGGCATGGGCAAGAGTTCGCTCGTCAAGGCGGTGCACGCACGCGCGAGCGAGGAGGTGGCGGGTGAGGGGCCGGCGCTGAAGCTCATCGAAATCCACCGTGAGGACATCGGCACGCTGCCGCAATGCCTGAATGCAATGCGCGCCGAGCCGAGCCGGTTTATCGTGTTTTGCGACGATCTCTCATTCGATGATGGCGAGACCAGCTACAAGTCGCTCAAGGCCGTGCTGGAAGGCGGCATAGAGGGTCGGCCGGAGAACGTGATCTTCTATGCGACATCGAACCGGCGTCATCTGCTGCCGCGGGACATGGCCGAAAACGAGCGCTCAAGCGCAATCAATCCGGGCGAGGCCGTCGATGAGAAGGTGTCGCTGTCGGACCGCTTCGGGCTGTGGATCGGCTTTCACCACTGCTCTCAGGACGAGTTCCTGGAGATGGTGCGCGGCTATGCCGAGCATTATCGCCTTCCAATCGCGCCAGATGTGCTGGAGGCGCGCGCCAAGGAATGGGCGATGACGCGCGGCGCGCGCTCAGGCCGCGTGGCGTGGCAGTTCACTCAGGACCTGGCGGGAGAACTGGGAACGGTACTTGAAGGCGCGCGCTGATCAGGGGCCGACGGCAACTTCCGCCGCGGCGGTGACGTTTTGCGCGCCGCCCATCTGCCCGGCGGGGTGTGTGTGCCCGGCTGTCTCCGTCGCGTTCGCAGAAACCGGCGCGAACCAGTCGCCTTCCGGCCACATCCGCTGCTGCAAGAACTCGTCCAGCCGCAGCGAGGCCATCGTCTCGACCAGCGGCGTGACCGTCGGCGCGAATGTGATGGCAATGAGAAGCGCTGTGGTCATCAACAGCGAGGCGCGGGGCGAGTCGTATTGCCAGATTTTCAGCGCACTGCCGAACGACCGCTTGATGTAAGCACCCTCGAAATCGACCGAATAAATTTCATCAAGCGTGAGGTGCACCAGATAGCCGATCAGCACGAAGACGCCGGCGAGCCAGCCAATCGCCGGATCGCGGCCCAACAGATGGGTCACAATTATCGCGGTGAGCGCCATGAACACCAAGCCGGCGAGCACGGAATGGAATATGCCGCGATGCACCGCGTGGCGATGAAAGAAGCGCCATAGGCCTAGCCGTATCAGGACATACACCCCGAGCCAGATCGCCCACAACTCGGCGATGGAATACCATTCATAGAACTGGAACAGCGCGATGAAGGCGAACAGGATGCCCAGCGCGCCGAACAGCATCCGCGAGGGGTGCGACTTCTGCAGGTCGATGTCGGGCAGGATGCTGCCCACGATGCCCGCGGCGGTCAGCGTGGCGAGATCGCCCGGCGGCACCGCGCCGGCTGCCAGCGTCACCGAGGCTGCCAGCCCGCTTGCAACAGCGCCGACCGCGAGATGAGTCGAAAAGTTCGCCACGCTAACCTCCAATTCGTCTAGTCTAACGCTAAGCGATTCGCCGCTCGCGGGCGACGCGACAGCCAAATTGACCACAGGCATCTTCGGCGTCCTGGGGCGTGATCACGGGACATCGCGACTTGATTTTGGGTTGCGCCGCCACGTGAAAGCCTCTTTAACGGGCCGCATGGTCAGGTGGGAGGGCTTAATGTTTGTGCGCCCTCAACCGCGCGATCGGGGCACGGTCTGATAAACGGCGAGCGGTGCAACGGGAGCACGCATGGCAAGGCTCGGCTTTGGCCTGGAACGCTTGGGTCTTGTGACGTTGGCACGCCCGCGCCTTACAGCGATCGTGATTGTGCTGCTTACCGCGTTTTGCGTGCTGGGCGTGTGGCGTATCGAAGCTACAGGTATCCTGAGCGATTTCTTCCGCGGCGATAACAAGGACTATCGCCTCTACCAGCAGATGAGCGACCGCTTCCCGACGAGCGAATTCGACGTGTTCGCCATCGTGGAAGGCGACGATCTGCTGACGCCGGACCGGCTGGAGGACGTCCGCACGCTGCATCTGGAGCTGCAGTTCGTGGAGGAGATCAATGGCGTGCTGTCGATCTTTTCGATGCGCCAGGCCCCAGATGCCGAGGGCTACCCGCCGCCGATGTTTCCCGCGGTCATGCCTCAGGGCGAGGCATTCGACGCGCTGAAGGAAAAGGTCACGACCCACCCGCTGCTTGAGGGCAAACTGCTGGCGACCCCGCGGGATCAGGCGCCGCTGACCATTCTGATCATATCGCTCGATAAAGGCGCGGTAGCCGGAGACGGGCTGAACGCCGCCGTCGACAGGATCAAGACGCTGGCGGGCGAGAGTCTGAGCGGCACGGGCCTGAGCGTGAGCCTGGCAGGTGTGCCGGTCATGCAGTCCGACCTGCGCGCCGCGGTCGAGTCCGACCGGCTGTTGTTCAATTCTGGCGGCGTGCTGCTGGGAATGCTGATCGCGATCCTGTTTTTTCAGCGCGCCACCCTGATCTTCATCGCGACGCTGTGCCCCATCATCGCGTCGGTCATCACGCTCGGCGTCATCGGGCATCTGCAGATCGACCTCGACAGCTTGATCAACACGGTCCCGCCGCTGGTCATGGTGATCGCCTTTTCCGACGCGATGCACATGATCTTTTCGGTGCGCAGACGTCTCGACAAGGGCGACGATAAGTACGCCGCGATCCGTCATGCCGTGCTGAGCGTCGGGCCAGCTTGCGCGCTGACGTCTATCACAACCGCGATCGCGATGCTGAGCCTGACCTATGCGGACTCTGCGGTGATCCAGACATTCGGCATTGCGGCGGCACTCGGGACCATGTCGGCGTTTGTCGTGGTCATGGCAGTAGTGCCCTCGCTCAGCTATCTCCTGATCGGAAACGAGGAGCGATTCCGCCAGACCGATGCCAGCCGGCTCGGCATGATGCACCGGGTCGACCGCTTCTGCCTTTGGCTGTCCCGCTGGGTGGCGCCGCACCACGTCAAGATCTCAGTTGTTGCCGGCGTGTTGCTCGTCGCGCTGCTGGCGGGGCATCTGCAGCTCGAACCGCGCTACCGGCTCAGCGACCAGATCCCGCAGGACAGGGAAGCAATGGCGGGGGCTGAACGCCTCGACCAGAAGCTCACCGGCGTGCAGCCCGTTCATATCATGGTGCGCTGGCAGGAAGGCCAAGGGCTGTTCGACGACGAAGTGCTGAACGCCATCGCCGGCGCGCACGCGATCATGGAGCGGGGTAGCAAAGTCGGCAACGTCTGGTCGCTCGACACTATGAACCGTTGGCTGGCGCGCAGCGGCGAGGATGCCGAGCAGTATCTTCAGCCCTATATCGATCTGCTGCCCGCGCATCTGACCAGCCGGTTCATCAACCCGGATCAGAACGCCGCGCTTGTCACCGGCCGGATCATCAACCTGGATGCCGCGGATACGCTGCCGGTCGTGCGCGCGCTCGACGAAGCGCTGGAGCCACTTCGCGCGGCCTACCCACAGGTAAGCTTCGAGGTCACCGGTCTGCCCGTGGTCGCGGCGCTTCAGTCCGACAACATGATCAACCAGCTCAACTCCGGTTTGCTGCTCGCGATCGTGCTCGTCGTCATCATGATTGGCGTGGCGTTCCGCTCCATAACCATCGCGGCTATCAGCATTGCGCCAAACCTTTTTCCTCTGGTGGCAACCGGAGCCGTACTGTATGCGTTTGGCGGAGGTCTGGAGTATTCGAGCGTGATCGCCTTTACGGTGGCATTCGGTCTCGCGGTTGACGATACAATTCATTTTCTGAACCGGCTGGCACTCGAAGAGAGCCGTACCAGTTCGCCCGATAAGGCGGTGCGCCAGACCCTGTTCGTCGTCGGCCCGGTTCTCGTGCTCACTACCATCGTGCTGGTGCTCGGGCTTTCGGTGACGGCGTGGTCCGCTGTTCCGCCGACCCAGCTTTTCGGCCGTCTGGCCATGACAATGCTGGTGGCGGCGCTCATCGCGGATCTGTTGTTTCTGCCGGCGATCGTTCTGACGCTGCGCAAGTTGAGACCTGTTAGGAGGCGTATTGAGGATGACGACGTGGTTCCGCTTTAACACGCTCGGCGTGACACTGGCGGCTTTCATGGTTTTGTTCGCGGGCATGCCGTCGGCCCAGGCTGCTTGCACATCAGCGGGCACGCAACTGATTGACCGGCTGCAAGGGCAATGGCGCGGCTCCGGTACGGTCACGCCCATCGGCGGCCAGCCCGAGCGCATTCTGTGCCGCATTAGCTACGCCAAGACGCGCGGCGGCAACGGCCTGCGTCAGGTCATCAATTGCGCTGGCACCGACTATCGCATCGAGGCGAGTGCGAATGTGCAGTGTAATGGCAACACGATTAGCGGCTTGTGGAGCGAGAACATCGCGAACAACACTGGCCGGATCAACGGGCAGCTTGAGGGGCAGCGGCTGCGCGCATCGTTTAAAGGGCCAAATTTCGAGGGACGGCTTGCGGTGAACTTCGCCAGCCGCGGCCGGCATACGGTGACCATCTCGCAGTTCGACCCAGCCAAGGGCCGACACGTCCCAGTCGCCGAGATCGGGCTGCGGAAATAGGACGATTCGGTCAATGGGAAAGCGCCGCGATGGGCAGACCCTCGCAGCGCTTTCCTTATCGTATGTGACAGTTGCTGATTGCTCCGAGGCTGTGCCCGGTAGCGTCAAATCATGCCAATCAGGATGGCGGCAACGAAGCCGAAGGCGGCCACGATGCCGATAAGTCGCAATTGATCGGCGATGGTCATGCAACCCTCCCAAGTGGTTGTACATGTTGCATGGGTCGCAAGTTTTCCGTGCGACACGAACCTATAGTGTAAGAGAAAAATTCTCTCTCTTTCCAGTTAAACCTGTGCTGCACTGCAGCATAGTCGCGCGCCGCAGCAATCTTGTATAAGTTATACAAGCAAACGGGCCCCGGCGCCCCAGACTTTCCTTGCGATTCAGCGGCCTGTGCCATAGCCTGCGATCACCCGAATTGAATATGACGGGTCGTGACGCGCTGCACAGTGCAAGAGAGCCGCTCTTACGCCAGCGTGTCGCGTGGCAACGCTTTGGGAGGAGTACTTATGGGTCTTGCCAGAAGGTTGAAACACGCCGCAGGCGCTGTTGTTCTGGGTGGCGCGCTCTTGACCGGCGCTTCGGCTGATCAGGCCGCCGCCGACCAGATTCGCTGGAAAATGCCGATCGCATTCGCGTCGAACCTGCCGGGTCTCGGCTCACCGTCGCAGTACGTCGCCGAACAGCTCAACGCCGCGAGCGGCGGCGATGTTCAGGTCCGCGTCTTCGAGCCGGGCAAGCTGGTGCCGCCGTTCGACATCCTGCAGTCCGTGTCCGACGGCAAGGTTGCGGCGGGCTACACCTGGATCGGTTATGACCAGGGCAAAGTCCCGGCGGTGCCGCTGTTCGCGGCCGTGCCGTTCGGGCTGAAGCCATGGGCATTCGCCTCCTGGTACTTCTGGGGCGGCGGTCATGACATGCTGCAGGAAGTCTACGACAACAAAGGCTTCAACGTGTACGCCCATTTATGCGGCGTGATCGGGCCGGAAACCGCCGGTTGGTATTCCAAACCGATCACCAGCCTCGAAGACTACAAGGGCCTGAACATCCGCTTCGCCGGGCTTGGCGGCAAGGTGCTGGAAAAGCTGGGCGCCTCCGTCACCATGATGCCGGGCGGCGAGCTGTATCAGGCGCTGCAAACCGGGACCATCGACGCGACAGAGTTCTCCATGCCGGCGATCGACCAGATTCTCGGCTTCAACGATGTCGTGAAATACAACCTGTTCCCGGGCTGGCATCAGCCGTTTACGGCCCAGTACATGCTCATCAACAAGGATGAGTGGGACGCCGCGACCGATCAGCAGAAAGCCCTGATCAACACCACCTGCACGGCCGCCACCATGATGGGGCTGACCGAGGGCGAGTACAAGAACGGTACCGTCTTGCAGGAGTTCCAGGAAAAAGGCGTGCAGGCCGACCAGATCCCGCGCGAGATTCTTGTGGAGCTGCAGGAGGTGTCCCGGGAAGTGCTTGAAGAAGAAGCGGCCAACGATGCCGACTTCAAGCGCGTGTACGAGTCCCAGCGTGCTTTCCAGGACTCCTACAAGGTATGGGATCAGCGGGCTTATCTCCCGGCTGATCTAGGCGACGAATAAGCGCGCGATTAACTGCGGCGGCTGGTAGGAAGGTGATCATGTCTGAACAGCAGAATCCATCCAGCCTGCCGCCGCAGGGCATTATCAAGCCGGCCTACGTCCACCCGACCAAATTCCCGACCAACACGATCTCCCACGCGATCGACACCGTGATCGAGCGAATCGGCTTTTTCTTTTCTTGGCTGTGGGTCGTGGTCGTCGGTGTGATCCTCTACGCCGTGATCGGCCGGTACGCGTTCGATCAGGGCACGATCATGTTCGAAGAGATCACATGGCATGTCGCAGGTGCGGCCTGGCTGATCGGCCTGTCCTTCACGCTCGTCAGCGACGATCATGTCCGCGTCGATGTGCTGCATGAGCGTCTGTCTCTGCGCACGCAGGCGTGGGTCGAGATGTTCGGGTTGTTGTTCCTGCTGATCCCGTTTCTGATCATCGCGCAGGACAGCATGATCCCCTATTTCTGGAGTTCTTATCTGCAGGGCGAGGAGTCGCAAGCGCCGGCTGGCTTGCCTGCTCGGTGGGTGCTCAAGTTCTTTCTGCCGCTCGCCTTTGGGTTGCTGCTGCTCGCAGCCCTATCGCGGCTGCTTAAATGCACGACACTACTGTTCGGGTGGCCGCGGCCAAGACAAGAAAAAAATCCGCGCTGACCCCAAGACACAAAAATACGACCAAGAATTCGTCAAAGCATACGACCAAGAATACCACCTTGAGGGAGGAACCCGGCGTTGGGTTTAGAGGAATTTTTCGTCATTGGCATGTTCGCCACTTTTGGCGCATTGCTGTTCACAGGCTTTCCCGTGGCCTGGGTGCTGGCAGGCACCTCCGTCATCTGGACAGCTGTGGGCCTCATCTCCGTCGAATATTTTGGTGCTGATCTCTGGTTCGATTACGGTAGCTCGCTGGGGCTGCTCGCCGAGCGAATTTGGTCGCTGACCGAGAACATCACGCTGGTGGCGCTGCCGATGTTCATCTTCATGGGTATCATGCTCGACCAGTCGGGCGTGGCGGAAAAGCTCATGAATAATATGGTCAAGCTGTTTGGCGCGGTGCGCGGTGGCTATGCGGTGACAGTCATCGTCATCGGCGTGCTGCTGGCTGCGACCACGGGCATCATCGGCGCATCCGTCGTGCTGCTCGGGATGCTTTCGCTGCCGGTCATGATGCAGAACAACTATTCCAAGTCGCTGGCAGTTGGCACATCTTGCGCGACGGGCACGCTCGGCATCCTGATCCCGCCGTCGATCATGCTGGTGCTGATGGCCGACCGGCTGGCAACGCCCGACGCCTCGGTCGGCGACCTGTTTCTCGGCGCGCTGTTCCCTGGCCTGATGCTCGGTGCGATGTATGTCGCTTATGTGCTTGGCCTTGCCTTCGTCAGCCCGTCGAGCGCGCCGTTGCCCGAAAATCGTGAGAAGATAAGCTGGGGCGTCGTCTGGGGCGTGTTCAAGGCTGTCATCCCCACAGCGGCGCTGATCCTGGCGGTGCTTGGGTCGATCTTTTTCGGCTTCGCGACGCCGACGGAAGCCTCAGGCGTGGGTGCGGCTGGCGCCATGCTGCTTGCGGCGCTGAACCGGCGCCTGACCCTGAAGGTGCTGAAAGACTCGCTCAAGCAGACCACGCGTACAACGGCCTTCATATTCGCGATCTTCGTCGGCGCGACCGCGTTTGCGGTGGTGTTGCGTGGGCTAGGCGGCGACCGCGTTATCGAGGATGCGCTGCTGGGCCTGCCTTTCGAGCCGACTGGCATCCTGATGGTGATCCTGCTCGTGGTTTTCCTGCTCGGCTTTTTCCTCGATTGGGTGGAGATTACCCTGATCGTGTTGCCGCTTGTTGCGCCGGTGGTGCAGTCGCTCGGGTTCGATCTGGTATGGTTCACTATTCTGTTCGCGGTGTGCCTGCAGACATCGTTCCTCACGCCGCCAGTGGGCTTCGCGCTATTCTACATCAAGGGTGTTGCGCCGCCGGAGATCACCGTGATCGATATCTACAAGGGCGTGGTGCCGTTCATCATCCTGCAGTTGATCGGGCTGGCGCTCGTATTCACCTTTCCGGAAATCGTCACATGGCTGCCGAGCATGAGCTTCCAGTAAACGGCCAGCAGCGGCATGTGGAGGTCAGGCGGATCGCTTGGTTTCGTCCTGCCCGCCGTTCTTCGCCTGCGACCCTTGGCCGAAGCGCCGCTCGATATAATCTGCGACCATCGCCTTGAAGTCATCGGCGATGTTGGGCCCGCGCAGCGTGGCGACCTTCGCGCCATCGACGAACACCGGCGCGGCCGGGCTTTCGCCCGTGCCCGGCAGGCTGATGCCGATATCGGCGTGTTTCGATTCGCCCGGACCGTTCACAATGCAGCCCATCACCGCGACATTGAGCGTTTCCACGCCGGGATAGCGCTCGCGCCACTCAGGCATCGACGCGTTAAGATGATCCTGAATGTCGCGCGCCAGTTCCTGAAACAGCGTGCTGGTCGTCCGTCCGCACCCTGGACAGGCCGCGACCACAGGCACGAAGGTGCGCAAGCCCATCGCCTGAAGAATCTGCTGCGCCACCTCGACTTCCTGCGTGCGCGCACCGCCCGGCGCCGGCGTGAGCGAGACCCGGATGGTATCGCCGATGCCCTGCTGAAGGAGCACGCCAATCCCCGCCGTAGAGGCCACGATCCCCTTCGATCCCATGCCCGCTTCGGTCAGCCCCAGATGCAGCGCGTAATTGCATCGCTCGGCCAGCATCGTGTATACCGCGATCAAGTCCTGCACCTGGCTCACCTTCGCGGACAGCAGGATCTTGTTTGCTGGCATCCCCAACTCTTGCGCGCGCTCGGCTGACAGCAGGCCGGATTGCACCATCGCCTCATGCAGCACGCCCTGCGCGGTCAACGGCGAACCCGCCTCGGCATTCTCGTCCATCAGCCTGGTCAGCAACTCCTGATCGAGACTGCCCCAGTTCACACCGATACGCACCGGCTTGTCGTAGCGCAGCGCCATCTCGATGATTTGGGAAAACTGCTTGTCGCGCTTGTCCTTGAAGCCGACATTCCCGGGGTTGATGCGGTATTTGTCGAGCGCCTCGGCGCAGCCCGGGTGGTCGGCCAGCAGCTTGTGGCCGATATAATGGAAATCGCCGACCAGCGGCACGCTCACGCCGCGCGCGGCGAGCTTATCGCGTATGTGCGGAACTGCCGCGGCGGCTTCGTCCCGGTCAACGGTGATCCGCACCACTTCTGAACCAGCATGCGCCAACTCCGCCACCTGCTGCACCGTGCTCTGCACATCGGCGGTGTCGGTGTTGGTCATGGATTGCACCACGATCGGCGCGCCGCCGCCAACGCTCACCCCGCCGACATTGACGGGTATGGTCTGGTGTCTCGGTGCCGGTCCGTAAGCCATCGGTCGAGCCCTCGTGTAAGCTGGAAAAACCCTTGCTTTCGATGGGACAATAGGCGGGCGACAGGCTGATCGCAATGCGTTTCGGCCCGTGGGCGCAAGGTTTCCGGTCAGCTTGAAACCTTTTTGCTTGCGCCCATATCCCGGGGGAAGCCGATGCCATAACGGGTCGGCAGAACGTGCGCACAAAGCGGCGTTCTCGCGGCTGAATTGCATGGTCGCCGACGATTTAGAGGGCTTCTTGATGACGCGTATGTCGGTGTTCGGCAGCGCGCTGTACCTGGGGTTCGATGAACTGGATCAGGTCATCAGCCGGCAGCCGAAAAGCGCGAACGAAGGCTACCCGCCTTACAATGTCGAGCATCGCAGGGACGACGTGACCGGCGATGATTTTATCCGCATCACGCTGGCCGTCGCCGGGTTTGCGCGCGACCAGCTTGATATCACCTGTCATGGCAACCGTTTGACAATCGCGGGCGCACAGAGCGACGAGACCGACAAAGCTTTCCTGCACAGAGGCATTGCGGCGCGTCAGTTTCGCCGCCATTTCGTTCTGGCAGCGGGGATAGAAGTTCGGCGCGCTGTGTTGGAGAACGGGCTGCTTTCGATCGAACTTGCCCGCCCAAACGTAGAGACGGCGGCAAAGAGCATTCCGATCGAAACGCCGGGCCAGGCGCAATGACAGTTCTGCGAAGCGTTGCAGGGTCGCACTGCCAACGCCTGGAAATCCGGCTATACTGGAAGAGTCCGGGAACAGCTCAAGAGGTCCTGCGGCACCTGCCCTCAAATCGAGGGACCATGCACTCCGGCTTTGAAGGAGGATAAATATAATGGCGAACCATCTGAACGAAACAGAAAAGCATGACCGTGTCATGAGCGCTCAGGAATTCGCGATCCTCGGCGGTGGTGAGATCGCTTATATCAAAGCGGTCAAGGCCAAGGAGATGAAAAAGCTGTTTCCTCAGCTTGAAGAGGTGCCGGAGGGCGTTGACCTGTATGCGGTGCATGCCGCGGACGGCACCCCGATCGCGCTGTCAGATACGCATCCCGGCGCTGTCGCAAACGCCAGGGAGCAAGAGTTGCGTATCGTGAGCTTGCACTAAAACTAGCGGGCGGGGCCGGTTTTCGGATGAATTGCGCGAAGAGAACGCTGGCTCCGCCTCGCCGCCAACATGAATTACGGCAGCGAACTCCGGTTTCTGCAAATACTTTTCGAAGACGCCTCTTGAGACGAGCGACCTGACAGCGGAGGAGCCAGACAGCGGTGATCGTAGCAATCTTCGCGCTGCTACTGCTGCTCGCCCTTGCGACCCTGCCTCAATTCTGGGTGCGTGCGGTCATGGAGCGCCACAGCGTCGACCGGCCCGATTTCCCCGGCACCGGCGGGCAATTCGCGCGGCATCTGCTCGATGAGATGAAGCTGCATGAGGTGCGTGTCGAGGAGACGGACATCGGGGATCACTATGACCCCGAGGCCAAGGCCGTCCGGCTCACCCCCGGCAATTTCTCCGGCCGCTCGCTGACGGCTGTCACAGTGGCTGCCCACGAGGTTGGCCATGCCATGCAGGACGCGACCAGCTATCCTCCGCTTGTCGCGCGCACGCGACTGGCAAAAACGGGCGCGATCGTCGAGCGCGTGGGCGTCTTCGTGATGTTCGCCGCGCCGGTCTTGGCTGTTGTCGTGAAGCACCCCGCTGCAATGTTTGCGCAGATCGGCGCAGGCCTGCTGCTGATCGGGTTCACAGTGCTTGTGCATCTCACCACGCTGCCGGTTGAATTCGACGCAAGCTACAAGCGCGCGCTGCCGATCCTGCGGGCCGGGCAATACATTCCCGAACGCGATATGCCAGCGGCGCGAGGCATCCTGCGGGCCGCCGCGCTCACCTATGTCGCCGGCGCGCTCATCAGCCTCATCAACATCGCCCGCTGGATGCGTGTCCTGCGTTTGTGATCGCCCAGCCCCCGACGCTGCACAAGAATTCTCAACATCGCCTTGCAAAACCCCCCTCTTGGTGAGTATCTCTAAAAGTGGAGAGGTGGCCGAGTGGTCGAAGGCGCTCCCCTGCTAAGGG
>CAZNGB010000029.1:0-17529 GCA_964572465.1 uncultured Hyphomicrobiaceae bacterium
TCAGCACCAGCACCGCCCCGCGCCCCGGAAAGCGGCTGATCGCAACGATCGCGCCGAGCGGAAAGCCGATGATGCAGGCGATCACCATCGCGCTCAGACTGACGCGCAGCGACAGCGCAATGATCTCCAGCAACTCCGGGTCGCCCGACGCAAGCAACCCGAGGGCGAGCCACAGCGCCTCTGAGTAATCCTGCATAATTATGCATTCCTTACGCACAGAGTGCAGTGGAATGCATTCTGCATGATCGCGCGCGCCGCTGCAATGGCGTTTCGAGCCGCCATGCGCCCGAAAAGCCGCGCGTCATCTTGGGACTGCGCGGGCGCGCCAGCCGGACCGGGCGCGTCGCGTGGATTTTGAGAAGCCGTGCCGGGAGATCAGACGCTCTTGTCAGCCGCCTGCGCCTGCACCACCGTCACAGCGATGAGGCGGTAGACATCCTCGGCCGAGCAGCCGCGCGAGAGATCATTGGCCGGGCGCGCCAGCCCCTGCAAGATCGGACCAATGGCCTTCGCGCCGCCGAGCCGCTCTGACAACTTGTAGCCGATATTGCCAGCCTCAAGCCCCGGAAACACGAACACGTTGGCTCGCCCTTCGAGCGGTGAACCGGGCGCTTTGCTGGCGTTGATCTCAGGCACGAGCGCTGCGTCGAGCTGGATGTCGCCGTCAACGATCATGCCGGGCCGCGCCGTGCGGACCAATTCGGTGGCTTGCGCGACCTTGTCGACGAGTTCATGCGCCGCGCTGCCCCTTGTGGAGAACGACAGCATCGCCACGCGCGGCTCCATGCCAAGCAGTTCCGCGGCGCTGTCCGCCGAGGCCTGCGCGATCTGCGAAAGCTGATTGGCGTCGGGCGCAACCACCAGCGCGCAATCTGCAAAGATCACCGCACCGCGGGGCGATACGTGGTGCGGCTCGCACAGCATCATGATGAAGAAGCTCGACACCATATCGTAGCGCTTGCCAACGCCGATCACCTGGATCGCTGCGCGCACCGTGTCAGCGGTCGTGTTGGCCGCCCCTGCGATGGTGCCATCCGCGTGGCCACCGCGCACCATCATGTTCGCGAAGTAAAGCGGCTGGCGCATGGTCGCGCGCGCCTTTTCAGAGTCCATGCCCTTGTGGCGGCGCATTTCGCAGAACAACTCGGCGAAGTTGTCGAAATGAGGCGACTTTGCCGGGTCGATCACCTGAATGCCCGCCGCATCGCCGCCCTCCTTGGCAATCGCCGCGCGCACGGCTGCCTCATCGCCCAGCAGCGTGACGCGGGCCAGCCCCTCACTTGCCGCGCGCACGGCCCCGCGCACGATGCGCGCGTCCTCGCCCTCGGCGAGGACAATATGCTTGGGGTTGGCGCGTGCGCGTTCAAGAAGATCGTCGAAAGGCTTCATGCAATTGGCTCCGGACGGCAGACGTGTCAAAGCGCCCGCCATCAGGAGACGGCGGGCGCGCATCTGTAGTGATTAACAGATGTTTTACGCGTAAGCCTTGTACTTGTCGAGAAAGCGTACCGGCTTCTTGAGCGCATCGCGGCGGAACGGATCGCCAAGTTCGCGGCTCACCATGACCTCCAGAACCGTGGTCTTGCCGTCTTTCTGGGCCTCGCAGGCCGCACGCAGCGCCGGGCCGACATCGCCCAGCTTCTCGATCCGATGGCCATCCGCGCCCATGGTCTTGGCGATTTCCGCGAAGTTCGGGTTCTCCAGATTGGTGCCCTGGAACCGGCGGCCGTAGAAGTCGACCTGGTTCTTCTTCTCCGCGCCCCACTGGCGGTTATTGAACACGACCGCCGTGACGGGAATGTTCTCTCGCACGCAGGTGAGGATCTCGCCAAAGCTCATGGCCCAGGCGCCCTCGCCGACATAAGCGACGACTGGACGCTCGGGCTGGGCGCATTTCGCGCCGATAGCTACCGGGAACGCATAGCCGCAGTTGCCAAAGCTCATCGCCGCCAGCATTGAGCGCGGCCGGTCAAAGCGCAGATAGCTGTTCGCCACCGAGCAGATGTTGCCAATGTCGGTGGAGACGACCGCATCGGCGGGCATCGCCTTTTCCAACTCGCGCAGCATCTCGCGCGGATGCATCATATTCGGCTCTTCCCGGATGACATCCATGCTGTAGGGGTCGGTCTCATGCTTCCAGTTGGTGAGTTCCTCCTCCCATGCGGCTTTCTCGGCCTTGATCGTCGCCAGACGCTCGGCCTCGTTCGCGCGGCAGGCGAGTTCGCGGTTCTGCAGACCCTCATAGAGCGCCTCGGCCGCGGCCTTAGCGTCGCCGTTGATGCCCACCGAGATTTTCTTCACCAGCCCAAGCATTTCCGGATCCGCATCGACCTGAATGATCGCCGCGTCTTTCGGCCAGTAGTCGAGACCGTGCTGCGGCAGCGTGCCGAACGGGCCAAGGCGGCTGCCCAGCGCCAGCACAACGTCGGCTTGGGCGATCAGCTTCATGCCCGCCTTGGAGCCCTGATAGCCAAGCGGGCCGGCCCACAGCGGGTGGCTCGCAGGGAAGGAATCGTTGTGCAGGTAGCTGGTGACGACCGGCGCGTTCAGGTGCTCGGCCAGATGGATGCACGCTTCGACGCCGCCCGAATTGATAACGCCCCCGCCCGACAGGATGACCGGGAACTTTGCCTTGGCAAGAAGCTGAGCGGCTTTTTCGAGGCTCTCCCTGCCGCCGGGGCCGCGCTCGACTCGGATCGGCTGCGGAATGTCGTAATCGGCCTCGCCGTAGAAATAGTCGCGCGGAATGTTGAGTTGCGCCGGCCCCATCTTCAGCATGGCGCGGTCAAAACAGCGGCCGGTGATCTCCGCCATGCGCGCGGGGTTGTTCACATGGCCCTGGAATTTGGTGATCTCCGAGAAGATCGGAAGCTGGTTGGTTTCCTGGAAGCCGCCCAGTCCCATGCCCATGGTGCCGGCCTCCGGCGTAATGCACACCACCGGGGTATGCGCCCAATATGCGGCGGCGATCGACGTCACGAAATTGGTGATGCCAGGACCGTTTTGCGCCATGCACACACCGTGGCGGCCGCTGACGCGGGCATAACCATCGGCCATGTGACCAGCGCCCTGCTCATGGACGGTGGGGATGTAGCGGATGCCGGCGGCCGGGAACAAGTCCAGCGCGTCCATGCAGGCGGAGCCCACGATACCGAATATTTCGGTCACGCCGTTAGCCGCCAGGGTTTCAACGAATGCTTCACTCGGGGTCATACGTGTCATGAAAAAAGTCCTTTATCCTGCCTTTACACGTTCCTTGATGGTTGCGGACCGATGGCACGGCGCCGTGTGCCCGGCACGTTCTTTTTTTTCCGGCTGCGAGGCTCGGGCCTACCTACTCCTTATAACACGGCGTTTATCGTGCCGCAGCGAAAAATGAAAATGTGTTCATTTCCACATCCACGTTGCCGGCGATCGGGCCTCGCGCCGCTCAGGCGTTGCCGCGTCCAGCTTCCTCCCGTGGCATTAATCCGCACAAGTCCGCCGCGGCCTCGCGCAACGGCTCGATCATGTCGAGTGCGTTGTCCAGGCTTATGCGCTGGGTCGGACCGTGCATGGCCAGCCCCGCCACCATGCGTCCGCTCGCGTCGCAGATCGGCACGGCGACCGCCACCATGCCCTCGACGAATTCTTCGTTGTCGGTGCCGATCTGTGTCCGGGCGATGACCTGAAGCGCGGAAGTCAGCGCGTCCGGCTGGGTCATCGTGTTGGGTGCATGGGCCTTCAGGTCCAGCCTGCGCACCAGCTCCGCTCGCCGGGCGCGCGCCAGGGTGGCCAGGTAGAGCTTGCCGCTTGCTGTGCAGTGGAAGGGCACCAGCGAGCCGACGGGAAGCTGTACCCGCAGCGGCCAGCCTGTCTCGATGCGCTCCAGATAGACCATGCCGCCTTCGTCTGGCAGCGCGATGTTGCAGGTCTCGCCGACCCGCGCGCTCAGACGGCGCAGCACCGCCTGACGGGCCTGCAAGAAGCGGTTGAAGCCAAGCACGTCCCGGGCCGTGGCGCGCAACCGCTTGCCGGGGAGGTAGCGACGCCCGTCCAGGTCCTTTTCGAGAAAGCCCTCGCGCTCCAGGCGTTTGCACAGCCGGTGGATGGTCGGCTTGGGCAGGCCGAGCGTCTCGTTGAGGTCGGTCGGCGTGAGCGGAGCCCCGGCGCGGGCCAGCGCTTCCAGGATGTACAGCGAACGCACGCCGCTGGGGACGGGGTCGCTGTCCTTGTCCCGCGATTCCACCATGCGCGCTTCCGCTGTATCGATCATAACCACCACCTGGCTAAAGCGCGCGCCCGTTACTGGAACACACCCGCGCCGTCAAAAGTCAGCAAAACCAGGGAAAGTTCCGGGATCAGCGCGATCGCGAACCATGCGAGAAACAGTGCCAGCAGGAACGGCAAGATATGGCGCACGATCTGGAAATAGGGGATGCCGGTTATGCCACTGGCGACATATAGATTAAGCCCATACGGAGGCGTGATGAAGCCGATCGCTGCGCCGACCAGGAAGATCACCGAAAAATGCACCGGATCAACGCCGATGCCGACTGCAATCGGCGCAAGGATCGGGGCGAGAATGATGGTCACCGGCAGGCTTTCCAGCAGCGTGCCGACCAGAAGCACGATCGCCATGCACGCGAACAGCACCGGGTAGAAGCCGCCCAGCTGACCAATGAGACCCTCGACGAAAGCCTCAGCGCCGAGCAACGTCAGGATTTGCTGCATCACGACTGACACCGCGATCAAGGGGGCAAGCAGCCCGGTAATCTGACCAGAGCGCATGATCAAGCTGGGCAGGCGCGCGGGAGAGAAACCCTCCACGATCAGGCTGCCCGTGAAACTGCGGTTGTCGATCGCTTCCAGATCGGCTTGCAGATCGTTCAAGCCCGCCGAGCGCGCCTTCATGCGCGGGGCGATCAAGTAGCGATGAATCGGGAAGCTGAGCAGCCCGACGATCATGCAAAAGCCAGCCGTCACGCCTGCTGCCTCGGTCGGCGAGAATGCGCCGCTATAGATGCCCCACAGCACCAGACCGATGGCGAAAAAGCCGAGCCACGCGCTTAGCGCAGTCTTGATGACGCGCTTAGGATATATCCGGACCAATTCGCCCCAACCGTTGCGCTGGCACACGATCCATGTCGCGATCTGCATGGCCACGACCATCAGCACGCCAGGCAACAGCCCCGCGATGAACAGGTCGCTGATCGACAGGTTCATCAAGAAGCCGTAGACGATGAAAATGATGCTCGGCGGAATGATGATGCCGACCGTGCCGCCCGCCGCCAGCGTCGCCGCGGCGAAATTCTTGTCGTAGCCGCCCTTGGTCATCTCGGGATGCATGATGGAGCCGATGGCCGCCGTCGTCGCCGAATTCGACCCGGAAATCGCCGCGAACATCCCACACGCGCCGATCGAAGCCATCGCCAGCCCGCCGCGAAGCCAGCCCAGGACGGAATAGGCGAAATCCGATAATCGCTTGGCGATGCCGGCGCCGTTGATCAGATCGCCGGTAAGGATGAACAGTGGCAGCGCCAGCAGGCCGAAGAAGCTCAGGCCGTTGTAGAGCGTCACGCCCAGATTGGCGAGCGTGAAGTCGATCACCATGCTCACGCCAATGACCCAGAAACCGATCACCAGAAAGATTGGGACGCCGAGCAAGAACAGGCCCATGACGCCCAGCGAAACCAGCAGGATAAGTGTTCCCTCGTCCATCTTATTGTCCTCAATCGGCCAGGATGCTGGTTGGCAGGTTGAACGGTTCGCGCCGGCGATAAGCCCGGACGTCGCGCCAGGTATTTTGCAGCACGCGCACGATCAGCAGCGTGAAACACACCGGGGTCGCAAGGTAGAACCACCACTGCATGGTGTCGTTGGTGCCGGGGACGATCTGGAAATTCTGGCGGCTGAGCTGGACCTGTTCGGCGGTGTAGTAGATGACAATGACCGAAAAGATGATCCACAGCGCCGCGTCGAGCAGCAAGCACATGAACTGGCCGGTGTAACTCAGGCGCGAACGGAACTCCTCGAAGCGCAGATGCGTACGCAGCTTGACATTGTATGCGCAGCCCGCCCAAACGACCCACAGGAACAGGTAGATCGGGATGGTGCTGCTCCACGGCGCCTGCTGGCCAAACACGAAGCGCCGAATGACCTCGACGAAGATGATGCCCGCCATCACCACGTAACTGATGAGGATGATGGTCTTTTCGGCATTGTTATCCAGCCATCTCAGTACGAACATGAGCAATGTCCCCCGTCACGCCGGTGCAGATGGGCCACGCGTCCGTCATGCCGGCGCGCAGGTATGTCATCAAATGAAAAGCATAACGGGAGACGCGCGCTGGGCGCGTCCCCCGGCCTTGGGAGGTTAGGCGGATTTCCACCAGCGGCGCGGCTCGACGTTTTCGGCCAGCGTATCCTTGGGGATTTCGCGGGCGATATCGTAGATGAACTTGTACGTGTCCATCCCGCCGGCCCAGCCGTTGAGCCGTTCGCGCCACTGTTCCCATTCGGCGGGCTGGAACTCGGGCGAGCACATCTCCTCGGCCTCGCGCATCGCGTCCTCCGAAAGGTTCGCGATCCGCACGTTGTTCTGGGCGAAAATCGTATTCGGCAGTTGTGGGTCAGAGAAGCCCACGGTGTTGACCAGCGCGGCCTCGTTGGCGGCCTGGACGTGGACCTGTGTGAGGTAAGCCGACTCCATCACCGCGTCCTGCAGATCGCCCGGCAGTTCGTCGAATTTCGACGCGCTCACCGCCGTGTGCTCGGTGCCGCAGAAGAAGCCGAGGTTCACGCACTGCGAGACCACCGGGGACATATTGGCGTAGGCCACGGCCGAGGCCCAGGTCTCCGCGCCGTCGATCAGGCCCTGCTTGAGACCATCGAGCGTTTCTTCCCATGCGATCGGCGTCGGGTTCAGACCCATCAGGTCCATGGCGATACGGCCAAGCTGGGTGCCCGTGACACGGTTCTTGGTGCCGGCGAGATCGCCCACTCTTTCGACCAGCGGCTGATCCTGCCATTTCAGACCAAGCTGGATGCCGCGCAACTCGGCGTGACTGAACAGGAAGTGGATGCCGTGACGCTCACGCAGCGGTTGGCGCAGCACCTGCTCGCTGCCTGGATGATACAAGAAGTAATACTGGGCTGCGCGGCTCGGGAACATGTAAGCGTAGTCGAGGACGTTCAGGTAAGGCGCGCCGCCAGCGGAGTTCTGCGTGGAGGCGGCGTACATGTCGACGATACCCTGCTGGGTCTTCTTCACGCAGTCGAGCTGGCCGCAGATCTGGTTGTTGCCAATGAACTCAATGCGGATCGCGCCGTCGGTGCGCTCTTCCAGATCGCGAACGAATTCGAGACAGCCGGCACGCTCGATCAACAGGTTCTTCTCGTTGAAGCCGGCCGCGCCAAACTTCCATTCCACCTTCGCAGGCGTGCTGAAACGTTTTTCATAGGTTGAGTTCGCGGCTTCTGCCAGCCGAGAGAATGTGACCGCACCGGTGAGGCTGCCGGCGGCGAGCAACGTCGAGGTCAGGCCAAACTGCTTTGTCAGCCGCAGCATGTCGCGGCGTGAGACGCCCTGGAGCTTTTCGGATAGTTTCGTCACGGGGGTTCCTCCCAAGTTTCTGATTGCCCATTCGGGTCAGGTATTATAATTTTGATACTGACGGTCTCATTTTTATGCCAAGCCAAACCGCGTTTCAAGCGGAATTAATCATCTGACCGCATGACGGTCCAACAATGACAAAGCGTAGGGATGGAATACGACTACATTATCGTGGGCGCCGGCTCCGCGGGTTGTGTGCTGGCCAATCGACTGAGCGCGGACGGCGCTTGCCGGGTTCTGCTGCTGGAGGCGGGCGGGAAGGACACCAACCCGTGGATCCACGTTCCGGTCGGCTACTTCAAGACGATGCACAACCCACGGACGGACTGGTGCTACAAGACCGAGCCGGATCCAGGACTGAACGGACGCACGCTGGAGTGGCCGCGCGGCAAGACGCTGGGCGGCTCAAGCTCCATCAACGGGCTGCTCTACATTCGCGGCCAGGCTGAAGATTTCGATCATTGGCGCCAGCTTGGTAATGCCGGCTGGTCATACGCCGATGTGCTGCCCTATTTCAAGCGCGCGGAAGACCAGGAAAACGGCGAGGACGAGTACCACGGCGTCGGCGGGCCGCTTTCAGTCTCGAACATGCGCGTTCACCGGCCTGTCTGCCACGCGCTGATCGACGCGGCCGAAGAGATCGGCATCCCGCGCAACAATGATGTAAACGGCGCGAGCCAGGAAGGTGCGGGCTATTTTCAGTTGACTGCGCGCAGCGGCTGGCGCTGCTCAACCGCGGTGGGGTATCTGCGCCCGGCGCGGGGGCGCAAGAACCTGACAGTGATCACCCACGCCCATGCGCGGCACCTGCTGTTCGACTCGGACGCGCCGCGCCGCGTGACGGGCCTTGCGTTTTTCGAGCGCGGACAGCCGCGTGAGGTACGCTTGCGCCCAGGCGGCGAGGTGATCCTGAGCGCCGGGGCGATCGGTTCGCCGCAAATCCTGCAGCTTTCCGGCGTCGGGCCGGGCGAGACCTTGGGCGCGGCGGGCATCGACGTCCGCCATGAGATCCGCGGCGTCGGCCAGAACCTGCAGGACCACCTGCAAATCCGCATGGTCTACGAGGTTAGCGAACCTACGCTCAACAATGAGATCAACAACTTCTTCCTGCGCATGCGCATCGGTCTGCAATACGTGCTCATGCGGCGCGGCGCGATGGCGATGGGCGCGAGCCAGGTCTGCATCTTCGCGCGGACACGGCCCGAACTGGAGACGCCGGACATCCAGTTCCACTTCCAGCCGCTCAGCGCGGAAAAGCCGGGGTTAAAGATGCACCCTTATTCCGGCGTGACGCTATCAGTGTGCCAGCTGCGGCCCGAAAGCCGAGGGCATATCGCCGTGCGCTCGCCCGACCCGATGGCTTACCCGGCGATCCATCCGAACTATCTCGCGACCGCGCTCGACCGGGAGACGGCGGTGGCCGGGATGCGGGTGGGGCGCGATCTGGCGCGCGCGAGGGCGATGGAGCGGTTCGTCGTGCGCGAGACACTGCCAGGTGACAACGCAACAAGTGACGAGGAATTGCTGGAGGCCGCGCGTCACATCTCGCAGACGATCTATCACCCGGTCGGCACCTGCAAGATGGGGCCGGATGACATGGCGGTGGTCGATGAGCGGCTGCGCGTGCGCGGGCTGGAAGCCTTGCGCGTGGTGGACGCCTCGATCATGCCGGTGATCACTTCGGGCAACACCAACGCACCGACAATCATGATCGCGGAGAAGGCATCCGACATGATCCGCGAGGACCGGCGCGGTTAGAGTGCGATCCGAAAACGCCGGTCCCTGGACTTGATCTAAAGATGTGAAACGGTTTTGCGTCGGAAAAAGCGACGAAAACAAAAACTCAGGGCCTTCTCGGCGACCCGGATTTCATTGAACAGGCTCCATCTCCCGCTAACGCCTCTCAGCCCGGATTTTGCGCCGAGATGACCCAAGAGGAGGTTGGCGCCCAGATACCGAAGGCATTGCGCTCCAGCGTTTCGAAATAGGCGCGCATATCCGCCTCTATCGCTTCGCGCCGGGCTTCGGCAAGTTCCTCACCAGCCTCGCGGAACACTTCGCCGGCAGGGCCTACAGCGAGGGCGAAGGCAATGCATTCTTCAGGTGTCATGCCAATCATGATCTTCTCGTCGACACGCTGAAAGGTGATCTCCTCATAACCCGCGCTTGTCATCATCACTCTCACGGTCTCCTGGTCGCCCATCGAGAACGGACCCGGACCGCAGGTATCGGCATCGTCGCCAGGGGGCGGCAAGTGCTGCAAGGCGATATCCTTGGCCGCCTGCCAAGCGGGGTTGTCCTCGCGCCGGCGCCAGACGATGTGGGTCATCCGTCCGCCGGGTTTGAGCGCCAAGCGCATCCGGCGCAGCGCCGCGACCGGGTTCGTGAAGAACATCGTGCCGAAGCGCGCGACCACGTAATCGAACTCGTTTTCCGGCAGCGCCACCTCGGCATCGCCGCGCCGGAATTCCACGTTTGCGAGCCCCGCCGCCGCGGCATCTTTTCGCGCTTCCACGAGAAAGGCTTCGACGCAGTCAATACCCACGACGCGCCCTTCTGGCCCCACCATCTCGGCGACCTGAATTGACATATCGCCCCAGCCACAGCCGACGTCGAGGACGGCCATGCCCTTCTCAATCGGCAGGTTCGGTATGGTCGCCGCGGAATGCCGGGACAGCCCGCCCTGCAGGATATGCCGATACTTTGTGAACTTTGGCTCGAGGATATTGTTCCAGAATTTTACGAAGTCAGTGTCTTCCACAGGCGCTGCATTAAGTGACATAGCGACCTCCATCCTTCGTAATCAATGAACCTATCATGCTCGCTTGAAATACGTAACGCCGGCGATGTCTGTCGTGAGGCGCAAGCAGCCTTCAACTGTTCGTTCCGCCTGCTCTTCCGCCCCTTCCCCGCAGCCGACATTCAAACAGAGAGACGACAAAAGGAGTGGGAGCCGCTTTTCGGACAAATCGCGCGTGACATTAGTGACAGCGCGGCGCCGTCTACATCCCCTCGATGCGGATCATCTTCGGCGGGCGGTCAATATGCCCGTCGTCCTCAATCGCGTCGAAGGCACGGCGGATCGCTGCTTCGGTCGTGCGGTGCGTGATCATCAGCACAGGCACCGGCGCGCCGCTGCCCTCCGCTCCTGGCGCGACATCGCCCCCTTCCGGGCTCTGCACGATACTTTTCAGCGAAATCTCTTGCTCGGCCATCCGCTGCGCTATCGCGGCGAATGCGCCCGGCCGGTCATAAACAGATAGGCGGACATAGTAGCCGCCCTCATGCGCACGCATCTGCGCCTGCTCATAAGGTGCCAGCTTGTCAGCCGGAACGATCAACGGCGCGCCGTCCATGCCGCGCGCGATATCGGTGATGTCGCTGACCACCGCGGACGCAGTCGGCCCCGCGCCTGCGCCAGGCCCCACCAGCATGATGTTGCCGACAAAATCGCCCTCAATGCTTATGGCGTTGGTCACGCCATCGACCTCGGCAATCGCAGTGTGTTTCGGCACCATGGTCGGGTGAACGCGCTGCTCGATCCCGCTTTCGGTCTTCATTGCCACGCCCAACAGCTTGATCCGATAGCCCAACCGGTCCGCCGAGCGGATATCCACCTCGTCGATCTGCGCGATACCCTCAAGATAAATGCTGTCGAAAGAGAGCTGCGTGCCGAAGGCAAGTGTTGTCAGGATCGCGAGCTTGTGCGCGGCGTCCTGCCCACCAATGTCGAAGCTCGGGTCGGCCTCCGCATAACCCGCCTCTTGCGCCTCCGCGAGCACCTCATCGAAAGCGCGACCCTCATGCTGCATACGCGTGAGAATATAGTTGCTGGTGCCGTTCAGGATGCCGTAGACGCGGGTGATCTCATTGCCGAGCAGGCTCTCGCGCAGCACTTTCACGACCGGGATGCCGCCCGCCACCGCAGCCTCGAACTTCAGCGCAACGCCCTGCGCCTCAGCGCGCTGGGCCAGCGCCGCCCCGTGATGCGCCAGAAGCGCCTTATTTGCCGTCACGACATGCTTGCCCGCTTCGAGCGCCGCCTCAACTGCGCTATAGGCCGGGTCGCCCTCCCCGCCAATCAGTTCCACGAACAGGTCGATATCACGACTGCGCGCCAGATCGCGCGGATTGTCGAACCACTCAAAGGCCGAGAGGTCAACGCCGCGGCGCTTATCGCGGTCGCGCGCGGACACGGCGGTCACCTGCAGTTCGCGGCCACAGCGGGCGGCTATGCGATCTGCGTGGGCGCGCAGCAGCGTGAGCACGCCGACGCCGACGGTGCCGACGCCCGCAACGCCGAGTCTCAAGGGTTTCGGCATGACAGCTCCGGACAGGTTCGCGATTGAGGTAACGCCCCTGTCTTAGCCGCCGGGCCGCCTTCGTGACAAGCCCATGAACAGGCGATGTGTTTTAGCGGCTCTGCGATGAGGCGAGCGGGATGACGTTGTGCAGCGTCTCGTCAGCCTCGGCGAGGAAGCGCTTGACGTTGCGCGCGGCCTGGCGAATGCGCTGCTCGTTCTCCACCAGCGCGATGCGCACATGCCCCTCGCCATATTCGCCGAAGCCCACGCCCGGCGAGACGGCTACGCCGGCCTTTTCGATCAGCAGCTTGCAGAAGTCCAGCGAGGACATGCCGCGCATCTGCTCCGGCACCTTTGCCCATGCGAACATGGTCGCGGGCGGCGCAGGCACCTGCCAGCCGGCCCGGCCGAACGCCTCGACCAGGCAATCACGCCGCGCCTTGTAGACCTGGCGGATGTCTTCCACGCAGTCCTGCGGGCCGTTGAGCGCAGCTGCCGCGGCGACCTGAATTGGCGTAAACGCGCCGTAGTCCAGATATGATTTCACGCGCCCCAGCGCCTTGATCAGCCGCTCGTTGCCGACCGCAAAGCCCATGCGCCAGCCAGGCATGGCATAGGTTTTCGACAGCGACGTGAACTCCACCGCCACATCCATCGCGCCGTCAACCTCAAGGATCGAGGGCGGCGGGTCGATGTCGAAGTAAATCTCCGAATAAGCGAGATCGGATAGCAGGATAAGGTCGTTCCTGCGCGCGTAGTGGACGACTTCGCGGTAGAACTCTCTATCAGCGACAACTGCGGTCGGATTTGCCGGGAAGCTGAGCACCAGCGCTGTCGGTTTGGGCACGCTGTGGCGCAGCGCGCGGTCGACATGCACCAGGAACTCATCATCCGCCGAGGCCGGGACATGACGGATTGCCGCGCCAGAAATGATGAAGCCGAATTCGTGGATCGGATAGGTCGGGTTCGGCACGAGGATCACATCACCCGGCGCGGTGATGGCCTGCGCCATGTTGGCGAAGCCTTCCTTGGAGCCGAGCGTGGCGATCACCTGCGTTTCCGGGTCGAGCTTCACGCCGAAGCGCCGCTCGTAGTAGGCCGCCTGCGCCCGGCGCAAGCCGGGAATGCCGCGAGAGGCCGAATAGCGCGTGGTGCGCGGCTTGTGCACCGTCTCGATCAGCTTGTCGACAATATGCTGTGGCGTCGGCATGTCGGGGTTGCCCATGCCGAAGTCAATGATGTCATCACCGCGGGCGCGAGCCTGAGCTTTCAGCGTGTTGACCTGCTCGAAAACATAAGGCGGCAGCCGCCTGATCCGGTGAAAGTCCGTCTCCATTGACGTCTCGCTCCGTGAAAAACGTATTGGCCGCGCCGCGCGGCTTGGTACACAGATTATGTCCGGCCTGGCGCGCCCGCCTGGGCCATCAGCGGTTTTCGATGGCGGCGGTTGCACTCGCCTTATGCGTCGCCTGTTCCTGTTTCAAATCCTCGATCATGGCGGAACGCTCTTCCTCGGACAAACTGGGGTCCTTGGCCGGCGTTATCTCCGACAGATCGGGATAAGGAATCTCGCTGACACTCGAACAGCCAGCTAACGCAAGGCACACGAGCAACACGGCGGCAATTCCCTTGAGCACGGATTTATCCCTCATCGCCGGTTCCGTTTTGGCCATGGTTATGCGATCAACATCTCCGGATCAGATGGTCACGCGCAAAATTTCATACCCGCGCCGCAACCGCAACACTTATGTCGATTTACCGGAGCTGGCGCGGTCCAACGTCCAACGCAACTTGCGACCGCTGGCATGGCATGGTTTTCGCTGCGATGCACACAACCTACATCTTCAACAGTCTGATGATTACCAGAAACTGATTCATTGGGGCAAAGTATGGCAGACGGAAGCAAGGGCGAGGCGGGCGGCGACACGACCGGCGGGACCAGCGACGGCAAAAACCCGCCCACGGCCGTTCCCGATCAATTCTCGCGCAATCTCATCACCGCCATGGATCGTGGAATGCTGGCGCTGGCGCGGATGCTCGATGAGCGCAAGATGGTCTATGGGCCATACAGCGCGCCCAGCGAGGCCAGCGAGGCGAGCCATGCGCTATCGACGATCATGGAATACTGGTTGAGTGAGCCGGAGAAGCTCACCCAGGCACAGACCAGACTGGCCGGTGACTTCGTTGAACTGTGGGGGCGCACCTATCAACGCTTTCTTGGTCATGACGTCGAGCCGGTTACGCAACCCGAAAAGAGCGACCGTCGTTTCGCCGATCCTGAATGGGATGAAAATCCGTTCTTCGACTTTCTCAAACAGGCTTATCTGCTGACGTCGAACTGGGCGGAGGACCTGGTCGACAAGGCCGAGGGCGTGGAGGAGCGGCGCAAACAGCGTGCACAGTTCTACCTGGCGCAGATGACCACCGCGCTGTCGCCGTCGAACTTCCCGTTCACCAACCCGGAGGTGATCCGCGCCACGTTCAGCTCCAATGCCGAGAACCTGGTCGCGGGTATGAACAACCTGCTGGCCGACCTTGAGACCTCGGGCGACCTGCTGAAAATCCGCCAAACCGACATGAGCGCCTTCAAGGTCGGGGAAAATCTCGCGGTCACACCCGGAAAGGTTGTCTTTCAGAACGAACTGATCCAGCTGATCCAGTACGCGCCGAGCACCGACAAGGTGAAAGAAACGCCGGTGATGATCATCCCGCCGTGGATCAACAAGTTCTACATCCTCGATCTCGTTCCAAAAAAGTCGTTCGTGAAATATCTCGTTGATCAGGGCTACACGGTCTTCATGGTGTCGTGGGTCAATCCGGGTCCCGAACTCGCAGACAAGACCTTCGAGGACTACATGCGCGAAGGCGTGCTCACCGCGAGCGACGTCGCGCGCCAGATCACCACCAGCGAGCACGTGATCCCGGTCGGCTACTGCGTCGGCGGCACGCTGCTGGCCACGACGCTAGCCTACAACGCCGCGCGCGGCGACGAACGCTTCCCGGCCGCCGGTTTTCTGGCTGCCCAGGCCGACTTCTCGAAGGCCGGTGATCTCCTCGTATTCATCGACGAGCCGCAGCTCGCAGCCATCGAGAAGATGATGCAGGAGACCGGCTATCTGGACGGCTCACGCATGGCGAGCGTGTTCAACATGCTGCGTCCGCGCGACCTGATCTGGCCTTACGTCGTCAACAACTACCTATTGGGCAAGGAGCTGTTCCCGTTCGATTTGCTGTATTGGAATTCAGACTCCACCCGCATGACATGCGCAAATCATAGCTTTTACTTGCGCGAATTTTACCTGCGTAACAGGCTGGCGCGCGGCGAAATGGAGGTTGGTGCGCATCGGCTTGACCTGTCGAAGGTCGAGATACCGCTTTATGAAATCGCCACACGCGAGGACCACATCGCGCCGCCCGACTCGGTGTTCATCAGCGCGAAACTGTTCTCCAGTCCGGTGCGCTTTGTGCTGGCCGGGTCCGGGCATATCGCAGGCGTTGTCAACCCACCCTACAAGGAAAAATACATGCATTGGGCAGGCGGCGACGAGACCCCAGGACCAAGCATCCGCGGTTATGACACGCTCGAGCAGTGGATCGCCGCGGCAGACGAGGTGCCGGGGTCGTGGTGGCCAGATTTCAGCCAGTGGTTGTCCGATCGCACCGGCCCGCAGGTCGAGGCGCGCGAGCCGGGCGCGCCGTCATACCCGCCGATCGAGGATGCGCCGGGCAGCTATGTGAGAGCATGACCGCGCTGGCGCTCATTTCGTCTCGTGCGGGGCGCGGCGGTAAATATCGTCACTGCGGATGATATCGTCCTCGCCGAGATAGCTGCCAATCTGCACCTCGATGATCTCCAGCGGGACCTTGCCGGGGTTTTCCAGCCGGTGCCAATGGGTCGCGGAGATATAGACGGACTCGTTCTCGCACACCAGCCGTTCCTGCCCGTCGCAGGTCACGCGCGCGGTGCCCCTCACCACCACCCAATGCTCCGAGCGGTGATGGTGCATCTGTAGCGAGAGCTGCCCGCCCGGCTTGACGTGCAGCAGTTTGACCTGAAACCGGGACCCGAGGCTGAGCGTCTCGAAATGGCCCCACGGGCGATGGCTGCGCGTGTGCTGCTCTGGCTCGCGTCGGCTCGCTGCTTTCAGTTGCGCGACCAGCTTGCCGACATCCTCCGCGCGGTCGCGCTTTGCGACCAGCGCTGCATCAGGCGTGTGCACGATGATCATGTCTTCAACGCCGATTGTGGCGACCAGCGCACCGTCTGAATGGACGTAGCTGCCGTGCGTGTCGATCAGCACGGCGTCGCCGCGCGTGGCGTTGCCCTCGGCGCCATGCGCGCACTCGGCCCATACCGAAGACCAGGAGCCGACATCGCTCCACCCGGTCTCCAACAGCATCACGCCGGCCCGCGCGGTCTTTTCCATCACCGCGTAATCGACCGAGATGTTCGGGCACTGCGCATAAGCCTCGCTCGCCAGCCGGCGAAAGCCCAGATCGCGCGCGGCATCATCCAGCGCGGCGCGCGCATGTTCGATGATCTCCGGGGCGAGGCGCTCGACCTCCTCCAGATAAGCCGCAGCGGGCAGCACGAAAATGCCACTGTTCCAGAGATACCCGCCATCGCTGAGATACCGCGCCGCTGTTTCGCCGTCCGGCTTTTCGGTGAACGCGGCGACCTCCCACGCGCCGTCCGCGAGCGCATCGCCCTTGCGAATATACCCGTAGCCAGTGTGCGGCGAAGCTGGCGCAAGCCCGAGCAGCATCAGCCGGCTACCGCCCGCGACTGCCGCCGCGCGCCGCACCGCTTCGGCAAACGTCGCGGCATCCTCGATGATATGATCCGATGGCATCACCGCCAGCACGGCGTCAGGGTCTTCCGCCGCGATCGACAGTGCTGCCGCTGTGATCGCAGGCGCTGTGTTACGCGCAACTGGCTCTAGCAGGATTTCGCGCGGCGCGACACCTACGCTCTGCACCTCGTCGCGCAACAAGAAGCGATGATCGTCATGCGTGAGCAGCGTGGGCGGCTGAAAACCGTCGTCAGGGCGCAGCCGGCGCAACGTGGCGGCCAGCAGACTGTCCTGCGAGCCGTCGATCAGCGGGATGAACTGTTTGGGATACTGCGCACGCGAAAGCGGCCACAGCCGCGTGCCCGAGCCGCCGCACAGAACCACCGGATGGATATTGCTCGACATGGCGTCCCCCGCAGCTCAGCGATCCGGCTCATCCGGGTCGCCAACCGCCTCATCGTCCGGCAGCGGCATCGTGTAGCTTTCAGACAGCCAGCGGCCGAGATCGACATCCGCGCAGCGCCGCGAGCAGAACGGTCGGTACTCCGGGTCACGCGGTTTGCCGCAGATCGGGCAGTTGGCCTGTGCGGCCTTGCGCTTGGCAGATGCGTCTTCGCTCATCATGCAGGATCGATTTCAGCCCGGTTGAGCCAGCCGAAATAAACCGGCATCCCCTCGCCGATCAACAGGCTGACGACCTCGTTCAGCGGCAGCCCGACGACCGCGGAATACGAACCGACGATCTTCTGCACGAAGGCCCCGGCGATGCCCTGGATGGCGTAGCCGCCCGCCTTGCCGCGCCATTCGCCGCTGGCGAGATACGATTCCATTTCCTCCG
>CAZNGB010000030.1:0-17381 GCA_964572465.1 uncultured Hyphomicrobiaceae bacterium
GATCGCTGCCTCTCGTGCCTGGCCTGCATGACGACCTGCCCCAGCGGCGTTGATTATATGCATCTTGTGGACAAAGCACGCGTGCACATCGAGAAAACCTCGCGCCGTCCGCTGAAGGACCGACTGATGCGTAGGCTGCTCGCCGCTGTCGTGCCCTACCCTTCACGGTTCCGCTGGTCGGTGCGCGGCGCCAAGCTCGGGCAGCCGTTCAAGGGGATGATCTCCGCACTTGGCCTCAAGGAATTGCGCGCGATGCTCGATCTGGCCCCCGCGAAGCTGCCCGCGCGCCGGCAATTCCCGCCCCACGGCGTGGTCCCGCCGGAGGGTCCGCGCCGCGGCCGGGTGATTCTATTGCGCGGCTGCGCCCAGACTGTGCTGCGCCCGCAGATCAACGACGCGTGCATCCGCCTGCTCACGCGCAACGGCATCGAAGTCGTCATGCCGAAGGCCGAGGGCTGCTGCGGCGCGCTCGTGCATCACATGGGCCGCGAGGACGACGGCATGGCTCAGGCGCGCCAGAACATCGACGCCTGGGAGAGCGTGATGGCCGATGGGCCGGTCGATGCGATCGTGATTTCGGCGTCGGGCTGCGGAACGACCGTAAAGGACTACGGCCACATGCTTTCGCGCGATCCCGAATACGCGGCGCGCGCAGAGAGTATCGCCGGGCTGGCACGCGACATCAGCGAATATCTGACGGAGATCACGCTCGACCCGCCGATGGCCTGGACGGACATCAAGGTCGCGTACCACTCCGCCTGCTCGATGCAGCACGGCCAGCGCATCACAAAACAGCCGCGCAAGCTGCTGAGCGATGCGGGCTATTCGGTTCTCGACGTGGCCGAGGGGCATTTGTGCTGCGGCTCGGCTGGCACCTACAACATGCTGCAGCCGGAGATTTCGGGCCTGCTCAAGAAGCGCAAGCAGGAGAACATCGCCAAGACCAAGCCGGACTGCGTGGCGACCGGGAATATCGGTTGCATGACCCAGCTCGAAGGCCCGGACCAGCCGCCGATCTTGCATACCGTCGAGTTGCTCGACTGGGCGCATGGCGGCCCGTGCCCCGAAGGCATCCGGCATCTGAGCGGGCGGCGGCGCACGGTTCAGTCGCTGTTCACACCGGATGTCCCGCTCGAGCGGGTCACCACATAGTTCAGGGACAGCGCCAGATCTTGATTGCGAGGCCAGCCATCCAGTTCTGACGCCGGCCAATCGCGTCCGCCGTCCAGCGCGGCTCTTCCGCGACCATGCGCGTAATCTCAAGCGCTTCCTGGGCAAACGCCTCGCGCTTCACCTCGTAAGGCTGATTACCAAGTTCCCGGTTCAGATTGGTGGTGAGCAGCGTCATGTTGCCGAGACGGTGAACGTATTTCTCCGGTCCGCCGGGAAAGTCCTTGCGCTCTACTGTCCAGTTCCGCTGGAAACGCTTGGGCAGGATATGCTCCAGATCGGTGACCGGGTGCGCCTCAGGCGTACCGGCCCAACCCGTGATGTCGTCGTCCAGCTTGTTGAGAATGTAGCGCGCGAGACCGTTGTATCGGATCGTCTTGCGCGAAAATGCCGAGTGGAACTGGCTGTCATCGGGATAAAGCGGCGCGAGAAACCGCCCGAAGATGTCTGCAGGCTCGACCTGACCGGTCTCACGGATATGCCGCGCCGCCTCGATGAATACGGGCAACAGCGCCGAAGGGCTAAGATTGCAGATTGTTGTATATCTGAAGGTGAAACTGATCAGCATATCGAGCAGCGCAGGAAAACCCTCGCGGTCAGCCTCTAGCGCGGCCAGCAGCACGACGAAGATCTGATCGGAGCGCAAAAGCCGCAGGCAGTCGATTCGCTCGCGCAGCCAGCCTTGCTGCTCCAGCCCATACGCGGCCCATATCCGGCTGTTCGGGTCTCGTAGGGCGTCGTAGTATTCCGATGCAGCGCACAGCTCCTCGGTGTATGCGGCGACGTCGTCAGGCGTGCTGACCGCCCGCTTGATGTCAGGATAAAGCCCCGCACGGCTTGTCATCCCCCGGCTCGACAGCCAGTGATGACGAACGAATTTCAGCAGCCGCTCGCCACCGAGATTACCCTCGATGGTCTCCCAGTCCGCCTGGGTGTCCTTGAGATGCGGCCCGGCTGCTGCCAACAGATGGTTCTTGAGCAGATCGGACTCTGATAGCGCCAGACCGCGATCGTTCAGTGTTTCGAACAGCATGAAAGCGTCGTAATCGCTGCGCACATCGAGCCGGATGATGAAGATTTTCTCGTCGATTGCCTTCAGCACGGCGCGCGCCAGGTCTTCCGCCGTCCAGTCGTCGGCCGTGAAGAGCTGCAATTGGCGGTGCATGAAGCAGAAGCAGTCAGCGAGCAGGCGATTGGAAAGCGGCAGCGAATCATCTCGGCGCATCCGCATCAGCTCATCAACCGCGCAGTCCCCGACGATATAGCGATCGTAAAAGCTGCGATCCGCGCGGTTGAGCATGATTCTCGGGCCGCTCGCATCGGCGTCGCCATCTCCCGCGACAAGGAACGCGCGAACCCCTCGTTCGACTTCAGTTGCCTGATCGCTTTCAGCGAGGATCCGGCTGAGCGCAGCCAGCAGGATCGACATCGTGATGAGGCGCTGCTGCCCGTCGATGACAATCGGCCCATCGGGGTCACAATGGCGCACGACGATAGCGCCCAGGAAATAGTCACCGCTGTCTTCCGCAAAGATATTGAAGAGGTCACGCCACAAGTTCTCGACGTGATCTTCATCCCACGAATAATGTCGCTGGAAGCGCGGCACGACGAACGTGCGCTCTCCCCGGAGGAAGCGTCCGAGCGAGGTGACTTCGCTGAAAACCGGCGTCATGACGCCACTACCTTTTGACAGATACGCAAACTTCGAAAGCTTGAAGAAGTATCACAACGGCACAGTTGGGGGCGACAAAAAAGCCGCGCTGTGCACAGGCATGAGGCAGGGCGGATCAGTTCGCATTCATCTGCGACATGGCGCTGACTGCCAGAGCGCGCAGGCTCGTCTCCGGCAGTTCGCTTGCGAGCACATAGCGCACGCCGTCTGCACTCCAGTGCACCGAGGTCACGTCGCGCCGGGCGGCGATCGACAAGCCCGCATCTGGCCCACCGGACATCAAGTAAAGCGAGACCAGTTCGCCATCCGCGCCGGCGTAGCTGAGTTGCATCATGCGGCTGCCGCGATAGCTCAAAACCTGTCCGCGGCGGAATGTTAACGCGTTATCAGAAAAGCTGGGAATACTCAGCGGCTTGTTGAGGATGCGCTGGAGCTGTAACTCCACGAGGTCGCGGTTGGTCTGGCTTTGCGGATCGCCCGCCACCGAGGCGATCGTGAAGTGCGAATGCAACCGCGCGACATCCGCCGCCCACTGGCTCGCCGGCGCGGGAACCCGTGCGTCGATCTTCTCCACCGCCGGGCTGCTGTTGAGCCGCATCCACTTCCCAGCACCGTAGCCAATAATGGCAGCAAGCACCGTTAGAATGGTGGCCAACAAGATCCTCCGTGCAAATGAGCGCTTAGCGGTTCCGGCTTGCAGCTGGCGCTTGTCGGCATGAAGCGCGATGCGCTCACCGCGCGATAGGTCTGATTTCGGCTGGACGCTGCGCGCCGCCCCGGGGCGTTCTGGCCGCGGGGCTGTGCGGGTGCGCCGCGACAGCGTCTCGAATGTCTGAATGAGCAGGCTTTGTGTCGTCTTGAGACGGCTGACGCGCGCGCGAAGCTCCGCGCTGCCGCCGATCATTCGCTCGACCGACTTTGCCTGGGGCGCGCCGAGCTGACCATCGAGATAGGCCAGCAGCAATTCATCGGAAAGCTGGCTCATGCCACTTGCCCCGCCGCCTCCGGTATCGCGCCTGCTTCGGCTGGCGTCGCCGCCGCGTGGCCAGCTTGCGCGCGGCCCTCACGCAGGTCCAGCCAGTGACCAACGGCGACGTGTGCGCGCGCCACCCGTGTCATAACCACCTGCACCGTCGTATCAAAGACTTCAGCTGCCTCGTCATAGGACAGCCCCTCACCATAGACGAGCAGGAGGGTTGCACGCTGTTGCGCGGGCAGGTCGGCGATCACCTGCGACAAGCCCTTGTGCCGCGCCGCAGCCTCCGGCGTATCAGCGGGCAGCGCGAAGCAACGCGGATCGGCGCGCTCTGCGCTCTCGCCAGTTGCGGTGGTGCGTTTCATCCACAGTTCATGGGCCGCCTGATACGCTTCGACTGCACGTTCAGTACCAGCGCGATCATGCGCCTGGGCGCCTTCCAGTCTCGCCATCGCGGCCTGCGCCAGACTTGTGCCTGCGCGCATCGAGCCGGTCAGCGCGATAGTGAAAGCGCGCAAGCGTGCATAGACCGATCTGTCGGCGTTCCCGCTATCGGGAGCTTGATCTGCTGCGCTCATCGCGTCCCCCATGTCTTCGCAATTTGAGGAAAATGGCTCATCGACGATTAGCGTGAGTGTAGGGAAACAAGGTTTACAACTTGTGAACGCATTGTGGACGTAGCAGCCTAAGCTGGGGAATGGCCAACAAACATCTTGCCATCTATTCGCCGCATTAGTCGTGCTCTCTTTAGCTGTGGTAAGCTTTGAGTGTGATAAGCAAATAGCAAAAAACTGCAGTTGTGGGATTGGACACGCACATCAAAGCAGATCGAGTCAAGTACAAGGTTGTCTATTCTGGAGCCTGTACCGGCTTGTTGGCAACCAGCTTGGTGGCGATCCGCGAGTATCTATATTCGGACATAGCCGGAGCACTTGCGAAGAGCACAGCCCTGAGGTCGCGGGGCAAAATCCCAAAGCGGGCTGTTATGGCACAGAGAGGCACATCCGTTGAGCTTGAACATACACTCGTTAGAGCGTCACGGCGCGCAGGAAGACGCGCCCCCATCGCGGGCGCATCGGCTTAAACGCGGCAGCGGCCTGCCCCGAGCCCACAAGTTGAAATCGCTCGTTGAGGCATCAGCGGCGCGTGGGCGTGCGAATACGGCCGCGAAGTCAGCAGTTCGTACCGCGCTGGCGACGCCTGGCAAAATCCGGCGCACCTACCTGCGGATGCTGGCCCCCGCGCACAGACTTTACCGCGACCGGCATATCGAAAGGCTCCTGTTCAAACCATCATCGGCGAGTCAGCGCGATGCGGCGTCACAAACGCCTGAGACTGAAATCCATCAAGGGCCAATCCCTGGCCAGGTGTTCGACTGGATTATCCAGGATCTCGACGTGACACTGCGCGAATGCGCTTTCGTGGATTTTCGCGCGGGCAACGCGCGTACGTTACTCTATGCGGCGATGCACGATTTCGAACGCGCCATCGGTTACGAGTACAGCGACACCGCTTATGATGACGCGCAGCTCAACGTGAGCCAATTTCCGCGGACCTACATGAAATGCCGCGATGTCGAAGTGCGGCGCGGCGATCGCGGCGATATCGTCATCCCGGATCAGCCGCTGGTGCTGTTTTTCCCCAATGCGGCGAACGAGCGGTTCCTGTCGCTGATGCTCGATCACGTCGCGGCGTCATATCGAATGAATCCGCGTCGCATCTACTTGCTGATGGAGGGTGCAGAAGAGTCCCTCGCGGCGGGCTGGGACGATATCTTTGAGCGGACCAGTTCGCCGGCCGTCACGCGGCTAAAGCTCAAGCTGTTCAGCCCCGTAGATATCCGCGTTTACCGGTCACTGGTCTGAGGGCCATTACCAAATCGTCATGTGATGCGCCCCCGCCTCGCCTCTTTTGGCTGCGACTCTTGGTCACAAGCCGAGGGAAGCTTAGGAGGTAGGCATGTTCCAAATCCACTATGCACCAGGTGTAGCACGCATCGCGGCGCTGCTCGCACTGGCTTTCGCTCTCTCCCTCGGCATCGCGCAGGCTGGCGAAGCGCCGGTGAAGCTTGATGCGCGGTTCAGCCAATCAGTCGTGAAGGCCGGCCAGACAACCCGCGCGTTCCTGCGTGTGGGCCTGAGCGGCGTCCAGCCGCCCGCTCTGGCGGATCGGACTCCGGCCAATATCGCCCTTGTCATCGACAAGTCCGGCTCCATGCAAGGCGCAAAGATCGCCGATGCACGCGAGGCTGCGCTGATGGCGCTGGAGCTACTGGGCGAAGATGACACGCTGGCCGTGGTCGCCTTCAATCAGGCGGTCGAAGTGGTGCTCCCTGCCACTTCAGCCAGTGATCTGCCGAATATGCGCCGGGCAATCAGCAGGATAGGCGCGGGCGGACGAACGGCGCTGTTCGCGGGCGTGCAGCGCGGCATCGATGAAGCACTGACATTTCTCGACCCATACACTGTCAACCGGGTGATCCTTTTGTCCGATGGGCTGGCCAATGTCGGGCCGACCTCCCCCGATCGCATCGCCGCGCTCGGCCGTGATGCGGCTGGCGAAGGTATCTCGATCACCACGATCGGCCTGGGCCTGGGCTACAACGAAGATCTGATGACCCGGCTCGCGCTCAACAGCGACGGCAATCACGCCTTCGTCGAGCATCCGGATGATCTCGTTGACATCTTCGACAGGGAATTCGGTGATGTGTTCTCCGTGGTTGGTCAGGAGGCCCAGGTCGAGATCGAGTTTCCCGAAGGCATCCGTCCGCTGCGCGCGCTGGGCCGGCCAGCGGAGATCGACGGTCGGCGCGTCAGGTTCAACCTGCGCCAAATCTATGGCGGCCAGGAGAAATATATTCTCGTCGAAGTGGAGATTGCGGGCAACGCCGCGCGCGAGCGGATGGAATCCTCTCGGGTCTCGGCGCGCTATACCGACATGGGTACGCAGGACGCAGTCACAATTGAGGAAAGTGTCAACCTCACATTCAGCGACGACGCCGAGCGAATCGCGGCCAGCCGCGACAAGGAGGTGCTCTCAGCCGCGACGATCCAGCTTGCCACCTTGCGCAGCGAGGAGGCTGTCAAGCTGCGCGACAGCGGACAGGTTGATGAAGCGCGCAAGCTGCTGGAGGACAACGCGGCGTATCTGACTGAGCAGGCCCGCACGCTTGCCGCCCCCACGCTGGAGAGCCTCGCCCAGGATCAGGCCCGCGATGCCGAGGCGATCGCCTCAGGCAATTGGGCCCGCCAGCGCAAGGACATGCGCTCACGTCAATACAAGGGCAAAACCCAGCAGAGCTACTGACACGGCGCCGGGCAGTGCGTCTGCCCGGCGATTACATCGCCCGGCCCATTCATCCGAAATGCGTGCCTTTACCAAGCGGGAAGCCGCGCAGAAATTCCACACCGGACACCGGCCGCTTGCCCGCGCGCTGCACCTTGGTCAGCCGGACCGCCTGATTACCGCACGCAACCGTAAGCTGATTGTCGAGCAATTCGCCCGGCTGGCCGCGCCCCTTCACACAGACCGAGCGCAGCACTTTCACGCGCTCAGGCCTCCCACCCAACAGCGCCTCGAACCATGCGCCGGGAAAGGGCGACATCGCGCGGATGCGATTATGCACCTCCTGCGCCGGGTTCTCCCAGCGGATGCGCGCTTCCTCCTTGCTGATCTTCGCGGCGTAGGTCACGCCCTCTTCAGGCTGCGGCCGGCACTCCAATCCGCCGCGCGCCAGACGGTCGAGCGCCTTGCCCATCAGGCTCGCGCCCACGAACGCCAATTCGTCATGCAACTCGCCCGCTGTCATGTCCTGGCCTATCGCCACGCGCTCCATCATGCACATCGGCCCGGTGTCCATGCCCGCGTCCATCTGCATGACCGTGACGCCCGTTTCGCTGTCGCCCGACATGATCGCGCGCTGGATCGGCGCGGCCCCGCGCCAGCGCGGCAACAACGAGGCGTGCAGATTGAGACAGCCAAAGGCCGGGGTGTCTAGCACCCGACGCGGCAGGATCAGGCCGTAAGCGACCACGACGGCCACATCCGGCTCCAGCCCCGCGAGTTCAGCCACCGTTTCGGGCTTGCGAAAATTCTCCGGCGTGTAGACCGGGATGCCAGCTTCATCGGCGAATTTGTGCACGGGCGACGGGCGCAACTCCATGCCCCGGCCGGCTGGGCGCGGCGGCTGGCTGTACACCGCGGCGACGTCATGCCCGGCGCAAACAATCTCGCTGAGGGTGGGCACGGAGAAATCCGGGGTGCCCATGAAAACGACCCGAAGCTTCGGCATCTGGAGCCTCATAGGAGACGCGCGGCGGCGCGAAACGAGCTTGCGCGAGATGAGTGAGCTATCCCGGGCGCGCCGCGAGAAATGATGCGCTGCGGCATGCTTTAGAACGTGGCAGCGACGCCGTCCAGCGCGGTTTCGCGCCGCCAACAACTATGCGCGGATCACACGGCTTCGTCGCTGCGCTGGGCTTTCATGAACTTCTTGACCAGCCGTTCGCGCCGCAACCGCGAGAGATGGTCGATGAACAGCACGCCGTCCAGATGGTCGATCTCGTGCTGGACGACCGTGGCCATGAGCCCCTCGCAGTCCATCTCCCGCTCGGCGCCCGCTTCATCAATATAGCGCACGCGGCACTGCCCCGGCCGCTCGATCTCGGCATAAATATCAGGGATCGACAGACAGCCCTCCTCATGCGCGCGTGGCTCGTCCCCCAGGCTCACGATCTCGGGGTTGATCATCACAAGCGGGCTCTTTTCTTCTTCGTCCCGGGCGATATCGATCACCAGCAGCCGGCGCGAGACTGCGATCTGCGGCGCGGCCAGCCCGATCCCTGGCGCATCATACATCGTCTCCAGCATATCGGCCGCGAGCCGGCGTACATCATCATCGACGCGCTCCAGCGGCAGCGCCTTTTTGCGCAGGACGGGGTCTGGCATTTTGATGATATCGCGCACACTCATGCGGCTTGAGATAGTCCGGTTGAGCGTCTTCGTCAAACCGCACGTTCGCGTTTTGGTCTGCACACCGCGCGAATCCCGTTAGGCTGCGGCACGATGGCGGAAATCGAAACATGGCTGGCGCGCGCCGGTGATGCGGTGGCCGGAGCGGATCCGATCTGGGCGCTGGCGGCGGGCGTAGCTGGCGCGCTTGCGATTTGTCTGATCGTGGTAATGCTGCTGTGGCGCGCGGGCCTGCGCCGCGCCCGCGCCGACGCTGAGCGCATTGCGGAGCAAAACGCGGCACAAACCCGCGCGTTGCACGACGAACTGACCGGCCTCAAGGAGCGGCTGCAGTCGCTCTCGGAGTTGTCTTTACACGGTCACTCACAACTGACCGGCGCGCTACAGGAGCGGCTCGACGACGTATCGCAACATCTCGGCGAGCATCTGAAGGCGCAGCAGCGCGACACTGCCGCGCAGCTTTCGCAGCTTTATCAACGGCTTTCGGTGATCGACGCGGCGCAGGCCAACATTGCTGACCTGACCGGACGCGTGGTGAGCCTGCAGGATATCCTCGCGGACAAGCAGGCGCGTGGCGCATTCGGCCAGATGCGCATGGAGGCGATCATCCGCGACGCTCTGCCCTCTGGGGCGTTCAGCTTTCAGCCAAGCCTGTCGAACGGCACGCGCCCGGACTGCATTGTCCGCCTGCCGGGTGCGCCCGCGCCGCTGGTGATCGACGCTAAGTTCCCGCTGGAGAGCTTCGAGCGGCTGCGCACCGCGCATAAGGCGGAAGCCCGCAAGGCGGCGGCCGCGCAGGTGCGCCAAGCCGTGGGGCGCCACATTGAGGCGATCGCGGAGAAGTACATCCTGCCCGGCGAGACGCAGGACAGCGCGCTGATGTTCGTGCCTTCCGAGTCGGTCTACGCCGAGATTTACGAGCAGTTCCCGGACCTGATCCAGAAGGCGCATCGGCGGCGGGTGATTATCGTCTCGCCGAACATGCTTATGCTGGCGGTGCAGACCATGCTCAGCATCGTCAAGGATGCGCGGATGCGCGAGCAGACCGATGTGTTGCGCAAGGAGGTCAACGCGCTCACGCGTGACGTCGCGCGGCTGGCGCAGCGGTCGGCCGGACTGCAGCGGCATCACCGGCTGATGGGCGAGGAACTCGACAAGTTGGCGGGCCTCAGCGACACGATCAGCACGCGCGGCCAGCGTATCGACGCGCTCGATTTCGATGAAGGGCAGCCGGCCGCAGCGAACGGGCGCGCAGCCGGTTAGTCCGCGGCCCGCCTCGGCGAGCGCAAGCGCAGCATAGCTGTAACGGCAAGACCCGCTAACACGGTACCCGCCATCTGGCAGGCCAGCAGAATCGCGGCATCGCCCGCGCGGACGCCGGCATAGCTGTCGGTGAGCGTGCGCGCAATCAGCAGCGCCGGGTTAGCCAGCGACATGGCCGGCGTCGCGAGATAGACCACTGCCAGCGTCAGCCCGGCGAAGGCGCTGCCGATCAAGCGCCCGCGCGCCATGGCGAAGGTCACCGCCAGCACAAACACGAAAGTCGCCGCCGCCTCGCCTGCCCAGACCCCCGCGCCGGAGAGCGGCCGCCCGCCATGCTGGATCGCGCCCATGTCGAAAACCGCATGAGCCGCCATCACGCCGAGCATCGCACCGCCGATCTGCGCGCATACGCGCCACGCCCCTGCCTCCACCGGCTCGCGTCCCGCGATGACATCAGCCAGCGTGAGCGCCGGGTTGAAGCGGCCAGCGGACACCAGCAGCGCGGCGAAAACGACACCCGCGGTTAGCGCAATCAACCAGTCGGGGCTTAGCGGGATCTGCGCGGGGAATCGCTCCGCCGCCAGCCCCGCGCCGATCAGCAGGGCGCTCAAAACTGCCGTGCCAAGGGCTTCGCGTGCAAACTGGCGCCACTCGCGGGTGGTCATGCGGCTTCCGTCATCGGCGCTATTTCAAGAACATGGGCAAACCCTCGACCCGCCTGATCCGCGCGCGGTATTGGTCCGGGTCATAGAACATGTCGACATCGACCAGCCGCTTGCCCTTGGTGCTGATATCGGCGGGCTTGGTGGTGTACCTCCCGTCCTCGATCGACATCATCAGTCCACGCTTGCCCTCATCGAGAAGCTGCACGGCCATCGTGCCGAAGTTGCGACCCACCATCAGGTCCATCGCATCCGGCGCTCCCGCGCGCAGCAGATAGGCAAGGTTCTGGTTCATCACGTTGATGCCGTGGCGTTTGATGACATCGCCAACATCCTGGCCAATGCCGCCCAGCTTGCGGTGACCATAGGCATCGGCCACGCCGCTTTCGACGATACTGCCGCCCTCGAAATGCGCCCCCTCCGAGACTACCACTACGGCGTAGCGCTCCGGATTGCGCGCACGGTCCTCGGCGAGCAGTCGAGCGACCTTGTCGCCGTCAAATGGCACTTCTGCGATGAGGATGCGGTCCGCGCCCGCGAGATAGCCGGTGATGAACGCCGACTCGCCGGAGTTGCGCCCGAACATCTCGACGACCATGACGCGCTCGTGGCTGTTCGCCGGGGTGCGCAGCCGGGTGATGAGTTCGACGCCGCGGTTTACGCAGGTGGAAAAGCCGATGCAATAGTCGGTGCCAAAGACATCGTTGTCCATGGTTTTGGGGATGCACATGGTTGGCGCGCCCTCGGCATGCAGCCGCGCGGCGTAAGACAGCGTATCGTCGCCGCCAATTGCCACCAGCACGTCGATTTTCAGATACTCCATCACGCGCAGGACATGATCAGTGCAGTCGACCTTGGCGTCCTCCGGCTCACCAGCGTGGCGCGCGCGCAGATGCTGCGGCAGATCCTTTACGGCCGTCGCCGACGGCTTGGTGCGCGAGGTGTGCAGGAATGTGCCACCGTTGCGGTCGCGGTCGCGCACGACCTCGGGGCTCAACGCGAGCGTCCAGTCCTTGATGGTGTCGGGGTTGTCCGGGTCAATATTCAGCGGCCCCGCCCAGCCCCGGCGCAGGCCCGTCACCGACCAGCCGCGCGCCGCGGCCTCTTCCGTCACGGCCTTGATCGCCGCGTTGAGGCCCGGCACATCGCCGCCGCCCGTCAGAATGCCAAGATGCATCACTCGTCCTCATTGCTTGTCCGCAAAGCCTTGCGCGCTACTGATAAAGACGTTTTGCGCGCCTGCCAATCCCGCCGCGGCGGCTTTTTCGCTGGCCGCGCCATAGCGGTTGTCGGCGGCCTGTCCTACCCGTTACTATCGCGCCGCAACCAAGCGGGACCGCCCCGCGACATCGCATAGACTGGAGCACGACGCATGGCCGAGAAGACCAGCACCGGAAACTTTTTCGAGGACTTTACCCTCGGCCAAACCATCACACACGCCACGCCGCGCACGCTAACATCAGGCGACGCGGCGCTTTACACCGCGCTATACGGATCGCGCTTCCCGGTGCAATGCGCAGACAGCTTCGCGCAGCAAATCGGCTATGCGAGCGCGCCGCTCGATGACCTGCTCGTGTTTCACACCGTGTTCGGCAAGACCGTACCGGACATCTCACTCAATGCTGCCGCCAATCTCGGCTATGCCAACTGCCGCTTCCTCAACCCGGTCTATCCGGGCGACACCCTAAACACGATCTCGGAGATCATCGGCCTGAAACAGAATTCCAGCGGGCGCACCGGCGTGGTCTATGTGCGCTCGACCGGGCGCAACCAGCATGGCGGCGTGGTGCTGGAATATGTGCGATGGGTAATGGTCAACAAGCGCGAGCCGGAGAGCCCCGCGCCGGAAACCTTGGTGCCCGACTTGCCCGACGAGGTGTCCGCCGACCAACTCGCCAGCGCCGTACCGCCGCTGCAGATCGAGGGCTATGACACCGCGCTGGCCGGCTCGCCGCACCGCTGGGGCGACTATGAGGCGGGGGAGCGCATCGACCATTTCGACGGCATCACGATCGAGGAAGCCGAGCACCAGATGGCGACCCGGCTGTTTCAGAACACCGCACGGGTGCATTTCAACCAGCACAGCGAGAAGGATGGGCGCTTCGGCCGTCGGCTCGTCTATGGCGGGCACGTGATTTCGATGGCACGCGCGCTCAGCTTCAACGGGCTGGCCAACGCGTTTCACATCACCGCGATCAATGGCGGCCGGCACGTCGCACCGGTGTTCGCAGGCGATACGATCTTTGCGTGGAGCGAAGTTCTGGACCGCGCGGAGATCGAAGGTCGCGGCGATATCGGCGCGCTGCGGCTGCGCACGGTGGCGACGAAGAACCGCGCCTGCCTGGATTTTCCCTACAAGGCGGGCGATGCGACCTTCGACCCCAGTGTCGTGCTCGATCTTGACTACTGGGTGGTCATGCCGCGTTGAGCCGCCTCGCGCTTGAGCAAAGCCACTTGCGCCAGACCCATTGCGCCCACAACTGCCGCCACCGCGACCGCTGCCGCAACACCCGCCAGCGTGGTGATCCACAGTCCTGCACCGATCAGGCCAGCGGTTGCCAGAACCCACAGCAGATCGCCCAGCGAGAAGTAAAGCACGATCAAGCGGTGGGGTCGCGACTGAGAGCTCGTATAATGCAGGTGCAATCCGTTCAAGAGAAGCAGCCCGCCCAAAAGGCGCAATAGCGTGTCTGGCGCAGGAGGATCACCCAGAAACGCTGCTACGGCGCCAGGCATGGCAAGGAAAAGACCACCAAAGCCGACACAGCTTAGGGCATTCAGGCGCAAGATTGTCTTGAGCGAGGTCATAATGCATCCTTTCTTGTCAACCAGGATGACAAGTTAGGACGAGGACGCTGATCATGTCAACTAAGTTGACAACATTACCGCAATCTGACCTGCCAATGGTTGAAAGCCAGAGTCTGTCGCTGACTTTCCTGCTCGCGGAGGTGCAGGACGCCATGCTGGCGCGGCTTACCGAAGAACTGGCTGGGCGTGGCCATCCCGGTGTCACGGCATCGGCGCTAGGCTTCCTCGGCCAACTGGACTGCGGGATCAACCATGCGTCCGGGATTGCGGAAAAGCTAAGTGTCTCTCGGCAGATGGTCGCGAAGACGGTCGCCGAGATGGAGAGAGCCGGCTGGCTCGTTCAGCAGCCTGACCCAAGGCGGCGCAACCGCAAGATGATTCTGTTTACCGCCGAGGGCGAGCGACTGATGGCCGACGCGCGGCAGGTGCTTGCTGAATTAGATCTTCAGGTTAGGGAAGCCTGTGGGCCAAATTTCGTGGGTGACATCGTCAAAATGCTCGAACGCTTGAAATGTCACGTCGATGCCGGGAGCGCATGAGCCTGTTGCTCGACCAGCACACGAAAGCAGGGCCGCCTGATCTTCATTCTAACCGCAGCCGCGCGGCGTGTCATAGCCAGTGCCAGGCCGGAAGCGGTCCTCGACGTCCTCGACCAGCGGCGCAAACGACGGTTTGTCGGCAGCCGGGAAGCTGATCGACAGCACGTTGATGACACGCCCACCGCAGGAAAACATGACCTTCTGATAGTAGATTGTGTCGCCGCGGTATCCCGACAGTACGAACCAGCTATTTCCAACTGGGCTATATGTCAGCTCATCATAGCCGTCGTAGTCGCTCAGGAGCGTCTCGCGATAGGCTCGCAGGGTTAGGTCTTCTGAGTTGTTCGCGCCGAAAACAACGATCCGCGCGCGACCGTCCTGCATGGTGAAGGCTCGGCCGTCTCCATTGGGCGAAACTGGCCCAGGTTCAAACCATTCGCGTGGAAAGGCCAGCCGGTAGCCGAACCTCTCATTCTGATAGACGGCCCAATCGCTTGCTGGCGGGAGCGGGCTGAGCGCCAGCGCCGCGACCGGCGCGAGGCATAAACACAAGACATAGAAAATCACCCGCATAACCGCTCCTCATCAGCCCTCACCAACACAAAGCGAAACATCGGACAGCGCGTTAAGGCAACCCGCTCAACTGGTGCGGTCCAGCCCGGCGAAGAAACGGCTTATCACCTCCGCGGTGGAAATGTCATTGTTCTGAACGCCCAGCGCCCGCTCCGCCATGAAGCGCAGGTTGCGAATCGGCGAGCCGGGGACGCGGTGGCCACCGCCCTCAACGCGCAGCAGGATCACTGGCGCAGCGCGGCAATCAGTGCTGAAGAACATCACAACGCGCGAGGCGTCGCGCGGGTCGCGGTCAGGCAGCATCCGCCGTCCTGGCCGGCCGTCACAGCCGTTGTGCGCGCGCCAGAATTCGACCGTCTCAAAGGTGGAGACCACCTCGCCGCGCCAGCCGCGAAATCCGACGCCGCCACCTTCGTAAGGCACGATCCGATCGTCCGTGCCGCTGATCACCATCATGGGAGCGGGCCGGTCCGGCGCACAGCGCTCAATGACCGGCACCGGCATATTCGCGATGATCGAGGCAAACCCAGCGAAAGCGCCTGGCGCATCGCAGGCCAGCTTGTGCACCATCATGCCGCCATTGGAGACGCCGGCGACATAAACGCGCTCGGGGTCGGCCAAACCGCGCCGAACCAGGCTGCGTTTCAGGCGCAGCATGAATGCGACATCGTCGCTACGCCTGCCGCGGAATGCGCGGCCATCGTTCCAGCCGCGCCCCAGGCTATCGGGATAGACCGCAGCGAAGCCTTCGCGCTCGGCGACCCGGTCCAGCCCCATGACCTCGCGCACGCGCGCGCCGTCGCCGCCCGCCCCGTGCAGAACGATCACGACCGGAACGGGGCCGCCGCGTTCGCGGGCGCGCTGGGGCATGAACACGGTGTAGGTGCGCGGCAGACCGTCAACCACCGTCTCGCCATACAGATCGCGCGCCTGCGCGCCCGGCCCGAAAATCGCCCCGACGATCAGTGCCGCCGCGAGAAGAATCGCCACAAGCCCAGCCTGCCTCATGCCTGCCGCTCCCTATGTGCCGCGCGCGACGGCGCGCCCGCTTCATCAGTCATATCGTCGCATGCCTCGCCAAGCGCCGCCTCAATCCGCTGGACAGGATGATCCGTAGGACCACCATTGGCGTGCTGCGAACGATGCCACATTGCATCTCATTATTGCATTGCGGTAAAAGTGTGTAATGAACAAGACCGCGAGGGGTTTTATGTCCGAGCACGCCGACCAGCGGCCGCTGTCGCCGCATCTTCAGATTTACCGTCCGCTGATTTCGATGATGATGTCGATCTTCCATCGCCTCACTGGAGCGGTGAACTACCTGGGCATGCTCGTGCTTGCGGCATGGCTGATGGCCGCAGCGAGCGGCCCTGAGACCTACGACGTGGTCATGGACTGGATCGGCTCGCCGGTCGGATACCTGATCCTGTTCGGCTTGAGCTGGTCGGTGTTCCACCACATGCTCGGTGGTCTGCGGCACTTCATCTGGGATGTCGGCTACGGCTTTGAGATCCCCCAGATCCGGCGCCTGGCATGGGGGACGATCATCGGCTCGGTGAGCCTCACGCTTGCGTTCTGGGCCGCGTTGCTGACGACGATGGGAGCACTATAGAAATGTCCACACCGACCCCATTGGCTCGCGCGCGCGGGCGCGGCTCGGCGCATGAGGGAACAAGCCACTTCTGGTGGCAGCGCTTGACCGGCGTCGCCAATCTCATCGCCCTGGTGTTCTTCATCGTCACGGTTTTCGCGGTCGCCGGCGCAAGCCATGCGCAAGTGAAGGCGTACTTTGCCGCACCCGTGGCCAGCGTGTTGATGCTTCTTCTTATCGGCTCGGTCGCCTACCACATGTATCTGGGAATGCAGACCATCGCGGATGACTATGTCCACTCGCCGGGCAGCCGGCTGGTCGCCTCGATTTTGAATGTGCTCTTCACCGTGATTATCGCACTGGCCTCGGTGCTAGCGGTGCTGAAACTCAGCTTGGGAGCGTGAATACATGAACACTCGGACCAACGGCAACGGCGCGGCTCATTCAGCGCCGGGCGTAAATGGGCGTGCCTACGCTTTCAACGATCACAGCTATGACGTGGTCGTGGTCGGCGCGGGCGGCTCGGGTTTGCGCGCCACGCTCGGCTGCGCGGAAGCAGGGCTGAAAACCGCCTGCGTGACGAAGGTCTTCCCCACACGCTCGCACACCGTGGCAGCGCAGGGCGGTATCGCCGCATCACTCGGCAACATGGGGCCGGACGATTGGCGCTGGCATATGTATGACACGGTGAAGGGGTCCGACTGGCTGGGTGATCAGGACGCGATCGAATATCTCTGCCGTCATGCGTCCGCTGCCGTTTACGAGCTTGAGCATTACGGCATGCCGTTCTCGCGCACAGACGACGGCAAGATCTATCAACGCCCCTTCGGCGGCATGACCACCCAGTTCGGCGAAGGCCCGCCCGCGCAGCGCACCTGCGCAGCCGCCGACCGCACCGGCCACGCGATGCTGCACACGCTGTATGGCCAGAGCCTGCGCCACTCCGCTGAATTCTTCATCGAGTATTTCGCGCTCGACCTGATCATGGATGAAGACGGCGTATGCCGCGGCGTCGTCGCGCTGTGCCTGGACGACGGCTCGATCCACCGCATCCGCGCGCACAAGACGATCCTCGCAACCGGCGGCTATGGCCGCGCCTACTACTCCTGCACCAGCGCGCACACCTGCACCGGCGACGGTAACGCGATGGTGCTGC
>CAZNGB010000031.1:0-17040 GCA_964572465.1 uncultured Hyphomicrobiaceae bacterium
ATGGCCGGCGCGGTGAAGGCGCGCGGCGAGGCCCGGCGCGCGCGCTCCGACTGGATGAAGATTGAGCAGGAGCGCGGCATCTCCGTCACTAGCTCGGTGATGACATTCACGCATCGTGGGCTGCTGTTCAATCTGCTCGATACGCCGGGTCACGAAGACTTTTCCGAGGATACCTATCGCACGCTCACGGCGGTGGACAGCGCGATCATGGTGATCGACGCGGCGCGCGGCATCCAGAGCCAGACGCGCAAGCTGTTCGAGGTATGCCGCCTGCGTGATATCCCGATCATCACCTACATCAACAAGATCGACCGCGAGGCGCGTGAGCCATTCGAGCTGCTGGACGAAATTCACGAGGAGTTGCAACTCGACATCGCGCCGCGTGTCTGGCCGATCGGAATGGGCGGGCAGTTTCACGGCTGCTATGATCTGGGCCGCAACGACTTTTACACCTCGACCAAGGCGCGCGGCGGGCCGTGCGATGAGGCGATCGCTTGCTCCGGGATGGACGATCCGCAGCTTGATCAGCGCGTTAACGGCCAAGTGCTGGCGACCGCGCGCGAGGAAGCCGAGCTGGCCGAGGCCGCTTATTCGCAGTTTGACGGCGACGCTTTCCGCGACGGCAACATGACGCCGGTCATCTTCGGCAGCGCGCTGCGGGATTACTCGATCACAAACCTGCTCGACCTGATCGCGGATCACGCGCCGCCGCCGCGCCCCAGCCCCGCCACGCCGCGCAACATTTCGCCCGATGAGGAGCGCGTGTCCGGCTTCGTGTTCAAGATCCAGGCGAACATGGACAAGAACCACCGCGACCGGATCGCGTTCATGCGCCTGTGTTCGGGGCACTTCAAACGCGGGATGAAGCTGCGCCAGGTCCGCACCGGCAAGGACATCACCGTGCATAGCCCGATCATCTTCATGGCACAGGATCGCGGCATCGCGGACGAGGCCGGGCCGGGCGATGTGATCGGCATCCCGAACCACGGGACGATCCGCGTCGGCGACACCTTCACCGAGGGTGAGAGCCTGCGCTTCACGGGGCTGCCGGCTTTCGCGCCAGAGATCCTGCGCCGCGTGCGCCTGGGCGACACCACGCGGATCAAGCAGATGCGCCAGGCGCTGCAGGATTTGTCCGAGGAAGGGCTGATCCAGGTGCTGAAGCCCGACATTGGCTCGCAGTGGGTTGTAGGCGTGATCGGCCAGCTTCAGCTCGACGTGGTCAGCGACCGCGCAAAAAGTGAGTATAAGGTCGCGCTGGACTTCGAGCCGACGCCGTACCAGATGGCGCGGTGGCTGCACTCGGATGACGAAAAGGCGCTCAACCAGTTCGTCGCCAAGCACAAATCCGCGATCATGCTGGATCGCGACGGCGATCCGGTGTTCATGGCCTCGAGCCCTTGGGAGTTGAACTACAAGATTGAGAGCAACGAGGCGATCCGCTTTTCGAAGACCAAGGAGATGGAATAGCGGTTATTTGCGCTTGCGCTTTCGCGGCGCGGGCTTGCGCTGCGCGGGCTTGGCGGACTTCGGGGCGCGCAGCCGATCCGGCCCGAACCGGATGCGCATGTCGGTTCCCTCATCGGGCTTGCTGATGATGTCCAGCTCGCCATGATTGTCGCGCACGAAGCCGACCACCAGTCGCAGACCCAGACCGCGCCGCCCAGCCGCTTTCATGTCGCCGGCCTGTTCAGGCGCCTTTGCCGCCGCGATCTGCGCGGGCGTCATGCCCGGCCCGTCATCCTTCACGCTCACGATCAGCCCGCCCTCGCGGTCCAGCCGCGTCATCACCCGGATTTTGTGGCCGCCGTCGCCGTGGCGCAGTGCGTTCATCAGTAGGTTGAGTAGGATTTGCCGTACCGAGCGTTCATGCGCGAGCAACAGCGGCGCGTCGCGCTTCAGCCGCCGGACGAGCGTCACGCCCTGCGCCGCAGCGGCCGGCTCCAGCAGGCGCAGGCAGTCCGCGATCAGAGCGTTCAGATCGATCCAGTCGTGCGGCGGCGGCTTTTCGCTGGCCCGTTCGGCAAAGCCGAGCAGATCGTCGGCCAGCCCGAGGGCGAGTTGCGCGGTGCGATAGATGTCGCTGGCGTATTCCTTGGTCTTGCCGGGTGGCAGACGCTCAGCGCGCTCGCTTTGCAGGATTTCCGCGAAGCCGAGGATGATGGTCAGCGGATTGCGGATTTCGTGGCTCACACGTGCGAGCAGTGCGGTCATTTCATCGCTGGAGGGCGGGGCGGGTTCAGCGGCGCGCTTAGCCGTCTTGCGCGGTGATTTTGGCGCATGTTTGCGCGCGGCGGCGGTTTCGGAAGCCGGTTTGGAAGCGGGCTTTCTGGCAGGCTTTGCGGCAGCCTTGTCAACGGGCTTGCCAGCTGGCGTCTTCCGGCGCTTGGCAGGGTTTGCGCGGCGTTTGGCGTCGCTGGCGCGGGACTGGGCGTCGCTTGCGCCGGCCCGGGCTTTCGCGTCTCCCAGATCGCGCGCGATCGCTTTCAGAGCGCCGATATCTGAACGGGTTGCAGTCTTGTGGCGGGTTTTCTGCGGCTCCGGCGGCTCGCCGGGAGCCGGCATTGTTTGTGATCGCTCTGCGGCTGGGTGCAGCGCGATGTCGGCTGGGTTGGCCGATGTCGCATCCTCGCTCAATGCGCGCACGACCAGACCTGGCCGATCCCCCGCAAGTTGCAGCCGCTGAAACACGCAAGACACGGCTGTCTCGCCGTAGGGTGTTGGAACGCGCAGAGTCTCGACGTGATCGCCGAGCGTATCGGCGGAGCACGCTAGCCTGGTCAGCCTCGCGGGAGCGCTTTCAGTGCGACCGCCACGCCGCCGCTTCAGCCGTTCCGCATTGGGGTCACCCCAAAGTTCGGCCGCCGCGGTGTTCGCCCATAGGATACAACGGCCTTGCCCGTCCCAGACCCAAACGGGATCTTCGGTCGCAAGAAAACTTTCAAGCGGCAATACGCGCGCAGCCGGAGTGGCCGGCGCCGAAAAGCTTGCAGTCTGCGCCATCGGTATCTGAGCCCGTTCGTAAACGGTTAAAGAATTATCACCAAGCATTTGTGGTTTGAAGGAATTTCCCGATTTGCCCCCAAGTGCGAACGTCGCGCGCCGTTGTGCGTTGCAATAATTGCTAGCTGACCAACACATGCTGCACTGCAAAAATATGTTGCATCGCAGCATTGTTCGTATTAGGACGGGGCTTGCCGGGATTGGCCGTAAAACGCCCTGCCGGCTGCAAGATCAAAGGTTCTGTGGAAATTCCACGTGAGGAGACACAAAAATGAACGATGCCAGCAATTTCGACATTCCTGCCCCGGTTCGCCAGATGGCCGAGAAGTCCGTCGAGCAGACCAAGGAAGCCTATGACCGCCTGATGGACGCCGCGCGCCAGGCCCAGGGCATGTTCGCCAGTTCCACCGATGTCATGGGCATGGGCGGCAAGGAAATTCAGGAAAAGACCATGCAGTACGCCGAGGCCAATGTGCAGGCCAGCTTCGATCTGGCTGAGCGTCTGGTAAAGGCGAAAGACCTGCAGGAAGTCATGGAAATCCAGACCCAGTTCGCACGTCAGCAGATGGAAGCCTACACCCAGCAGGCACAGGAAATCTCCAGGCTGATGGCTGACGCTGCGCAGAAGGCCCAGCCGAAGGCTTGACGCTCCAGAGCGATCTGGACCGTTCACGAGAACAAGGAGACTGACCATGAGCGAACAATGGACAAACGCGTCTGTGCCAGGCGCACAGGAAACCGGCTTTGCCCCGGCCCAGGCCGTCGCGCCGACGCCGAATTTCGGTGCGGGATCTGGCGAAACGCCGGAGGCGGTGCGCGCTTACGCCGAGAAGACGATCGCGCAACTCCGCGACTCTTACGTGCAGGCGCGCGAAGCCCTCGAAGACGCGACCGTTGCGATGGAGACCTCGCTGGATCACGCAACCAAGGGCTCGGTTGAGTTGAACAACAAGATGGTCGAAATGGCCCAGCGCAATATCAACGCCGGGTTCGAGTTTGCCCGCAAGCTGGCCAGCGTACGCAGCCACACTGAGGCGCTCGAGCTTCAGGCCGGTTTCATGCGTGAGCAGATGGACTCCATGAAAGCTCAGGCCGAGGAAATTCAGAAGCTGAGCACGCGCATCGCGACGGATGCCTCGCAGCCGCTTCAGCAGCAGGTCTCGCGGACCGTCAATCGGTTTGCCACATCTGGCTGATGCGCCACTGACGATCTTGCCGTGCCGGTTTCCCTGGCACGGCCCTATAGCCGCATCAGGTCGTCTTCAGCAGCCGTGCCGGGGTGATTGAACTCGGACACTGCTTTGCTCGTCTGATTTTGCGCGCCATGCAGCCTGCAATGGCTCCCATGGAGAAGCATGTCGGGGACATGTTCTCTCAGGTCTCGCGCTAAGGTTCGGATAACCCTACGCTGTCAGCATGAGCTTGTGATTCGTCATGCGAAGGGACAATAGATGAGCGAGCAACCCGAACAGGAAGCCTTGCAGCGCGCTGTCGCGGACATCGGCTATCTGCACTGCGAGTTTTCCGTTGAGGTGACGACCGCGGATGACGGCCTCAGCGACAGCGGCGAGCCGATATCCAAATCGAAAATCGTGATTGTGCGCAATGAGGTGAGCAAGGCGCGGCAGGCCTATCGCCCCGGACCCCAGCAAGCGTGGCTGGATGCATTTCGGCGCGACCTGACTGCTGGCGCGTTCAACTAAAGCCCGCCCAGCGATGGGGCGCGGACGTTGAACGCGCGTCTGTGCTGGAGCGCGGGGATGCGCCGGCGTGCCTCGGTCACCTTGGCCGGGTCGATCTCGGCGACGACGACCCCTGGCTTGTCGCCTGACAGCTCCGCCACCACTTCGCCCCACGGCCCGACGATCAGGCTGTGCCCGTAGGTCTCGCGGCCATTGTCGTGCACGCCGCCCTGCGCCGCTGCGAAGATATAGCAGCCGGTCTCTATGGCCCGCGCGCGCAACAGGATGTGCCAGTGCGCCGCGCCTGTCTGACGGGTGAAAGCGGAGGGAACGGTGATGAAATCCGCGCCGGCCCGGGCCAGCTCTGTGTATTGCTCGGGAAAGCGTAGATCATAGCACGTGGTTAACCCGAGCAGGCCCCAAGGCAGCGCGACGAGCACAGCCTCTTCTCCGGGCCGGTAATTCTTCGATTCGCGATAACTTTCGCCGCCCGGTAGGTCCACGTCGAACATATGGATCTTGTCGTAGCGCGCGGCAATTTCGCCATCAGGTGCGATCAGGAACGATCGGTTGGCGGCCCGCCGCTCGCCGACGAGGACCGGCATCGCGCCAATGTGGAGCCAGACGCCAAGCTCGGCGGCCAGTTCGCGGAAGTCTTGTAACGCGGGCGTGCTCGCCTCCGGCGCGATTGCGGCGAATAGCGGCTCGGTCCGCATCTCGATGAGTGAGGTGTTCTCCGGCGTGAGAACGTAGTCCGCTTGAGCAGCCGCGTCGCGGATCAACGGTACGGCTTGGTCGATCGAGGCGCGGATGTCCCGGCCGGAGCGGAGCTGAACCAAGGCGCAGCGGAAAATGCGTGAAGAGCCAGTCTCATCCGACATGGTTCAAGCGTCTCCAGAATGCTGGCCAGCCAGCTTGGCCCGGGAGTCACACGGGCCGGTGTATAGCCGATCAGGCCCGTCCCAGCAGCGGGTCGAGACCGCCAGCCGTGTCCAGCGCATGAAGCTCGTCGCATCCGCCGATATGCTGCCCATCAATGAAGATCTGGGGCACGGTATGAGCGCCGCCAGCACGTTCGCGCATCGCGGCGCGGGCTTTGGGTTTCATGGTCACGTCGAATTCTTCAAAATGGACACCCTTACCGCGCAGCAGCCGTTTCGCACGCACACAGTAGGGACAGAACAGCGCGGTATAAATCTCGACTTTTGGCATTGGTTCTGAAGCACTGATGTATTTGGCAGCCTTTACGGGATTGGTTGTCATATCATCTCGCTGCGCGGGCGCATCGCGACGCTTGCCGCAGTCTGGTTCGGCGCACCGAAATGGCCGAAATAACGCGAATCGATCGCCTCGACAGGGAGAATGATCAGCACGTCCGTCGTGCCGAATTGTCGATCGACAACTGCGCCGTCGCCAACATAAGCGCCGAGACGCAGATATCCCTTGATGAGCGGTGGTAAGGCCTTTAGCGCCGCGCGCTGGTTCACCTGATCGGCCGGCAGAAGGTTCATGTCGCAGTAGAGGTGCTCATGCGCGCGCACCTGCCATTCGTCCGGCGCGCTGGAGAAATGATGCAGGAATGACAGCGCCATTTCATGCTCTTTTGGGTCTGTTCCCGAAAAGCTCGCGCAGCCGAGCATCACGTCGACGCCGTGCTCGCGGACATAGGTCCAGATACCTTGCCATAGCAGTTCGACCGTACGACGGTTGCGATAGGGTTTGAGTACGCAGGAGCGGCCGAGTTCCATGAACTTATGCGTATCGCGTTTGCGGGCGATGAGCGGCGCTATGTCGTATTCGCTCTGGGTGTAGAAGCCGCCGTTGCGTTCCGCGATTTCCTGACGCAGAACCCGGTAAGTGCCGACCACCCGGGCGCGACGCGGCCAGCGCTGGCGCATCCGCGGCACGGCGCCGCGATCGACCACGAGCAGGTGGTCGCAAATCGCGTCATAAGGGTCTTCGTCGCGCCGGTTCAGCATGGTCGTCGCGTCGGGTATCGCGGACATCTCCTCGTAGAATACGCGATAGCGCAGGCGTTGCGCCCTTCGGATGTCGCTGCGCGAACGCGCGAGCCGGACTTCGAGCGAGCCTATCTGGCCGTAAACCTTGGCTGGCGCCCGCCGCATCATGAAGCTGCGCGCCTTGCCCCGGCTGGGATGGAAGGGCGTGCCCTGCGCGAACGGCGGCATCGCGGCGCGCGCCGGCCGAAACTTGCTCGCGATACGTCGAACGTTAAGTCTCATCGGCCTACCCACCACAGATCCTCATCAGTGCGCCCTGCCCAAGACGGCTTCTCAAAACCTGAATGCGCCTGATCGCATTAACTTCATAACCTTAAGGGCGGCGTTGGGAAAGTCCCGGATGGTTTTCGGGATCCGCATGTCACTTGCACAGAAGCCGTTCAAATCTGAAGAGTGCGCGCGCGATCCTACTGCTGCTTTGCCGGAATTGGCTTGCCGCGCAGGAGATGATTGCGACCGCTAGCTGTCTAAGCCGCCAGGCGGCCTTTCAGCGTTTCGCCGCGATAGACCAGAGCCTCCTTGACGTGGATATGCGTTACCGTGTCGGATTGATCAAGGTCGGCGACGGTCCGGGCCAGACGCAGCGTGCGATGGTAACCGCGCGCGGTAAGTCCCAGCTTCTGAGTGGCCTCCTGTAGCAGGCGGCGACCTGCTTCGTCTGGCACAGCAATTTCGGCGAGTTTGCTTGCCGGAAATTCGGCATTGGTTCTTATGCTGTCTAAGTTTAGTGCAGTGCAACGCGACCGCTGTCGCTCCCTCGCGGCGATCACACGCTCGCGGACGCTGGCACTGGCTTCGGGCTTGTTTGGTTGCGTGAGATCGAGGGCGCTGACTGCCGGCATTTCAATTTGTAGATCAATCCGGTCGAGAAGCGGGCCGGATATCCGCCCGATGTATTGATCCATGCAATTGAGCCCGCGCCGGCAGCTTCGTCCAGCCTCAAATGCGTGTCCGCACCGACATGGATTCATGGCCGCGACGAGTTGCATTCGTGAGGGATAGGATATCCGGTGGTTCGCACGGGCTATCGAGATTTCGCCGGTTTCAAGCGGCTGGCGCAGCGAGTCGAGTACGCGTGGCGAGAACTCGGGCAATTCATCAAGGAACAATACACCCCGATGCGCTAAGGCGACCTCGCCGGGCTGAGGTCTGGTGCCGCCGCCGACCAACGCCGCCATCGTCGCCGAATGGTGCGGAGCGCGAAATGGCCGCTCATCGCTCAGGCCCGCCTCCGACAAAAGCCCTGCCATGCTCTGGATCATGGCCACTTCGAGCATCTCTTCGCTTGACATTGGCGGCAGGATCGTCGGCAACCGCTCGGCGAGCATGGACTTTCCGGCGCCAGGCGGACCGATCATTAACATGTTGTGTCCACCCGCGGCCGCGATTTCCAGTGCGCGCTTTGCGGCTTCCTGACCGTAGACATCGCTTAGATCGAGCGTCGATGTGTTGCTGGTGATGGATCGCGAGGGGGCCGGGCGCGACAGCATCTGCTCGCCCTTGAGGTGATTCACGAGTGCGAGAATATCGACAGGCGCGAGCACATCGACGTTTTCGCCCGCCCAGACGGCCTCTCCGCCGGATGCAGCGGGACAGATCAAGCCCTTGCCCACCGTGTTCGCGCCAATGGCCGCCGGCAAGGCCCCGACGATCGGGGAGAGGCTCCCATCCAGCGCCAGTTCGCCAGCGACGCAGTAGTTTTCCAGCAAGTCCGCGGGTATTGCGCCGCTCGCCGCCATCAGCCCAAGTGCAATCGGCAGATCGTAGTGACTCCCTTCTTTTGGCAAGTCCGCAGGCGACAGGTTTACCGTGATCCGTTTGGGCGGCAGGCCGAGGCCAATAGCGCTCAATGCTGAACGCACCCGTTCGCGGCTTTCCGCCACGGCCTTATCCGCCAACCCGACGATGGTGAAGGATGGCAGGCCGGCCGACAGGCTCACCTGCACATCGACCCGACGCGCCTCAATGCCGTGCAGCGCCACCGTGGAGATACGCGCGAACATTTCCCCTCCTGCAACCAATTCACCAGGAGGTTACGCATTTCGTTATCTCACTTCAAGAACAATATGCGAACAAAGCCGCCTATCCGCGCGCCGCGCGCCTTTCCTCGATCCAGTCCCATAGCAGCGCGGCGATATCGGCGCCGCCGAAGCGCTTCACTTCACGAATACCGGTCGGAGAGGTGACGTTGATCTCGGTCAGGTACGGGCCGATGACGTCGATGCCTGCAAGCGTGAGGCCACGGCGCTTGAGCTCAGGGCCAATCGCCGCGCAGATTTCGCGGTCCCGCTCGGTCATTTCGGTCGGCTCCGCGCGCCCGCCGATATGCATGTTGGATCGCGTCTCGTCGTCGGCCGGCACGCGGTTGATCGCGCCAACCGGCTCACCGTCCACCAGCAGGATCCGTTTGTCGCCCATCCGCACCTGCGGCAGATATTTCTGAACCAGGAACGGCTCGCGGAACACGCCCTGAAACAGCTCCACCAGCGCACCGAGATTGGTGTCGCCTGCCGCCAGCCGGAACACCGCCGCGCCGCCATTGCCGTAAAGCGGCTTCAGGATGATGTCCTCATGCTCGGCGCGGAAGCGACGGACCGAGTCGAGGTCGCGGACGATGGCGGTGGGCGGCATCAGCCCGGGATAGCTCATCGTGAGGATTTTTTCCGGCGCGTTGCGAACATTGGCCGGGTCGTTCACCACGAGTACATCCGGCGCAAGCTGCTCCAGGATGAAGGTCGTAGTGATGTAGGCCATGTCGAACGGCGGGTCCTGCCGGAGCATGACTACGTCGAAATCGCGGAGATTGACGCGCTTTTCACCTGACAGCGTGCAGTGATCGCCCTCGACGTCCCGGACCTCGACTTCGCAGCCGGTCGCATAGACATCGCCGTCCTCGTAAACGAGCCGCTGCGGCGTGTAGTAGAACAGCGCATGTCCGCGCGCCTGCGCTTCGAGCATCATCGCAAAAGTGGAGTCGCCGCGGATGTCGATGCGGTCGATCGGGTCCATCTGGAATGCGGTCTTGAGCGCCACGGGGTCCTCGATTGCTGTGCTGGCGGCGCGCGTGGCCGCTGTGTCGCATCAGCATTAGACGAAAACGCGCCGGCGGCTCAATGTTTCCGTGCATGTGATGAGGTTTGGGTGCTTGCGGCGTTGGGCCTGGCTATTGCAGGGCGCTGATGGTGGTGTTGCGCCAGGCGAGCGCTGCGGCTTCGGCGCGTTGGCGTTGCTCCTTGGTCAGCCCGGCGAGGAAAACATCGAGCCGGCCGTCGCTGATGCCGCTCTCCCGCGCCAGCAGATGCCATTTCGCGGCGGCGACCGGGTCCGCCTTCACCTCTACGCCATAAGCGAGCACGCGCGCCAGGCGGTTCTGAGCGACTGGATTCCCGTTCTCTGCCGCGGCCTTCAGCATTGCCAAGCCTTTGTCATGGTCCTTCTCGACGCCGCGGCCCTGGATCAGCATGATCGCATAATCGAGCTGGGCGTCTGGTAGCCCAGCTGCAGCAGCTTGCGCCGTCCAGTAAGCGGCTTTTTCGGGGTCAGGCGGCACGCCCTCGCCAGCTGCGTAGAGCGCGCCGAGATCGTATTGAGCCTGCGGGCTGTTTTTCTCGGCGGCTTGCTGGAATAGCGCGGCGGCGCGCTCCAGGTCAAAAGCTACGCCCTCGCCTCTTACATAAAGCAAGCCGAGGTTATAGGCCGCCTTGGCATGACCCTGACCAGCGGCCAGTTCGAGCAATGCAGTGGCTTGAGGCATGTTGCGGTCGATACCATCGCCTGTGAGCCGCATCATGCCCAGTGCGAATTGAGCGTCCGCGTCCCCGCGCTCGACGCCTGTCGCATACCACTCAGCGGCCTTTACCTTGTCCTGCGGCACGCCGAGGCCCTCGCTGTAAATTCGCCCGAGAAGGGTAGGCGCCTGCGGTTCGCCGCGCTCAGCGGCGGCTTTCGCGAGGTCGAGGGCTTCCAGATAACGGCCCTCGAAAAAAGCCGCATACGCAGGGTCATCGGTGCTTGCCAGAGCCAGGCCGCCGTGTGACGCCAAGCCAAATGCGAGAGCAATCGCCGCCATCACGCGGTGGATACTGCGAAAACTCCTATCGCTGGTCATGGAGATCTCCGCTGCCGTTCAGCGATAATGCCGTTCAGTTTGTCCATAGCCGCTTCCCGGTCGCCGGCGTCCCAGATGAGCATAGAGACGGTGATGAAGTCCGCACCGGCGTCAACCAGCGCCGCCGCATCGTCCCACCCGCCGCTGTGCAAGGCCACCACGGGCGGTTCGCAAACCTGCTGCCACCAGCTGACCAGTTCGATGATGTCCTGCGTCTCGCCTTGTCCGGGCTCCGGACCAAAAGCAATGTAATCCGCGCCAAGTTCGGCAAGCACCAGACCATCATGCTTGGAAGTACCGCAGCCCGCGCCGATCATGGCGTCCGGGCCGAGCATCTTTCGGCATTGAGCGTAACGCTCCTCGTTGGCGGGAATGTGGACGCCGTCAGCGCCTGTGGCGTGCGCCAGCTCTGGCGCGTCGCTTATCAGCACCGGCAGGCCCTGAGCATGGGCGATCGCCACCACCTCATGGGCAACAGCCTCGGGCGGCCCGGCGACGCCGTAGAGCAACAGGGCAGATACCCTGCCGCCGTTCAGCAGCACTTCAAGCGTGCGAAGGTCCGCGTCGCCCGGCACGGCGAGGTAGATCTGGCAGACATGGTCCGCTTCGCCGTCGCCCATTCCCGATCAGCCGGTTTTCGCCATCGCGATCGCGACGTCCGCCATGCGATTGGAGAAACCCCACTCGTTATCGTACCACGACAGCACGCGCACCAGCCGACCATCGACGATTTGCGTCTGCGTCATGTCGAAGGTGGACGAATAGGGGTTGTGGTTGAAGTCGATCGAGACGAGCGGCTCATCCGTTACGCCCAGCACGCCGGCCAGTTCCTGCTCAGCGGCGCGGCGCATGGCGGTGTTGACCTCGTCAACCGTGGTCTCGCGGGTCGGGATGAATTTCAGGTCGATCATCGACACGTTGGGCGTCGGGACGCGGATCGCCGTACCGTCCAATTTACCCTCAAGCTCTGGCATCACCAGACCGACGGCGCGCGCGGCGCCTGTGGTGGTGGGGATCATCGACACGCCTGCGGCACGGGCGCGGTGCATGTCCTTGTGCGGAGCGTCGAGGATCCGCTGGTCATTTGTGTAGGCGTGCACCGTGGTCATGAAGCCCTGCGAGATGCCGCACATCTCGTGCAGCACCTTGGCCACCGGCGCGAGGCAGTTGGTGGTGCAGGAAGCGTTTGAGACAACCTTATGGCCGTCCGTGAGAGCGTGGTGGTTCACGCCATAGACCACTGTGATATCCGCGTCCTTGGCCGGGGCGGAGATCAGCACTTTGCGTGCGCCCGCCTCCAGATGCTTGCCAGCGCCATCGCGGTCGGTGAAGATACCGGTACATTCCAGCGCAACATCGACGCCCAGGTCGCCCCACGGGAGCTGCGCCGGGTCGCGCTCGGCAAACACCCTCATCGGCCCCATTCCGGCGTCGAGTGTATCGCCCTCCACCCTGACCTCGCCGGGGAAGCGGCCATGCACCGAGTCATATTTCAACAAGTGGGCGTTGGTCTCCGCCGAGGTGATGTCGTTGATGGCGACCACCTCGATATCCGTGCGACGAGCCTCGACGATTGCACGCAAGACGTTGCGACCGATGCGACCGAATCCGTTGATAGCGACCTTGACAGCCATCCGCGCCTCCTGAGCTCATCCTGATTTATGAGGGCGTCAGCGCCGGCTGGCGTAGCCTCGCCGTGCCAGGTCGCCGACCCAAGTTCGTTCGACACTCTTGTATGTCGGCACACGCAAAACGCAAGGAAAAGCGGTCAGGTTTGCCCTGCATCACGCCACGCAGAATGGCCTGTGCATGAGCCGGAAAATGGGTTGCAAGGCGGCGGTATTGCACGCGCTGATTCGCAGTTTGGAGCCGCCGCCTATGCTGGTTGTCCGATTGTGGCTGGCCGCGGCCCGGAGCCGGCATGAAAGCTGTGCGCTCGCTGATGATGTTGACTTTCAATAAAATCCAGCAGAATCAGGGTCGTATATAATGAAGTCGCGCTGCGGGGCGAGCGCCCCAGGCCAGCCATTCGCGCGCCGGCCACGCGCTTGACGGCCTTCCAGACCGCTGCCTATGGTGACGGCGGGGCACAGCCGTTAGCGTCTCAAGCGAAAAATGTGGTTCAACGTCGCGGTGTGTGGTGAGCAAGCCGAGCAAATCATCAGGTGCGCGTGGGCAGTCAAAGGCGCGGCCGGGGGAGCGCGCGCAACGCGATGCGGGGGGCGAAGCGTCGAGCGGCGCGTCGCGCAAGACCTCGGGATCGCGCAGCCGCGCCCAGTTGGAACAGGATGTGGCGGAGTTGAAGCGGATCAATGCGGAACTGGCGGACGAGTTGCGCCGCGAGAGGGAGCGGGCCAATCAGCTCGAACAAATTAATGAACAGGCGGGGGAGCGGATCGAAAGTGTGATCGGACGGATCAAGACGCTACTGGCGTCGTGAATCGTCCGGCGTTCTCGGGTATGCCTGCATCTGATCCGCTCGCCGCCGGGAAAGGCAGGCGCAAATGCCTCAGATTACCCTGACTATTGGACAAAAGAGCTATCGATTGTCCTGCGCGGAGGGCGAAGAGCAACGCATTCACACACTGGCATCGCACTTCACCGCGCGTGTCGACGATCTTGGCGGGCGCTACCCTCGGATGCCTTCTGATCAGCTTTTCCTGATGGCCGCACTGCTGGTGACGGATGAGCTCTTCGAGGCGCGTGAGGAACTGCAAGGCACGCTCAAGCAGATCGCGCGGCTAGGTTCGGCGCTGAATGACAAGTCAGGCGCGCGCGGGCCGAGCGGCACGGAGATGTCGCAGATCGTGAAGGACGCCAGCGCACGCCTCGACAAGCTGGGCAGCGCCAAGACGGCCCCGCCGAAGTCCGGCTCATTGGCATCGGGCGAGGATCAGCCGAAGGCGGGCAAGGCCGCGGGCGGCTCCAAGTGATCAGATTTCGCCCCAGTTCGCACTGGACAATCGCCCGCGACGCATCACATCCTGGCGGTGGGGCTGCCGGGCGCGTGAGGGGTTCTGTTTCCCGGGGCCGATACCGATCTCCTAGGGAGCTGACCCTGCCCGAGGCCGTGGCCTCGGACACTCGGCGCCCACCTACTTGTGTAGGGACCCAAGGGATCACTCACCCCCACGGCCATGGCGGCTCCACTTTCATCTCCCGCGGCGAGGCCCCGCAGGCATGACAGCCCCCGATCTGGACAAACAGGCCCTGCGCCGCGAAAGCCTCGCCCGGCGGGCCGCGATCCCCGAAGACACGCGCAAACGCGCCGCCGCAGCGCTGGCCGAGACAGGGCTCTCGTTCCTCGACTTGCCCGGCCCGGCGATCATAAGCGGCTATTACCCGGTCGGTGAAGAACTGGACGTGCGCCCGTTATTGATCCGCCTGATCAGGGAAGGGCACACCATCGGCCTGCCGGTAACGCGCAAGGATCAGCCGCTGATCTTTCGCACCTGGACGCCGGATACCGAGATGGCGAAAGGATCGATGGGCATACCACGCCCGACCAGCGATGCGCCGGAGGTGAGCCCTTCAGTGCTGCTCGTGCCGCTGGCGGCGTTTGACGATCGCGGCTACCGGGTCGGCTATGGCGGAGGCTTTTATGATCGCACGCTGGCCAATTTGCGCGAGGCTGGGCCGGTGACGGCGGTTGGCGTGGCTTTCGCCGAGCAACAGGCCGAGCGGGTGCCCGCCGAGCCGCATGACGAGCCGCTGGACTGGCTGCTGACACCGGACGGCCCATTTCGTGTGAGGCTTGGCTGATGCGGCTGCTGTTCATCGGCGATGTTGTCGGGCGCGCCGGGCGGCGTGCGGTGTGCGAGGCGCTGCCCGAGTTGCGCGCGCGCTATGCCATCGACTTCGCCATTGTGAACGGTGAAAACGCTGCCGGCGGCTTCGGCATCACAGAGCAGATTTTCCATGATCTGCGCGATGCCGGCGCTGATGTCGTCACGACCGGCAACCACGTCTGGGATCAGCGCGAAACGCTCGTTTACATCGAGCGCCATGACCGCCTGTTGCGCCCGATCAATTTCCCGCCGGGCACGCCCGGGCGCGGCGCGGGGCTTTTCGAGGCGCGAAACGGCGCGCAGGTGCTGGTGATCAACGTCATGGGCCGGTTGTTCATGAACAACCTGGACTGCCCGTTTCATGCGCTCGACCGAGAATTGTCCGCGTGCCCGCTCAAACAGGCCGCTGACGCGATTTTCATCGATTTCCACGCCGAGGCGACATCGGAAAAGGCGGCAGCCGCGCATTATGTTGACGGACGGGCGAGCGCGCTGATCGGCACCCACACCCACGTCCCGACCGCCGATGCGCAAGTTCTGCCCGGCGGCACGGCGTTTCTAAGCGATGCGGGCATGAGCGGCGACTATAACTCAGTGATCGGCATGGAGCCGGATGAGCCGGTCAGCCGATTTCTCCGGCAGATCCCCGGCGGCCGGTTCGCGCCCGCGATGGGTGAGGCGACTGTTTGCGGCGCAGCGGTCGATATTGATGATTCCGCGGGGCTGGCGCGGCACATCGCTCCAGTGCGCCTTGGCGGGCGGTTGCAGTCCAGCACGCCGGACTTCTGGGCGTCAGACACTGGCAAGCCGCCAGAAGAATAAGCTATAAAACGGCAAAGCGAGCCGAAATGCTCGTGCGTTCTTTTGGGGCGCACCTCATTCCGCGTGGTTGCAGGCGGAACAAGCGAGCAAGAGAGAAGGACAAACATGGCCGGACATTCCAAGTTCAAGAACATCATGCACCGCAAGGGCGCGCAGGACAAAAAGCGCGCGAAGATGTTTTCCAAGCTGTCCAAAGAGATCACCGTCGCCGCAAAGATGGGCGCGCCGGAACCGGACATGAACCCGCGCCTGCGCCTCGCCATTCAGGCCGCGCGCGCGCAGAACATGCCCAAGGACAACATTGAGCGCGCCATCAGGAAGAGCCAGGATGCTGGCGGTGAGGCGTATGAGGAAATCCGCTATGAGGGTTTTGGAGCCGGCGGCGTCGGCGTGATCGTCGAGACGCTGACAGATAATCGCAACAGGACCGCAGGCGATGTCCGCGCGGTTTTCGCCAAGCACGGCGGCAACCTCGGCGAGACCGGCGCGGTGTCCTGCGTGTTTGACCGCATCGGTGCGGTGGAATACCCGCCCGAAGCCGCCACGGCCGAGGAAATGGTGGAAGCGGCGATTGAGGCAGGTGCGCAGGACTGCGAATCGGCCGACGATAATCACACGGTCTATTGCGACGCGGAAGACCTTGGTGACGTGGCCAAAGCGCTGGAGGCGAAGTTTGGCGAGGCACGTTCAGCGCAAATCATCTGGAAGCCGCAGAACACCATTGAGGTCGATGAGGAAACCGGCGGCAAGCTCGTTCGGCTTCTGGAGGCGCTTGAAGACCACGATGACGTGCAAAACGTCTATGCGAATTTCGAGGTCTCCGACGAGGTGATGGAGCGGCTGTCCGCTTAGCGCAACGATTGTGAGTTGGCTATTCTCTCGTCATGCCCGGACTTGATCCGGGCATCCACAACGGCGGGTCCGGAAATATTGGCTGGATTGCCGGGTCAAGCCCGGCAATGACGAACAAGCCGAAACTCGGGCGTCCGGCGCAATATTTGGGGCACGGGACTATATGGCGGCGGTGCGCATAATCGGCATTGATCCCGGCCTGCGGCGCACCGGCTGGGGCATCATCGAGAGCGACGGCGCACGCCTCAGCTTCGTGGCCTCGGGAACGATCCGCCCACGCGATGATGCTGATCTCGCCGACCGCCTGTCCGCGCTGTTCAGGAACCTCACAGATGTCATCGCCGCATGGTCGCCCGCCGAGGCCGCCGTGGAGCATACCTTCGTCAACAAGGACGCGCGCGCGACGCTGAAACTCGGGCAGGCGCGCGGCATAGCGCTGCTGGTCCCGGCGCAGGCGGGCTTGCCGGTCGCGGAATATGCGCCGAACGCGGTGAAGAAGTCTGTCGTCGGGGCCGGTCATGCCGACAAATCGCAGATACGCGCCATGCTCCGCGTGCTGCTCCCGCTCGCCACACCCGACAGCGAGGATGCCGCCGACGCGCTCGCCATTGCGATCACCCACGCGCATCATCGCGGCGCGGCGGCGCTCATGCGCGCAGCGCTCAGTTCGGAGGCGGCGCGTTGATCGGCAAGCTCAAGGGGCTGGTCGACGACACCGGCGATGGCTGGGTCATCGTCGATGTCGGCGGCGTCGGCTACGAGGT
>CAZNGB010000032.1:0-17014 GCA_964572465.1 uncultured Hyphomicrobiaceae bacterium
CGGGATCTCGACCGCAGGACTCAGCGGACAAGCGGCGGCGCTGCGCACAACACGAAACTGTTCATTCGTTTATCCATGCGGGCTTACATCTCATTGCCGAGAGGCGCAGACAGGCGTATAACTCCGGCTTTAATGGAACACGCGCAGCCCCCTGCCTCACATAGGTTTTCGCACCGCCAGCTTTTGGGGATCGAAGGGCTTTCGGTCCCCGATATCACCTATCTGCTCGATTTTGCCGAGCGCGAATACAGCGGCAATCAGGGCCGCGCACGCAAGCGCGACACGCTGCGCGGTCGCACCCAGATCAATATCTTCTTCGAGTCCTCCACGCGCACTCAAAGCTCGTTCGAACTGGCCGGCAAACGGCTCGGCGCGGATGTGATGAACATGTCGGTGCCAACGTCCTCGGTGCAGAAGGGTGAAACGCTGGTGGATACCGCCATCACGCTGAATGCCATGCAGACCGACCTGCTCGTTGTGCGCCACAGCGCAGCGGGCGCAGCGGCGCTGCTCGCGCAGAAGGTGCAATGCGCGGTTATCAATGCAGGCGATGGCGCGCATGAGCACCCGACCCAGGCGCTCCTGGACGCGCTGACCATCCGCCATCACAAGGGACGCATCGAGGGGCTGACGATCGCGATCTGCGGCGATATCCTGCATTCGCGCGTTGCGCGGTCGAACATCATCCTGTTCAACAAGCTCGGCGCGCGCGTCCGCCTCGTCGGGCCATCCACGCTGATGCCGCCGGCCGCTGAGAAGCTCGGCGCGGAGATTTTCACACGCATGGAGGACGGTCTGGAGGGCTGCGACATCGTGATGATGCTGCGGCTCCAGCGCGAGCGCATGAACCAGTCTTTCGTGCCCTCGCGCCGAGAATATTTTCATTTCTTCGGTCTCGACCACGCCAAGCTGGCCTATGCCAAACCCGACGCGCTCATCATGCATCCCGGCCCGATGAACCGCGGCATCGAGATCGACTCCGGCGTCGCCGACGATGCGCGCAGCGTCATTCAGGAGCAGGTCGAGATGGGCGTCGCCGTGCGCATGGCCGTGCTCCAGGCGCTGGCCGAAAACCTGAGCGACACATGAAGGCCGCCCGATGAACGCGCCCTTGCATCCTGCCTGCCGCGAACCCTCCCAGCCGCTGGTCCTAGTCAATGCGCGCCTGTTGTGCCCGGCGAGCGGTCGCGATGAGCGCGGCGGCATCGCCATCGAAAATGGGCTTATCGCCGATCTCGGGCAGCATCTGGCCGATAGCGGGCCGCCCGGCGTCGAGACGATCGACTGCGGCGGCAAGCTGCTGGCTCCCGGCCTGATCGACATGCGCGTTTTCGCAGGCGAGCCGGGGCTGGAGCATCGCGACACCTTGGAGACGGCGAGCCTTGCGGCGGCGGCGGGCGGCGTGACCACGATCATCTGCATGCCAAACACCCAGCCGGTCATCGACGGCGTCGCGCTGGTGGACTTCATCGAACGGCGCGCGCGCGATATCGCGATTGTCAACATTCATCCAATGGCCGCGGCGACCAAGGGGCTGGCGGGGGAGATCATCGCTGAGATCGGTCTTTTGAAGAGCGCCGGCGCGGTCGCCTTCACCGACGGGCGCGCCAGCGTCGCCAGCGCTCAGCTCATGCGCCTGTTGCTCACATATGCGCGGGACTTTGATGCGCTGATCGTTCAGTTCCCCGAAGAGCGCACGCTGGCTCATGGCGGGGTGATGAATGAAGGCGAGGTGTCCTCCCGCCTCGGTCTGCCGGGCATTCCCGCCGTCGCCGAGACAATCGTGCTGGCGCGCGACGTGCGGCTGGTGGGGCTGACAGGGGCGCGCTATCACGCCGCGCCCATCTCCTGCGCTGGCTCGCTGGACGTCCTGCGCCGCGCGCGGGCCGACGGGCTGCCGGTATCCTGCGGCGTCTCGATAAACCATCTGGCGCTGAACGAGAACGACGTCGGCGCGTATCGCACCTACTTCAAATTGCGTCCGCCGCTGCGCACCGAGGAGGACCGTCAGGCCATGGTGCGGGGCCTGCGCGAGGGCGAGATCGACGTGATCGTCTCCAGCCACGACCCCCAGGACTTTGACGCCAAGCGCCGCCCGTTCGAGGAAGCGGCTGACGGCGCGATCGGGCTGGAGACGCTGTTGGCCGCCGCACTGCGGCTCTATCACAACGGCGAAGTGCCGCTTCAGCGCCTGCTGCACGCGCTGTCCGCGCGCCCGGCCGAGTTGCTGGGCCTGCCCGGCGGGCGGCTTGCGGTTGGCGCGCCTGCCGACCTTATTGTCGTTGATCTGAACGCGCCCTGGGTCGTCGCGGAACGCGCTTTGCGCTCAAAATCAAAAAACACGCCGTTCGAAGATCAGATGTTTGAGGGGCGCGTGATGCTGACGCTTGTTGCCGGACGCATCGTCTACCGCTACGTTGCGGCCGATCACGCCTGAAGTAAGCTTGTCCGAGCCGAGCGATGTTCAGCTACACCGCCTGGAGCGTCTCCGCGCCCTATTTCTTCGCCGCGCTGGCTTTCGGCTATGCGCTTGGGTCGATCCCGTTCGGCTATCTGTTCGCCCGCGCGGCCGGGCTGGGCGATATCCGCAAGGTTGGCTCGGGCAATATCGGCGCGACCAACGTGCTGCGCACCGGGCGCAAGTCGCTGGCCGCCGCCACGCTCATCGCCGATGCGGGCAAAGGCGTCGCGGCCGTGCTCATCGCCGCACGCTGGGGGCCGGACACCGCCGCGCTCGCTGGTCTGGGCGCATTTCTTGGGCACCTGTTCCCCGTTTGGCTGGGCTTTCGTGGCGGCAAGGGCGTGGCGACGTTCCTTGGTGTGGTCAGCGCCTCGGTCTGGCAAGTCGGGATCGTGTTTGCACTTGTCTGGCTCGCCGTTGCGGGCTTAACGCGCTACTCCTCACTCTCCGCGCTTATCGGGGCAACGGTCACGCCGCTTGCGGCCATCGCATTTGACCGCTGGCTCGCGGCGGGGCTGTTCACGCTGCTCGCCATACTCATCATCGTCAAACATGCCGGCAACATACGCCGGCTGGTGAGCGGTGAAGAGTCGAGGATCAAGCTGTGACAACGCTCGGCGGCGCTGGCAGGCATCTCAGCGATGACGAGCGCATCGACTGGCTCAGGCTGATCCGTAGCGAGAATGTCGGGCCGGTGACCTTCCACGACCTGATTGCGCGCTATGGCACGGCGGCGGCGGCGCTGGAGGCGCTGCCCGAACTGGCCGAGCGCGGCGGACGCCGCAAGCCGCTGCGCATCTGCGCGGCGCGGGACGCGCAAGCCGAAATCGCGACGGCACGCAAACGCGCCCGCGCCCGCCTCATCGCCCTGGGCGAGCCGGATTATCCCGCACGGCTCGGCATGATCCCAATGCCGCCGCCGCTGATCTACTTGGCGGGCAACCCCGCGCTCGCGCAACGGCAGGTCGTGGGGATCGTCGGCTCGCGAAACGCCTCGGCCGCTGGGCGTAAACTGACGCTGGAGATCGCGCAGGGCTTGAGCGCGGCAGGAATCGCAGTCGTGTCCGGCCTGGCGCGCGGCATCGACGCGAGCGCGCATCAGGGCGCGCTGGAGGGCGGCACCATCGCCGTGCTCGCCGGGGGCATCGATATCCGCTATCCGCCAGAAAACGAGGCGCTGCACGATGCGATTGCCGAAAAGGGCCTGCTGATCGCCGAGAGTCCCCCTGGCTTCAAGCCCCGCGGAGTGGATTTCCCGCGGCGCAACCGGATCATCTCGGGTGTCGCGTCGGGCGTGCTCGTGGTGGAAGCCGCGCGCCGCTCCGGTTCCATGGTGACCGCGCGCCACGCTGGCGAACAGGGCCGCGACGTCATGGCGGTGCCCGGACACCCGCTGGACCCGCGCGCGGAAGGGCCGAATGCGCTGATCAAAGACGGTGCCGCACTGGTCCGCAATGCCGAGGATGTGCTGGAAGCGCTACGTGCTGCGCCGGTATACGCGCAGACGCCGGTCGGGCTTGGGTTTTCGGAACCAGATCCGGTGCCGTTCGACCTTGACGATTACGCCCGCCGGCAGGTCGTCGAGGCGCTCAGCCCTGTCGCGATCGAGATCGAGGAGCTAATCCGTATCACCGGGTTGTCCGCCCGCGTGGTTACCATCGTGCTGATGGAGCTGGAACTCGCCGGGCGCATCAGCCGCGAGGGCCGCCACAGCGTTGCGCTTGCCGTCGGGTGACGTCAAGACGCGGGAATGTATCGGTAGTGGCCGGTCACGCGATATTTGAACAAGGCATCATCCAGCTTCGGCCCATAGCCCTCATTGTGCACGACGAGAGGGCGTTTGCCGTCCCAGGAGAGACGGCCGGTCACGATCACGATATGCGTCACGCCATCCGGCCGGATCGAGGTGACCAAGTCACCAGGCTTATAGTTGTCGGGGTTCTTGGTGACCCGCAGGCTCTGGCCATGGCGCGCGAAGAACTTGCGCAGCTCGCGCACGCGCCGGTGCTTGATGTTCGGGTCGCCGCCAAGCGAGCGATGCACGCGGCTTTGCAGATCAATGCCCAGATCGCGATAGGCGCGCACCACCACATCCGTACACACGCCGCGGTTTGGTTTGACATCGCCCCACTGGTTGGGAATGTCGCGATAGGCGGGATCGTATATGACCACGCTGCGCGTCCGCTCGATCGCGGCTGCGACCAACCGATCCTCGAACGTGCCTGTGTAAGCGGCCAACATGCGCTCAGGCGGCACCGCGACAAGAAACACGATCAGCGCGACAAGCGGGATCAGAAAACGCAGACGCATCGCGGTAACCTATTCCTGCAGATTGACAGTGCCGACGACCCAGCGCCAAGGGTAAACATCTATCTGGGCGAACACCCCGGCCTTTGCATAGGGGTCGGCCTCCATCATCGCCCGCGCGGCCTCAAGCGAGTCCGCCTCGACGATAAGTAAGCTGCCGACCGGCGCGCTGCCTTCGTTGTCCAGCAACGGCCCGGCTGAGACCACCGCACCGGCATTCTCGCGCAAGTGCTCCAGATGGGTCTCGCGCGTTTGCTGGCGCAGTCCGCTCGCCTCTGGCTTATCCTGGCAGATGCAGGCGTAGAGCATGAAGCACTCCTCGTAGGGGCGGTGTTGCGCTGTGGCACCATCGGACGCGGCAACGCTGCTGCTGATGGACGCAGCGCTATTTTTCGTTACATCAACGTTTAAAGATGTTTCCCGAAAAGACCAAGACCGGTTTCCGATGCACGAGGCAAATTTTCGTGATGGCGAGCGCGATATGAGCGTCGATCAGACACTGGCGCGCTGGGGCGAGGGCAAAGAGAGCTGGAACGCCTGGGCAGAGGCGCTGCTGGCACGTAAGGCGCGTTTGGTCGAATCGGAGGAATGGGCCGCCAACCCGTTCGGCGAGGGCGAAAACGCCGCCACAAGGGACTGGCTGGCAGCAGCGCGCGCGGATTTCTCCGATCAGGTGTTTCCCGAAACAGTGCATTTCGCGGGCTACATCTTTCCCGGCCCGGTTGTGTTCGCCAACTGCGCGTTCTCCAGCGGCGCGACATTTGACGAGGCGCGCTTTGAAAGCAGCGCAGTGTTCGCGAAGGCGCGGTTCGAAGCGGCTGCCAGCTTCAAGCGCTCGAAATTCGCGGGCATCGCCGACTTCGATGAGGCCGCCTTCTCAGCGGATGGGGATTTCGAGCTTGCGCATTTTGCAATGGAAAGCGACGGCCCTCTGGTGATATCCGCGCGGTTCAGCCGCTGCGATTTCTCAGGCCGTGCCGACTTCCGGGAAACAGCATTCGCCGGCAACGCCAAATTCGCCCGCGCACGCTTCGCCGAGGGAATGCGCTTCGACGCAGCCAGCTTCCAAGGCTCGGCCGATTTCGCAGGCGTCAGCGCCAAAGGCATCGCGGCTTTCGCGCAGGCGCGCTTTGCGAGCGATGTCAGCTTCGCTGATGCCGAGCTGGACGACGAGGCGCGTTTCGCCGAAGCCCGCTTCGATGGCGAGGCGTCCTTCGAGCGAGTCGAATTTGAAGGTGACACGCTGTTTCGCGGCGCAGATTTTGCTCGTCACACCTCGTTCGAGCGCGCAGAGTTCGACGGACGGGCGGGCTTCGGAGCGGTCCAGTTCGCAGCGCCGGCAAACTTCGCCGGGTCGCGCTTCAAGGACCGCGCTGACTTCGCTGCTGCCCGCTTCCTCGATGCTTGCTTTCAGCGCGCGCGCTTTCGCGGCGCTGCAGATTTCGAGGGGGCAACATTCGACGGCAATGCGGATTTTTCTGGCCTGCGCGCGGACAGCGCGCTCACGTTCGCCGACACCCGCTTCGCCACTGCGCCCGACTTCCTGAACGCCCGGATCGACCAGCCGCCGCGACTTGAGAATATGCGCATAGCAACGCCCATGCGCCGCTTCCGCCGCTGGCGCGATGGGACGCATGATCCCCGATCCTGGCTATTCAGGCTCATGAAGGTCTCGCGGGATGATCTTGAAGCCGCGCGGTTTCGCCAGCTTCGGCAACTGGCGCGTGCCGGGTTGGACCATGATCGCGAGGGCGCGTTCTACGCCCATGAGTTGCGCGCCGCGCGGTTCTGGCGGCACAAGCCGATGGGTCGCGGAGCCGGGCGCTTCTGGCTCGGCTGGCTTTATGGTGGGATTGCCGATTTCGGGCGCTCGGCATTGCGCCCGCTAGCGCTGTGGGTCCTGACCACATTCCTGTTTGCGCTTGTGTATCTCGGGCTGCGCGACACGCCCGCGCCGACGACGATCGCGGCGCGGTTTCCGGCCTGGCCCGACACGCCATCTTTCCAGACGGTCACCCAGTGGCTTGCGGAAGCTGGCGAATGGGCCTTCCAGATGCTCGCCAACCTGTATGCCTCCGGCGGCTGCGTCACGGGCACGAGCAGCGCATCGGCTGAGGCGCTGTACCTATCGTTCAAGAACGGATTGTTCTTCCTGCCGTGGGAAAGCCCACTAGCGGCGCAGCGCGTCTATGGCTGTCTCTTTGGGCTGGAAGACGGCACGCCGGTCGTGCCGCTGGCGGCATCGGTCGCGGCGCTTGTGCAAAATGTCGTCGGGTTGGCGTTGATGGTACTGGTCGTACTGGCGCTACGAAACATGCTCAAGCGGAGTTAGCGGCTATCGCCCGCGCCCAGTCCATCAGCGTGGCGCTATCGGCAGAGAAGCCGCCTTCGATCCAACGCCGCTCCAGCGCGCGCAGCGCATCGCCGACCTCCGGCCCGGGCTGCATCCCAAGCGCTAGCAGGTCCGCGCCTTTGAGCGGAAAGTCCGGCGGCTCCCATTCGTCGGGCAGGGCGAAAATCGCGCTCCAGGCTGGATCTTCAACCCCGGCGCGCGCGTCGCTCCAGGCCAGCAGCACCGCGCCGCGATAGACCTTTGCTCCCAGCCGATAGAGCGCCGCCTTGGCATCCAGTAGCGCCATGACGGCATCGAGACGGCGCGCAGCGCGCGGCAGCGCCGCCAGCTCGTCCCGCTCGGGATTGGACAGCCGTAGGCTGCGCGCCAACCGCTCCGCCTCTTCCTCGACACGCACGGCCAGCGCCGCCAGCCGCACCATTGGGTCGGCCGTGACGCCGCGCGCGCGCTCTATCGCTTGCAGGCGCGAAAAAGCGGTCAACCTCGGCGCGCCGCCCAGCAGCCGCACCAGCACGCCGGTGTCCATCATCGCTGCCAGCGAGCGCGCCGCGCCGCCCGCCGCCAGCAGCCGCACCAGCTCGTTATGCACGCGCTCGCCCGACAGCCGCTCCAGCCCGGCGCTTTCGCGCTCGATGGCGGCCAGCGCCTCTTCGTCCATGCGCGCGTGCGGCTCACTCGCAGCACCGTATTGGGCCTCGAACCGGAAGAAGCGCAGGATGCGCAAATAATCCTCGCGGATGCGCTCATGCGGATCGCCGATGAAGCGCACGCGCCGCGCCTTCAGATCGGCATAGCCGCCCAGCGGGTCATAAACCGTGCCGTCTGGCCCGGCATAAAGGGCATTCATCGTAAAGTCGCGCCGGCCCGCGTCGCTTGCCCAGTCCCGGGTGAAGCTCACGCGGGCATGGCGGCCATAGGTCTCGACATCGCGGCGCAGCGTGGTGACTTCAATCGGCTCATGATCGGGCACGAGCGTCACCGTGCCATGCTCGGAGCCGGTATCGACCGCTTTCATGCCTGCGTCACGCGCGCGGCGCATGACCTCGTCTGGCGGCGCGGTCGTCGCGATATCGACATCGCTCACAGGCATTCCCATCAGCGCGTTGCGCACCGCCCCGCCGACCGCGCGCGCTTCATGCCCATCACGGTTGAGCAGCGCCAGGACCTTGCGCGTCGCATCACGCTCCAGCCACTGCGCGCCCGCGAGCAGCCCCGGCCAGACATGATCGCGCGTGTCTACCGGCTCGCTCATCGCGTCATCGCTCCCGCGCGGCAATCATTCCAGCCGGCCCGGGATCAACACACCGTCCTCGACCCGCGGCGGGATATATCGCTGGCCCGGCTCGCCGCTCTCGAACTGAATGAAATAGGCGATCGCGCCCATCATGAGGATCAACCCGACGCCGAACAGAGCGATCAGCGGCGCGAAGTTGATCGGCTCGTTTTTGTCGCGCCCACCTTTGACCAGATACACGTAGGCAAAATAGATGATGAAGGGCAGCAGCAGCAGAAACAGGTTGATCAGGATAATGCGGATCATTCGCGGTAGAGCCTTTCATACATGCGTCGGAGGATGCCGGCAGTTGCCCCCCAGATATAGTGTTGCTTGTACGGCATCGCATGGAACCGGCGAACCTGCCCATGCCAGACGACCTCGCGGATCTGATGGTTCGCCGGTTGCATCAGAAATGCCAGCGGGACCTGCAGAATTTCCGCGACCTCGTTTGCATCGGGTACGAGCGAAAAGCCGGGCCGGACGATACCGACAAACGGCGCAATGTCGAACCCTGTCGCGGTGCGGTAATCCTCCAGCCGCCCGATGATGTCAACGAATTGGGGTTGCAGCCCGATTTCCTCGTGCGCCTCGCGCAGCGCGGCGTTTACCGGCGCTTTGTCCTGAGGGCCGATCTTGCCGCCGGGAAAGGCGATCTGGCCGGCATGCTGCGGCAAATGATCCGACCGCCGCGTCAGCAGGATCGAGGCTCCGGTGGGGTGGATCGTCGCAGGGATCAGAACAGCGCAGGGCTGGCGCACCGGACCATGCTGGTCGGCCTGAGGCCAGGTGGAGTTTAGATCATGATCGCCGCTTGCGCGCGATACGGGCGCGGAGGCCATGCTGCCGCCAAGCGCGCGCTGCACGCGCTGGCGCAGGTCGGCTTCGCTGAATTTTGCGTCGGCGCTGGGCACCTTGCTCCCTATTGACTCCGGCGGACGCGGCAGCAGCGACGCATCAGGCTGGCTGCGCCATCTCGGCGGCGCAGATCGGGAAAAAGACACCAACGCTCCATAGGCCGACATGCGATATGCCGCCGTAGTTTTCCTCGCTCGCCAGCGCGGCCAGCTCAAAAGCGACCGAGCGCGAACACCTCGCCTCCAGTCCGTCTCGCAGCAGCACATAGGGGATCAGGCCGCCAGTTTCCGCATCCCACTCGAAACGCACCGGATTTTGCGGCCCTATGATCACCTCTTCATCGAGGTTCGTGCGAAGGCGCAGCGTGCGTGCCGACCCTTCACCCTCACTTATCAGTTGAACTCCGATAAAGGGCGCATCCTCGACCTCCACGCCCACCTTGTCGCATGGCGCGGCCAGCGAGTATCGCTGGTGACCATCACGGCGCAGCGCCTTTGCATAGAGTTTCAACACGCGCTGGCGCGTTATAGGCCCGTAGCGGGAATGCCACTGACCATCCTTGTCGATGCGGATCGGCGGCGCTGTTGACGCGTCGGTCTGGAGCGCGACAACCACTGGCTTGCGTGCCGCGCGAAGCTGGGGGCGTATCCGCCCGGTCCGCTTGACGCGCACCGCCTTCTTAAACGAAGCCCGATTCGCCATGATCGCTGCCCCCCTCGTGCGAACTTGCGAAACACCTTGACGCACTTTATGTCTCGGGAATCGCATCGACGTTGTGATACCCTCAGACACAACGCAAGTAGCTTCATGCGACCATCAACAAGGTTTTAAAGTTCAAAATGGTGGATATACGCCCGTCTGAAGACCGCATCATCCAGCAAATTGAAGAGGCCGCTGTCAAGATCCACAAGGCCCGCGACGAAACCGAAACCGTGATTTTCGGGCAGCAGCGCGTCATCGAACAAGCGCTTATCACGGTTCTGTCCGGCGGTCACGCATTGTTGATCGGCGTTCCGGGTCTCGCCAAAACGAGCCTGGTGGAGACGCTGGGGGCGGTGCTCGGGCTTGACGCCAAGCGGATTCAGTTCACGCCTGACCTGATGCCTTCCGACATCGTTGGCTCGGAGGTGCTGGAAGAATCCGAGGCCGGCACGCGAAGTTTCCGCTTCATTCCCGGGCCAGTGTTCACCCAGCTTCTGATGGCCGACGAGGTCAACCGCGCCAGCCCAAAGACACAGTCCGCGCTGCTGCAGGCCATGCAGGAGCATCATGTGACAGTCGCAGGCGAAAGCCACGAGCTACCCAGTCCATTCCATGTGCTGGCCACGCAAAACCCGCTTGAGCAGGAGGGCACGTACCCGCTGCCCGAGGCTCAGCTTGACCGCTTCTTGCTGGAGATTAACGTCGATTATCCAGATGAGGCCGCGGAACGGCAGATGCTTCTGGCCACCACCGGCGCCGAGCGGCGCAAGCCTGGCAGGGTCATCACGCCGGACGATCTGATGGCGACGCAGCGCCTCGTGCGCGAGATGCCGGTTGGCGAGAAAGTCGTTGATGCGATCCTGCGGATTGTGCGCGCCGCCCGCCCGGGCACGCCAGACGCCTTGCCGCGCGTCAACGATCTGGTGGTCTGGGGCCCCGGTCCGCGCGCCACGCAGGCCATGATGCTGACAATAAGGGCGCGCGCGCTATTGGACGGGCGGCTGTCGCCGTCGATCGACGATGTTGCCGAGTTGGCCGCTCCGGTTCTGCGCCACCGGATGGCGCTATCCTTCTCCGCCCGCGCAGAAGATGTGTCGATCGATGATGTCATCGAAGATCTCACTGAATTGTTGAATTGAACAGGGTGCCACCACAAGCGATGCCGCAGCATATCCCTGCGCCCGCGCCACAAGACCTGGAGAACACGGCACACGCGCTGGCGACCCGTCTGCCTGCCCTGCTTATCGAGGCGAACCGCGCCGCGCACACCGTCGCGCACGGCATTCACGGCCGCCGCCGGGCTGGGCCGGGCGAGACCTTCTGGCAGTTTCGACATTACGAATCGACCGACTCCATCACCAGTATCGACTGGCGGCGCTCGGCCGGCTCGGACCACCTGTTCGTGCGCGAGCGCGAATGGGAGGCCGCGCATACCGTATGGCTGTGGCTCGATCTGTCGGGGTCTATGGGATTTCGCTCGCATCTCGCCGCGCAGACGAAAGCGGAACGCGCTGTCATCCTCGGCTTCGCGATGGCGGAGTTGCTGATCCAGGGCGGTGAGCGCGTTGGACTGCTCGGGTTGACGCCACCCAGCACAAGCCGGAAGGCCGTTCACAAGATGGCCGTGGCGCTGACCAAGCAGTTGAAAAGCGGGCAACTCATGTCCAGCCTGCCGCCGTCAGCGCGGGTCAGTCGCCATGCCAACTGCCTGGTATTCAGTGACTTTCTCGATCCCATTGCGGACATTCAAACCAGCCTCCAGCGCATCGCCGACCAGAATACGCGCGGACATCTCGTTCAGGTGTTGGACCCGGCGGAGGAAACGCTGCCCTATGACGGCCGGGTCGAGTTCACGGCCAACGAAACCGGGGAGCGCATCACCGCCGAACGCGCGGGTGAACTGCGCGAGCAATATCAAAAGCGGCTGCTGGCGCATCGCGGCGAGGTCGAGAGCTTCGCCCGAAAGCTGCAGTGGCCGTTCCTGTGCCACCATACCGACCGGCCGGCCGAGGAAACGCTGCTGGCGATGCACACCCGCCTGGCCGGGCTGGACAAGCATTATCGCGCCAAGCCGGCGAGTGCTGCGGCCAACGCCGCCGAAAGCGCGGAGGGCTGACACATGGGTCTGGGCGCGCTCGCATTTCTCAATCCGTGGCTTCTGCTGGGGCTGGCAGCGATCCCGCTGATCTGGTGGCTGCTGCGCTTCACGCCGCCAAGCCCGACAAGGGTCATGTTTCCGGCGACGCGCCTGCTCGCCGGACTGCAGTCGCGCGAGCGCACGCCGGCGCGCAGTCCATGGTGGCTGACGGCGCTGCGCATCCTGCTGGTCACGCTGGCGGTGCTCGCGCTGGCCGGCCCGGTGCTCAATCCGCCAGGCGCGCAAACGGCGGGCAGCGCCCCGCTGCTGCTGGTCGTGGACAATGGCTGGAGTGCGGGCAGCCGCTGGGACGCGCGCGAGACGGCTATCGACAGCGCGCTCGACGCAGCGCAGCGCAGCGCTCAGACGGTCGTGCTCGCACCAACGGCAGGCGTGTCGCCAAGCTGGTCCGCCACCCCCGCAACGCCCGCCGATGTGCGCGAACGCGCCGCCAGCCTGTCGCCAATGCCATACGCGCCGGATCACGCGCTGCTGGCCAGCCGGTTAGGCGAAACGCTGCCCACGGATCAAACGTTCGACGTGCTCTGGCTCAGCGACGGCGTCGCGCATCCAGGTACCGATGAGCTGGCAGACCGGCTGAGCCAGGTTGCAGGCAGTTTCACCGTCGTCAGCGACCCTAGCGGACAGACGCCGCTCGGTATGTATGGCTACACCGGCGAGGATCGCAGCTTGCGCGCGCGCATCCTGCGGCCCGGCGGCGAGGCCGTGTCCGGTCAAGTCCATGCCCTGTCAGCGCGCGGCGACCGGCTGGCAGAGGCAGCCTACAGCTTTGAGGCGGGCGCAACCTCCACCGAGGCGAGCTTCGAGCTGCCGCTTGAGCTGCGCAATGATGTGGCGCTGCTGCGGGTTGCAGGCGAAAATTCCGCCGGCGCGGTGCATCTGATCGACGACCGAGCGCGCTGGCGGCGCGTCGGCATCATCACCGGCGAGGCGCGCGGGCAAGCGCAGCCGCTGCTCTCCCAGTCCTATTACATCGAAAAGGCGCTCAACCCTTATGCCGAGGTCATCTCGGTGTCCGAACGCAACATTGCCGCCGCCGTCGATGATGTTCTGAGCCGCTCGCCTTCGGTGCTCATTCTCTCGGATGTCGGCCAACTCATCGGCCAGTCCGCCGCGCAGATCAGCAATTGGGTCGAGAACGGCGGCATGCTCATCCGCTTCGCCGGCCCGCGCCTGGAGCGCTCCAGCGACCAGCTGCTCCCAACGCCGCTGCGCAGTGGCGGGCGCGTGCTCGGCGGCGCACTATCGTGGAGCCAGCCCCAACGGCTTGCGCCATATCCCGCCGACAGCCCATTCGCGGGCATGGCGATGCCGCCGGATGTGACGGTCAACCGGCAGGTGCTTGCTGACCCAAGTGGGCTGGGCGATGCTCAAGTGTGGGTCCGCCTTGAAGACGGCACGCCGCTCGTCACGGCCCGCCAGCGCGGCGAGGGACGGCTGGTCATGTTCCATGTCACGGCGAACTCCGACTGGTCAAACCTGCCGCTCTCAGGCGCGTTCGTGGAGATGCTGCGCCGCATGGTGGCGATGGCGGATGCCGCAAGCCCGGCGAGCGACGGAGCGGCAGCCAGCGACTCGAGCACGCGAGACACCGGATTTCTGATGCCACGCCGCATCATCGACGGGTTCGGTGTGCTCGGCCCACCACCGCCAACAGCGGCGCCGCTGCCCGCCACTGAAGCAGCCTCGGCCGTGCCGGGACCACAGCGCCCGCCGGGCCTCTATGGACCGCAGGGCGGCGCGTACGCACTGAACATTATCCGCGAAGGCGCGCAGATCAATCCGCTCGAATCCATCCCGAATGCGCAGATGACGGTCTATGAGACCGGCGAAACGCTGGACCTTGCTCCGTGGTTGTTCATGGCCGCACTCGCTGTGTTCATCATCGAGAGCCTCGCGATCCTGCTGATGAACCTGCGTACAGGCGGGAGGCTCGCGGGCAAATCAGCCGCGGTGCTGCTAGCGCTCGCGGTGCCGTTTGCGCTGGCCGGGGACGCGCACGCGCAAGGCGATGACCGCCGCGCGGAGGCGCTCGCGCTGAAGGGCACGCTGGAAACCCGGCTGGCTTATGTCATCACTGGCAACGAAGAGATTGACAGCGTCAGCCGCGCCGGCCTGCAAGGGCTGACCGACGTGCTGACCGCGCGAACGGCGGTCGAACCGGCCGAGCCGGTCGGTCTCGATGTCGCGAGCGATGAGCTGGTGTTCTTCCCGCTGCTGTATTGGCCGGTGCCGCGAGAGCCGCGCCCGCTGGACGATGAGACGCTGGCGCGCGTCGACGCCTACATGAAGCAGGGCGGCATGATCCTGTTCGACACCCGCGACCAGAACCGCCGCACTTTCGACGAGATGGGGCTGGGTGTCTCGAGCGGCGAAACCGGACTGGCGGCGCTGATCGGCGGGCTTGACCTGCCTCGCCTGGAGCCGGCCCCGCAGGAGCATGTGCTGACCAAATCTTTCTATCTGCTCGATGATTTCCCCGGCCGCTGGGATGGTGGGCCGCTCTGGGTCGAAGCCGGCTCGCGCTCGGTCGAACCCGGACAGGCCGTGCGTGCGGATGGAGTCAGCTCGATCATCATCACGTCCAATGACCTCGCCGGCGCCTGGGCGCGCGATGCCAGCGGAAGACCGATGTTCCCGGTTGTCCCCGGCGGCGAATTGCAGCGCGAAATGGCTTACCGCACCGGCGTCAACATCGTGATGTACGCGCTCACTGGCAACTACAAGGCCGATCAGGTGCATCTGCCCGCGTTGCTCGAAAGGCTTGGCCAATGAGCCATCGCAAGGATATTCAATGAACTGGAGCATCGAGTTCTCGCCGTTCCTGCCGCAGAGCGTGCTGATCGGCGCGGCCGTCATAGTGGCGCTGGCCGTGCTCGGGCACCTGATCCGCCGCCAGCGCGGCGCGCTCTTGCGCCTGCTTGCCGGCGCGTTCCTGCTGCTGGCGCTGGCCAACCCGGTGCTAAAGCAGGAGGAGCGCGAGCCGCTGCGCAACATCGCCGTGGTCGTCGTAGATGAGAGCTCAAGCCAGAAGATCGCGGGCCGGCCGGAGCGCACCAGCGCCATCCGCCAGCAGCTTTCCGAGCAACTCCGCGATATCCCAAACCTCGATATCCGCTTCGTCCGCGCTGGGCCGGGCGGCGACGCAGAGCGCGAGGAGACCCGCTTGTTCGATGCCCTCAATCGGGGCATGGCTGACGTGCCGGCAGAGCGTCTGGCGGGTGTGTTCATGCTCACCGACGGGCAGGTCCATGACGTCCCGCTGGAAGCCGCGGAGGTTAATTTCGGCGCGCCGGTCCATGCGCTGCTGACCGGCGAGCAAGACGAGTTCGACCGACACATCAAAATCCGCACCGCGCCGCGTTTCGGACTCGTCGGCAGCACGCAGACCGCCGAGATCGAGGTCGTTCAGACCGGCTCGGACGATCAACCGCGCACCGCGACGCTGACAGTGCGCCGCGAGGGTGAAGGGCCCGAAACGCTCAACGTGGGCGTGGGCCAGCGGATCCGTCTGCCGTTCCGCTTCACGCGCGCGGGACCGACATATATGGAAGTCGCGCTGGACGCGGTCGCGGGTGAATTGACAGAAGCGAACAACCGCATCGTGCTCAAGGCCGAGGGCGTGCGCGAGAACCTGCGCGTGCTGCTGGTCAGCGGTGAGCCGCACGCGGGCGAGCGCACCTGGCGCAACCTGCTGCGCTCAGACGCTTCCGTTGATCTGGTGCATTTCACGATCCTGCGCCCGCCAGAGAAGCAGGACGGCACGCCGATCAACCAGCTTTCGCTGATCGCCTTCCCCACGCGCGAGCTGTTCTCGGAAAAGCTCAGCGAGTTCGACCTCATCATTTTTGACCGCTACCAACGCCGGGGTGTGTTGCCGCTGATCTACCTCGATAACATTTCGCGCTATGTCCGCGCCGGCGGCGCTGTGCTGATCGCGGCCGGGCCGGATTTCGCATCGCCCCTGAGCCTGTACCGCACACCGCTCGCGAACATCACGCCCGCGCGGCCGACCGGGCGGGTGATCGAGCAGCCCTTCAAGCCTCGCGTGTCGGACAAGGGCGAGCGCCACCCCGTCACCGCCGAACTGCCGGGCACAAATGGTGCGGGCGATCCAGACTGGGGCCGCTGGTTCCGCACAATCGACGTCCAGACCAATGAGGGCGACGTCCTGATGACCGGACCGAACGAGACGCCACTGCTGGTGCTGGCGCGGCAGGGCGAAGGCCGGGTGGGCATGTTTCTGTCCGACCACGTGTGGCTGTGGGCGCGCGGCTACGAGGGCGGCGGGCCATATGCCGATATTCTGAGGCGGATTTCCCACTGGCTGATGAAAGAGCCGGACCTGGAGGAAGAGTCGCTTGATGTCAGCGCCGGGCGGCAGAACCTGACGATCACGCGACGGTCAATGGCCGACAGCACCCCTCCGGTGGAGATCAGCACACCCGATGGTGAGACCCGGACTGTCACGCTGGAACAGGTTGAAGCCGGGCGCTGGAGCGCGAACGTAACTGCGCAGACGCCTGGGCTTTACCGCGTGACATCGGGCGATCTGGCCGCCGTCGCGCATGTCGGGGCAGTCAATTCGCGCGAGTTGACCGAGGTGACGGCCAGCCGCGAGCCGCTTGCGCCCGTGCTTGACGAGACCGGCGGCGGCGCGTTCTGGCTGGGCGGCGCGGCCCAATCGGCGGTGGCGTCGCTGCCGCGCATCAGCATGCTTGGTCAGAGCCGCAAGATGCACGGCGACGACTGGGCGGGCTTGCGCGACCGGCAGGCGTATATGGTCACGGGCATCAAATACACGCCGCTTTATGCCGGGCCACTGGCGCTGGCGCTGCTGCTCGGGCTGCTGGCGCTGACGTGGTACCGCGAAGGGCGCTAACACGCGATCCGAAAAGTGGG
>CAZNGB010000033.1:0-16779 GCA_964572465.1 uncultured Hyphomicrobiaceae bacterium
AAACCCGACGCCACCTATTGCGCCTGGTGCAACGACGACCGCCTGCCGGAGACGTGCCAACAGTTCCCGGTGCAGTTCGACTGACCCGCTCAAGCCTTTGTGACCGCCCGCCGCGCCGATCCCGCGTGATTTCCGCGCGCCAGTTTGCCATACCTGTGCCGGGACCACGCGAAGGAGACGGTATGCACGGCACACGGGACGATCATTTCATCGCGCGCAAGTTCGCCGATCCCGACCGCACAGCCACCGGCGAGCGGCGCGCGCGCGTGGCCTTGCGCCAGTTGGACACGCTTTGGATCAACACCGGCACGCTGTGCAACATCGAGTGCGCCAACTGCTATATCGAATCCAGCCCGACGAATGACCGGCTGGTCTACTTCTCCGCGGCGGACGCCCGCGCGGTCTATGACGAGATCACCGAGCTTGACCTCGGCACCCGCGAGATCGGCTTTACCGGCGGCGAACCGTTCCTGAACCCCGACATGACCCAGATGGCGCGCGACGCGCTGGCACGCGGCTTCGAGGTGCTGATCCTCACCAACGCCATGCGCCCGATGCAGCGCCCGAAGGTGAGCGAAGGGCTGCTGGCGCTACAGCGCGAGCATGGGGCGCGGCTCACCCTTCGCATCAGCATGGACCATTACACCGCAGACCTGCACGACACCGAGCGCGGATCGGGCGCGTTTGCGAGCACACGCGACGGTTTGGACTGGCTCGCCGCGCATGGCTTCAACCTCTCCATCGCCGGGCGCACCATGTGGGACGAGCCGGAGCCGGAGATGCGCGCCGGCTACGCGCGGCTCATCAAGGAGCGGGGCTGGCCGATTGACGCGAGCGATCCGGCGCAGCTCGTGCTGTTCCCCGAGATGGACGAAGAGGCCGACGTGCCCGAGATCACCGAAAGCTGCTGGGGTATTCTGGATAAGTCGCCGGACAGCGTGATGTGTTCGTCCAGCCGGATGATCGTCAAGCGCAAGGGCGCGAGCGCGCCGACCGTGCTGCCCTGTACGCTGCTCCCCTATGATCGCGCCTTCGAGATGGGCGCGACGTTGCGCGAGAGCTTCGCTGCCGATGGCGGCATGTTCGACGGCGGCGCGGTGAAGCTGTGCCACCCGCACTGCGCCAAGTTCTGCGTGCTGGGCGGGGCGACCTGCTCCGGTTGAGCGGCGCATCACGCGGTCATTGCGAGCGTAGCGACGCAATCCAGATAGCAGCGTCAAGTCCGGTTGCTGGATCGCTTCGGCCCCGTGGGCCTCGCGATGACGTTTATCTCTCGGGATTTGTCAACTTCAGCGGAAATGCTTCGACAGCTTCAGCCGCTGCGCCTGGTAGTGCGAACCGATCCCCTCGCCATACAGTCGCACTGGCACCTCGGTCAGATGCTCGTACACCGCGCGCCCGACAATCTGCCCGTCCTCCAGCATGAACGGCACCTTATGGCTGCGCACCTCCAGCACGACGCGGCTGCCCTCGCCGCCGGCTGCGTCATGGCCGAAGCCGGGGTCGAAAAAACCGGCATAATGCACGCGAAACTCGCCCACCAGCGGGTTGAACGGGATCATCTCCGCCGCGTGGGTTGGCGGCACATGGACAGCCTCTTTCGAGGCGAGGATGTAAAATTGGTCGGGGTCGAGCACCAGCTCCGGCGCGCGGCCCGCGCGCAGCGGCTCCCAATAGTCCTCGACCGGGCAAGCGCCCGTCACGTCAATATCCACGACGCCGGTGTAGCGTTTCGCGCGGTAGCCGATCACCGCGCCCGGCTCCTCGCCCGCCAGATCGACGGACAGCGCCAGCCCGCGGTCGATGTCCGCGCGGCTCGACACCAGTTGCTCCTGCTCGTGCAGCGCGGCCAGCGCGGCGTCGCTCGTCTCGCTCGCGCCGGAGCGAAAGCGCATCTGCGCCAGCCGGGAGCCGGTGCGCACCAGCACAGGGAAAGTCTGCGGGCAGATTTCGGCATAGAGCGGCCCGCGATAGCCCGCCGGGATCTGGTCGAACGCCCGGGTGCGATCCGCGATGATGCGCGTGAACACATCGATGCGCCCGGTCGAGCTTTTCGGGTTCGCACTGGCGCTGACATTCGCGGGCAGGTCGAGCGCCTCGATCAGCGGCACGACATAAACGCAGCCGGTCTCCAGCACCGCGCCGCCGCTTAGGTCGATCCGGTGCAGCCCGAAACGCCTGAGCCCGTCTTCGACCGTCAGCCGCTCGCCCGGCAGAAAGCTCGCGCGCACCCGCCAGGCGTGCCCGCCCAGGCGCAGGTCAAGGCTTGCGGGCTGCACCTGTTCTTCCGTGATGGGCGCATCCGCCGCGATATGCCCCGCCGCAATCAGCTCATCAAGCGCCTGGCAGGGCAGCAGCCCTGATGCTCCGTCCGCGCGCGCCGTAGCTTCATTCATGTGTCAGCTCCCTTGCGCTTTCGTGTAGCGGAGATCGGCCTTGACGCCAAGCCGGGGCGGTTGCTTAATCCCGCGCATTACACGCTCAGGCAGGCGTGCTGGGCGATAAGGAGTTCGCGCGATGACCCAATCCGGCGACGATAGCCCCTCTAGTGAATGGCGCCCAGCCACCCAGCTCGTGCATGGCGGTACGCTACGCAGTCAGTTCGGCGAGACCTCCGAGGCGATCTTCCTCAACTCCGGCTACGTCTATGAAAGCGCGGAGCAGGCCGAGGCGCGCTTCAGCGGCGATGCGCCGGGCTATGTCTATTCGCGTTATGCCAATCCGACCATCACCATGTTCGAGCAGCGCATGGCGATGCTGGAGGGCGCGGAGGCTGCCCGCGCGACCGCTTCGGGCATGGCGGCTGTCACCTCGGCGATGCTGTGCTGGCTGAACCAGGGCGACCACGTCGTGTCGGCGCGGGCGCTGTTCGGTTCCTGCCGTTACGTCGTGGAGGAGTTGCTGCCGCGTTTCGGCATCGAGAGCACGCTCATCGACGGGCGCGACCTCGGCCATTGGCGCGACGCGATGCGGCCCAACACGCGCGCGCTGTTCCTCGAAAGTCCGGCAAACCCGACGCTGGAGCTGGTGGATATCGCAGGCGTGGCGGAACTCGCGCGTAGCGCAGGGGCGCGACTGATCGTGGACAACGTGTTTGCCACGCCGATGCTGCAAAGGCCGATGACGCTGGGCGCGGATATCGTCATCTATTCGACCACTAAGCATGTCGACGGGCATGGCCGATGCCTCGGCGGCGTCGTGCTAAGCGATCAGGACTTCGTGGACGAACACCTGGGCAATTTCCTGCGCCAGACCGGCCCTTGTCTCAGCCCGTTCAACGCCTGGGTGATGCTCAAGGGGTTGGAGAGCCTGCCGCTGCGCGTTGCGCGCCAGAGCGAGAGCGCCGCCGTGATCGCCGATCACCTTGCGGATGCGCCGGGGATCACGGGCGTTTCCTATCCGGGCCGGGAGGATCATCCGCAGCATGCGCTGGCGCGCGCGCAGATGGATGGCGGCGGCCCGATGGTCGCGTTTCGCATCCGCGGCGGGAAGGAGGCGGCCTTCCGGTTTATGAATGATCTGGAGATCATCAAGATTTCCAACAATCTCGGGGACTCCAAGAGCCTGATCGCGCACCCTGCAACGACGACCCACCAACGGCTGAGCGATGAGGTGCGCGCAGAACTGGGTATCGGCGGCGACCTGCTGCGCCTGTCGGTGGGGCTGGAGGACCCGCGCGACCTGATCGGTGATCTGGAGCGGGCCCTGCGCGCCGCTCATGGTTGAGCGTGCCTCAGAGCATCGACCTCGCCGCAACGCGGATCGTAGCAGCGCGATGATTGATCTCAGGCCCGTCCTGCTCGTCATCGGCATCTTGCTGTCGACGCTCGGGGCGGCGATGCTGCTGCCGCTGCTGTTCGATATCGCGGCGGGTAATCCAGACTGGATGGTGTTCGCGGCCTCGTCCGGCGTGACGCTGTTCGTCGGCATCGCGCTTTGCGCATCCAACTGGGGGCGCACGCGTGATCTCAACACCAAGCAAGCGTTCTTGCTGACCACCGTCTCGTGGGTGGCGCTGACGGCCTTCGCGGCGATCCCGTTCACCTGGTCGAGCCTGCAACTCAGTTATACCGACGCCTTCTTCGAGGCGATGTCGGGCATCACCACCACCGGCGCGACCGTGCTGTCCGGTCTCGACAACATGCCGCCGGGCGTCCTGCTGTGGCGCGGCCTGCTGCAGTGGCTCGGGGGCCTGGGGATCATCGTCATGGCGCTTTCGGTGCTGCCGATGCTCAAGGTAGGCGGGATGCAGCTTTTCCGCGTGGAGGGTTTCGACACCGCCGGCAAGATCCTGCCGCGCGCCACCCAGATCGCCGGGGAACTGTCGGTGCTTTACATTGCGCTGACGGCCATATGCGCGGCGGCGTACAGCATGGCCGGGATGAGCGCGTTCGATGCGCTGGTACATTCCATGACAACCATCGCCACGGGCGGCTTTGCGAACTATGACGCGTCCTTCGGCCATTTCGCCAGCTTGCCGATCGAGATTATCGCGGTGGTTTTCATGATCCTCGGCGGTACGCCATTCGTGCTGTTCCTGCGCGCGTTTCATGGCGACTTCCGCTCGATCGTTCAGGACTCGCAGGTGCGCTGGTACCTGGCCGCGCTGGCGGTCGCCAGTTTCCTGGCGTGGCTGTCGCGCGGGCCGAACGCGTCCGAGGCCACGAGCGGCGCGGTGATGGATGCGGTTTTCAACACCGTCTCGATAATGACCGGTACCGGCTATACGACGGCCGCATTCGATCTGTGGAGCCCGATGGCGGTGTCGCTGTTCTTCATCCTGATGTTTATCGGCGGATGTTCCGGCTCCACCTCCTGCGGGATCAAGATTTTCCGCTTCCAGGTGCTGTTTCAGGGATTGCGCCAGAAACTGAGACAGACGTTTCACCCCCACGGCGTGTTTCTGGAAACTTATAACGGCCGGCCGTTGTCGCCCGATGTCATAAGCGCCGTGACGACGTTCTTCTTCATGTATATCGGCACCTTTGCGGTTGTCGCGATCATGCTGGAGTTGCTCGGGCTGGATACGCTGAGCGCGATATCCGCGTCGGCGACGGCGATCTCGAATGTCGGACCGGGGCTTGGCGAAAGCGTGGGGCCGTCCGCCAACTTCGCCGGTCTGCCGGACGCTGCGAAATGGGTAATGTGTGCCGCCATGTTATTGGGGCGACTGGAGATTTTTGCGGTGCTGGTACTGTTCCTGCCGGCGTATTGGCGCTCGTGAGCGTTAAGCCTGCGAGGTCTCGCTGCGCTCTTCGCGGACATAAAGCCGCTTGATTGCGCCGGCCACCCGGCCGATGTCGCGCCCGAAACCCAGCAGCGACGGCACGAGGATCAACACGAGGAATGTCGCCGCCGCGAGGCCGAAGACCAGCGTGATCGCCATCGGGATCAGGAATTGCGCCTGACGGCTGGTCTCGAACAGCAGCGGCGTCAGCCCGCCGATGGTCGTCAGCGAGGTCAGCAGCACCGCGCGGAAGCGGTCATAAGATGCGCCAATTGCCGCCTCCCGCAGAGCTTCGCCCGCCTTCAGCCGCTCATTCGCCTGCGCGACGAGGATGATCGAGTCGTTCACAAGAATGCCGGAGAGGCCAAGGAGTCCGATCATGCTGATGATGGTCAGCGGCATGTCCATGACGAAGTGCCCGACAATCGCGCCAACAAGCCCGAACGGGATGATGCCGATGACCGCAAGCGGCTGTACATAGCTGCCGAACACCCACGCCAGGATCACGAAGATCAGGATCAGCGCGACGACGGCGCCGGTCTGCAAGTCGGCGAAGGATTCCTCCCGGTCTTCCTGGCGGCCGCCGAAGTCGTATTCGATACCGTATTGCCGTGAGAGGCGTGGCAGCACGTCCGCCTCTAGCTGCTGCACGATGTTCGAGACGCTGTTCAACTCGGCATCTACGTCGCCGGTCACGGAGACGGTCCGCTCGCCGTCAATGCGCTGGATGATTGAAAATCCCGCCTGCTCACGCACCTGCGCGACCTCGGGGAAGCGCACGAAGCTGCCGTCCGGGGCGCGCATATAGAAGTTTTCAAGCGCTTGCGCACCTTCGGCTTTCTGCTCGCGGAGCACGCGCACGGTGATCTCCTCGTCATCGCGCGGGAAGCGCGTTGCGATGGCGCCGTCAAAGGCGTTGCGCAGCTGCGTGCCGACGCTTTCCGCCGTGAACCCGAGCGCGAGACCGCGCGGCGTGACCTCGACGATCAATTCGCGCTTGCCGTAAGGCATGTCGTCGGCAATCGCCGTTACGCCGGGGTAGCCGCGTAGCGCGGTTTTCACCTCTTCCGCCGCAGCCTTGAGCTGTTCGATCGGAGCATTCTTCAACTTCACGTCGACATCGCGGCCCGGCGGCCCAACCTGCTCGGTGCGGACTGTGGCCTGCTCAACGCCGGGAATGACCGGCAGCCGCTCGCGCCACGCTTCCATCACCGTCTGCGTGCGGATGATGCGCTCCTCACTCGGCAAGAGCTGGACAGCCACCTCGGAGATTGTGTCAGACTGCGTGCGCCCGGCCCGGCCCAGGGTCGTGAATGCCGTCACCACCAGCCCGCCTTCGCCATCGGTCAGCGCGTTTTCAGCGTCATAAAGCGCGCTCTCGATGCGTTGTAGCGCCGCGATCCGCTCGGCCTCCGGCGTGCCGGCGGCGAACTCGACTTCTGCGGAGATGTTTTCTGATTCCGGCGAGGGGAAGAACTGGAAGTCAACGCGACCGCCGGCGAGCAGACCGACGGCGAGGATCATCGCCCCGAATGTGAAAGCGAGCGTCGTGTAACGCCAGTCGTAGCTCATCTTGACCAGGCGCAGGAACGGCCCGTCGCGGAACCACGCGAAACCGCGGTCGAAGCCGCGGCGGAACGCGCTAGGCGGCCGGTTGAGGCTGCCAAAGCTGTGGCTGAGATGGCCGGGCAGGATCAGGAAGCTCTCCACCAAGCTGGCGATCAGCACCGCAATGACCACGAGCGGGATCGCCACCATGACATCGCCAATGCGCCCGCCAATGAGCAAGATCGGCAGGAACGCAGCCATTGTTGTCAGGCTCGCCGCGGTAACAGGCGTGAACATGCGTTTTGCGCCGTTCTCGGCGGCCTCCATGAGCCCTTCGCCAGCCGCCTGGCGCGTGGCGGTCTCCTCACCAACGACGATTGCGTCGTCCACGATGATGCCGAGCATCATGATGAGCGCGAACATCGAGATCATGTTGATGCTCTGGCCGGACAGGAACATCACCGTAAGCGTCGCCAGAAACGCGATGGGAATGCCCGCCGCGACCCAGAATGCGATCCGCGCATTGAGGAACAGGAACAGAACGATCAGCACCAGCACGAGCCCCTGCAAGCCGTTCTTGATCAGGATGCCGAGGCGCTGTGTGACGTATTCTCCGCGCACATCATAGACTTCGACGTTCAGGCTCTGCGGCAGCGTGGGCTGAATGCGGTCCATATAGGCCCGCATTTCTTCCATAGTCTGCAATGTATCCGCGCTGACAGCGCGCTCGACCTGGAGCAGGACGGCGCGGCTGCCCTTGTGCAGTCCGATGACGGCATCATCGTCAAAACGCGGCCGCACATCGGCGACGTCCTGGAGTTGGACCTTGTTTCCTGCCGCATCGGATTTGATCTCGATTTCGGCGAGTTCCTCGGGCGTGCGGCGTTCTGCGAGCGTGCGCAACTGCACTTCGGCTTCGCCCTCCACCGTGCCGGAGGGCAGGTCCTGCGTTTCCTCGCGAATGCGCGTGGCGACCTGATCGACGCTCAGATCAAGCCTGCGCAACTCGGCCTCCGGGATCGTCGCCCAGATTTCTTCATCCCTAGCGCCGGTGAAGCTGACGCGGTCGATGCCCGCATTGAGCAGCCCGTCGCGAAGCTGCTTGGCGTAATCCTTGATGATCCGCTCTTCAAACGGGCCGGAGATCGCGATCTTGGCGACTGGCTCGTAGAAGGTCACCCGCTGGATGGTGGGTTCCTCGGCGGCTTCGGGGAGCGTCGTGACCTGCTCAACGGCCTGCTCGACATCGGACTGCGCCTTCTGCATGTCTGCATCGGCGAAAAACTCGATGGTAAAGACCGCCACGCCTTCGCGCGCGACCGAGGTAATCTTGTCAACGTCGTCGAGAAACCGTAGCTCGGGGTCGATCGCGTCGACGATGTTCTGCTCGACGTCGAGCGCGCTCGCGCCGGACCACTGGATCGTGACGTTGATCGCCGGGATTTCGACAGTCGGGAAAAATTGCGTGTTCAGGCGATTGACCGAGAACAGCCCCAGCACGATGATCGTGAGCATCAGCAGGTTCGAGGCCGTGGGGTGCCGGACAAACAGGCCGATGAGGCCTGGCCGGCCAGCGGGGCGCTCACTCATCGCGGTTCACCACCCTGACCTTGATGCCATCGCCCGGGCGCGCCAGCCTTGTCGCCGCCACCTGCTCGCCGTCGCGCAGGTTGCCGCGCACCAACACATGGCCATCGGCGGCCCCGACCGGCTGGACGTCGCGGCGGGCGAGGCGGTCTTCCTCGATCACGAAGACATGGTCGCTGTTGTAGAGCGCGGTCTGCGGGAGCCGGACGACGTCTTCGTACTCAATGTCCGGCACGCGCACCTCAACGAATGCTCCGGGGCGCAGAGGTGTCGGCTCCAGCGGGTTCTGCACACTTGCGTAGACGTTCACGCCACCGCTGGCCGAGGCGATCCGCGAGTCGACGCGCACGATGTCCGCGCTGTAGACGAAAGGCTCGGCGCCGGCATACCAGCGCACCTCGACGGGACGATCCACTACGCCTGCTGTGTCGCGCACGATGCGGCCGTACTGCGCATCGCTCAGCGTCACGCGCGCCTCGATCCTTGATTTATCGATCAGCGTGGCGACCGCATCATTCGTGCTCAACACCTTGCCGACTTCGGCATTCGGGTCGCTCACATACGCTTCGAACGGCGCGGTCAGGCTCGTGTCGCTCAGGTTGCGCTGGGCGTTGCGCAGCGTCGCGTTCAAGCGCTCCAGCGCCGCGCGCTGCTGGGCCGCGCGCGCTTCTTCCACCGACAGGCTGATCTCGCCTTGCTCGACGGCGTCCTGGCGCTGGCTGACAGTCAGACGGCGTTGGTCAAGAACCTGTTGAGACAGCGCACCGCGCTCAACGAGCTGCTGCGCGCGTTCAAGATCACGCTCGGCAATGTCCAGTTGCTCGCGGCCGCGCTCCAGCGCGGCATTCTGGGCGCGGATTTGAGCTTCGCTCTCCTGCAGACGCGCCTGGGTCTCGGCAATCTGCGCCCGCGCCTCCGCCAGTGCGATCTCGTAATCAAATGGATCGATCTTCAGCAGCAAGTCGCCCTGAGCAACCTCGCTACCACTGCGCAGGTTCGGCGACACTTCAATCACCTCGCCGGAGACCAGCGCTCGCAGCTCCACCTCCCGCCCAGCAACCGTCTCACCGTAGAGCGTGAGCTGTGGCTGATAATTGGAATATGTGACGGTCACGGCGCGAACCGGAGCAACTGCCTCTTGCGGAGGCGCGGGCGTAACGGTTGGAGAGGTGGCCAGCAAATATGTGTAGCCCGCATATGCGCCGGCCAGCAGCGCGACCGGCAGCAGGATCTGCAGTAGCGCCCGGCTGGCTCGGCCGAGCGCGCTCGAGAAGCCGCCGCCGCTCTCGCTGTCACGATCGGCTTTTTCGGACGGGTCCGTCTGCAGCATCAAGCGTTCCTACACTAAGGCTGGCTCGCAGCGGTTGTGACTGCGCCAGTCTGAATACGCAATGAACAATCTGTCTCGTTGTGTAACGCTTGGTATCACCTGTCGTTGACGCCCGTCACTGATCAGTGTGGCGCACCAGAGCGTCGGCCTCGAATTCATATTCGCTGTTGCAAAATTCGCAAGTCACCGACACCTTGCCGTCGTCCTGCACCATCTCGCCGATGCGCTCGGCGGGAAACCGTTTCAGCAAATCCGCCACACGCTCACGCGAGCACTGGCAGAACGCCTTTATCGGGCTTGCTGGAAAGGCGCGCACATGCTCCTCATGAAAAAGCCTGATCAATAAACGCTCGGGCGATAAGGTTGGATCAAGGATTTCATGGTCCTCAACCGTGGAGCCGAGCATCGAGGCACGGTTCCAGTCCTCCTCGCTCTGGCCTTGTAGGTCGGCTGACTGGATGGCATTGCGCCCGCCCTCGGCCCCGATCTTCTGGATCATCAAGCCGCCCGCGCGCCAGGCCCAGCCGCCCGGCTCGCCGTCGCGCCCGCCGATGAACTGAGGGGCGACCGCCACGCGCAGCAGGCTGGGGATCTGCTCGGATTGGCGGAAATAAGTGTGGGCAGCGTCCACGAGATTCTCGCCTTCCAGTTCGACAAAGCCCTGATACCGCTCCATGCCCCCGCCCGGCTCGATCGTGAGGGCCATGTGCCCCTTGCCGAGCAGGCGCGGCTCGGCGTCGCCCGCGTCCTCAATCGCCTGCGCAACTGCGGTGTCTTCATAGCTGGCATAGGCGCGCACACCGCCCGGCGCGCGAAACTGCACGACCAGAAAAGTTATCGGCCCGTCTGAACTGGTCTGCAGGGTGAGCTTGCCGTCGAACTTCAGCGAGTCGCCAAGCATCACGGTCAGCAGGATGGCCTCGCCCAGCAGGCGCGAGACCGGCTCGGGGTAGTCGTGGCGCGAGAGCAGGTCATCGATCACCGGCCCAAGTCGCACGACCCGCCCGCGCACGCCCGCGCTTTCGATCTGGAAGGGCAGGACATAGTTCTCTAAAGCGCCGACCAGCTTGCCTTCACTCTGATCAAGCACGTCGCTTTCCGAATTGGATTCGCCGGACTCTCCAACCATTCACTCCGCCTCTAAACACCAAGCTAGGATGGCTCGCTGCGCATGCATGCGGTTTTCGGCTTCCTCGAAAACCACCGATTGCGGACCATCGATCACGTCGGCGGTGACCTCGTGGCCGCGCTGTGCGGGCAAGCAATGCATGAATATAGCATGAGGGGCAGCGCGGCTCATCAACGCGGCATCCACTTGATAGTCGCGCAGCGTGGCCCTCCGACGCTCGGCGTCATCATGCCCCATCGAAACCCACACATCTGTCAGGACGCAGTCCGCACCCGCAATCGCCTCTCTCGGGTCTTCGTGAATAGCGACCTGTCCGCCGCGCGCAGTAGTCTCTTCGATCAACCGCGGCGACGGCTGGTATTCCGCCGGGCACGCGATTGACAGGGTGAAACCAAACATCGCCGCGGCGTGGAGCCAGGAGGTCGCCACGTTGTTGTTCGCATCGCCGATCCACGCCACTTTGCGCCCGCCGACCGGGCCGAGACATTCCTCGAACGTCATCACATCGGCGAACACTTGACAGGGGTGCGACAGATCGGTCAGCCCGTTGATCACCGGCACATCCGCATGTTCGGCGAGTTCGAGGAGGTCCGCATGCGACGTCGTGCGCAACATGATCGCATCGACATAGCGTGACAAGACCCGCGAGGTGTCCGCGATGGTTTCGCCGCGTCCGAGTTGCAGCTCGTTCGCGTTGAGCACGATCGTCTCGCCGCCGAGCTGGCGCATCGCAACATCGAAGGACACGCGTGTGCGCGTGGACGGCTTGGAGAACAGCATGGCGAGCGCCTGCCCGCGCGCCAGATGCACAATCGCGCTGCGGTCACGACGGAACCGCGCCTTCATGTCATGCGCCCGCACCATCAGACGGTGCAATTCCGGCGCGTCGAGCGCGTTGAGATCGAGAAAATGGCGAATTGTCATGGCAAATCCATGTTTTACAAGCTGCGGCGGTGAAGAGCGCAGGAGCCTTTCAGCGGGCAGGTTAGCCGTGATGCGCTGCGGCGGCGCGCGCATGGCCGCCAAGGGCCGTGAGCGCTGCATCGAGACTTGCGCAAGCTTCGCGCACCTCTTCATCGCCAATGTTGAGCGGTGGCACGAGCCTGATGACGTTTTCTCCAGCGCCAACGGCCAGCATATGCTGCTCACGCAGCGCGGCCACAACATCCCCCGCCGGCAGCGCGCATTTGAGGCCGAGCATCAGACCCTCGCCGCGCACCTCTTCGATCATGCCTGGATGCAGGTCGCTGAGCTCTGCGAGCCCCTGGCGCAGCCTTAGCCCGACATCGCGCACATGGGCCAGAAACTCCGGCTCGAGGACGACATCCAGCACAGCATTACCGACGGCCATCGCCAGCGGGTTGCCCCCGAAAGTCGAGCCGTGGCTGCCCACCGTCATGCCCTGCGCGGCGTACTCGGTCGCCAGACAGGCGCCGACAGGGAAGCCGCCCCCAAGCCCTTTGGCAGAAGCGAGAATGTCCGGCGCGATGCCTGCGTGTTCATGCGCAAACAAGCGTCCGGTGCGCCCGACGCCGCACTGAACCTCGTCAAGGATCAGCAGTATGCCATGCTCATCCGCCAGATCGCGCAGCGAACGCAGAAACGGCCAGCCGGGATTGCGGATGCCGCCTTCGCCCTGGATCGGTTCGATCAGGATGCCGGCCGTTTCCGGCGTGATGGCCGCGCGCACCGCCTCTATATCCCCAAGCGGCACCTGGTCGAAGCCGGGCATCGCAGGGCCGAAGCCGCTTAGCAGCTTCTCCTGCCCGGCGGCCGCGATAGTTGCCAGCGTCCGGCCATGGAACGCCCCTTCGAAGGTGACGATCCGGTAGCGCTCCAGCGCGCCGGTCGCCGAATGAAATTTCCGCGCCATCTTGATAGCGCATTCGAGCGCCTCGGCGCCTGAGTTCGTAAAGAATACCGTCTGCGCGAAGGTTGCGGCGCACAGCCGCTCGGCAAGCCGCTCCTGCCCGGCTACTCGAAACAGATTGGAGGTGTGCCAGAGCTTTTGCGCCTGATCGCACAGCGCCGCGCTGAGCGCCGGGTGCGCATGTCCGAGCAGGTTCACCGCGATCCCGGCGGTGAAGTCGAGATAGCGCTCGCCCGCGGTCGTGAACAGATAAGCACCTTCGCCGCGCTCGAACACGAGATCAGCGCGGGCGTAAGTTGGTAGCACCGCCGGCATGTCCGAGGACTTTCTTCTCCGTTGCAGATATGCGCGCATGCGCAAGGCGGCAGCGTCAGCTACCCCCTCTAGCGTTGCATATTCTCCACTCCCCCTGGCGGTGTCAATTGGCCGAAAAGACACAGTTCGGCAATAATTGCCGTCAAAAGGGCCACAGTGGCACGCGCGGCGTTTGAGTTTTCGAGGCTGGCATGGCACTCCGGTAGATAGCACAGATGCTTTGCCGTTGCCCGGGGTGAGTGGTTCCGGACGTAACTACGGCAAGACCACGTGTATCGGGGTTGGCGGCCCCCCTGAGTTCCCAGTATCCGCCACGGCCAGCATGCGTCCTGATCGCCTGAGCGATCCGACGCTCGTTCCAGTTTGCGGCCGATAACGTGTTCCCAGTAGAGCGTTTGTTTTTGTTTGCGACAGCTTTGACGAGCTTGGTCACCGCGTAGCCGCGTTGCGTCCAGCGGGGTGTTTGGCGCGACGTCTGCGCGATCAGCGCTGCAATCTTGCGTGCAGCGCTCACGAGACAGAGCCATGAGGAGGCTACCAATGGCATGGACGGATGAGCGCGTCGCGCTCTTGACGCGACTTTGGAATGAGGGGCATACGGCCAGCCAGATTGCGGAGCAATTCGGCGACATCACGCGCAACGCGGTGATTGGCAAGGTGCACCGGCTTGGGTTGTCGGGGCGCGCGGCCGAGTCCCGGTTTCGCGCTGCCCGCATAAAGATGCGCCCGCGCAATCACAAACCTCGCGGTGGACCCGCCGGGGCATTCCCGGTTCAGGGCAATGCGGCGCTCAAGGCGGAGCCAGGCGTTGCGCAACCCTGGACAGCGCCAGCGCGGCGGCCAAATTTGCGTCCGGTTGCCCAGCCTGAGGCGGAGAATGGTCCGGTCGTCGGTCTTTTGGATTTGAAAGAGAATAGCTGTCGCTGGCCAATTGGCGACCCGGACCAGCCGGACTTCGGCTTTTGCGGCTGCCAAAAAGCAGATCATGGGCCGTACTGCGAGCGTCATGCGGCGATGGCGTTTCAGCAAACCACGCGTCGGCGGGAGACGCAAAAAGTGGCGGCGTGAACGGCAGCGGGGAAGGGGTGAGCCGTGTCCGTGCGGAAGCTTAGCGCGGATACGGCTCACCATCTGCCTGACCAATCCGCAATTCATGAAACACTTACATGGACCGAGGCTAGGGGCGGTGTCTCAACGCAACCAAGCTGTTAACGCCTGTTCAATCAGGCCGAAACCACTTAACAGGCCTAACTTATTGTTTTTATTGCACTTTGGTCGCTACGCGCCCGCCTATGGCTCCGGCCGCAAAACCGGCATCCACTTTTGCTGACAATGCTTCAGGCGCCAGTCCCAGTCGTATTGGCGAATTTCTCGCCAAAAGCATAGCCCGCCCCGCGCACCGTGCGGATCGGATCATGATCGCGCCCGCGATTGAGCGCCTTGCGCAACCGTCCGATATGCACGTCTACTGTGCGCTCATCGACATACACATCGCGGCCCCAGACGCCATCCAGCAGCTGGCTGCGTGTGAAGACGCGCCCTGGGCTTTCCATCATGAATTCGAGGAGGCGATATTCGGTCGGGCCGATCCGCAATTCGCGTCCGCCGCGGAAAACACGGTGAGCCTCGCGGTCCATGACGATATCGCCCACTTCAAGCGTGTCCTGCAAGCGGTTCGGACTGGTGCGCCGCAGGATCGCGCGGATGCGCGCCAGCAGTTCGGGCAGTGAAAACGGCTTGACGACGTAATCATCCGCGCCGATGGTCAAGCCCCTGATGCGGTCCGTCTCCTCGCCGCGGGCGGTGAGCATGATGATGGGAATGCTGCGCCCTTCGCGGCTGGCCCGCAGCCGACGGCATAATTCAAGGCCAGACAGGCCTGGCAGCATCCAATCCAGGACAATCAAGTCGGGGGCGTCCTCGGTGACGGACACTTCCGCGTCTTCGCCACGCGAGACGACTGTAACCTGGAACCCCTCCGCTTGAAGGTTGTAGCGAAGCAGCATCGCCAAGGGCTCTTCGTCCTCGACGACCAGAACCTTAGCCGACATTCCGCCGTACTCCAGGTGCAACTCTAGCGTTTATCTTCCGAGCCTCCCTCGGCCTCAGCGGGCGACAAGAGGCTGGTGTTGTCGCTCTTCGGGCGACCGTCAGTCAGCGTGTCCCCAGTGATCATAAAGAAACTCATTTCTGCGATATTGGTGACGTGATCGCCAATACGCTCGATGTTCTTTGCGCCAAAGAGCAGGTGCGTGGACAAGGTAATGCTGCGCGGGTCCTCCATCATGTACGTGAGCAACTCGCGAAATAACGAGTTATACATCGCATCGATTTCGTAGTCGTCGTTCCATACGCGCTTAGTCTTTTCCGCATCGCGGGTGGCATAGGCGTCCAGCACATCCTTTAGCTGTTGAAGAGCTTGCAGACCCATATGCTTCAGGCCCAGCATGGCCCGCTTGGGTTGCGGCTCTCCGGCAATGGCGAGGGTCCGCTTAGAGATGTTCTTGCCCAGATCGCCGATCCGCTCCAAGTCGCTGGCGACGCGGATGGCGGTAATGATTTGGCGCAGATCAAGCGCGACCGGCTGCCGCCGCGCGATCATCTGGACGGCCAGCTCCTCGATCTCGTCTTCGAGTTGGTCGATATTCTTGTCGCGCGAGATGACATTTTCGGCCAGCCCGGGATCGTTTTTTTCGAGCGCTTCGATCGCCTTGGCGAGCAGCTGCTCGCACAACCCACCCATATGGGCTATTTTCGCGTCCAGCGCCTTAAGCTCTTGTTCGTATGAGCTGACGGTATGCTGTTCCATGACGTTGTGCCGCTCCTGGTCCAAGACACACTTTGCGGCTGAACGATTTAGCCAAAGCGCCCGGTAATGTAATCCTGGGTGCGCTCATCCTTCGGATTTGTAAAGATCTGGTTCGTCTCGCCTTCTTCGACCAGATAGCCAAGATGGAAGAAAGCGGTGCGCTGTGAGACGCGGGCAGCTTGTTGCATCGAGTGCGTGACGATGACGATACAATAATTCTTGCGCAACTCGTCAATCAGTTCCTCGATCTTGGCCGTTGCGATCGGGTCGAGCGCAGAGGCCGGCTCATCCATGAGGATCACCTCCGGATTCACCGCAATGGCGCGGGCGATGCACAGCCGCTGTTGCTGGCCGCCGGACAGGCCGGTGCCAGGTTCGTGCAGGCGGTCCTTGACCTCTTCAAACAGCCCCGCGCGCTTCAGGGCCTCGACGACCATATCCTCCAGCTCGCTTTTCGAGCTGGCCTGGCCGTGGATGCGCGGGCCATAAGCCACGTTTTCGAACACCGATTTCGGAAACGGGTTTGGCTTCTGAAACACCATGCCGACACGCGCGCGCAGTTGCACCGGGTCGATATGCGGCGCATAGACATTGACGCCGTCGATGATCACTTCGCCTTCCACGCGCGCACCATCAATCGGGTCGTTCATCCGGTTGAGGCAGCGCAGGAAGGTGGACTTGCCGCAGCCCGATGGTCCGATAAAGGCGGTCACGGCGCTGTCGCGGATATCAAGATCAACACCAATGATGGCCTGGGTCTGACCGTAAAATACGTCGACCTTGCGGGCCTGAATTTTGGATTTGCCTGGCGCGGTCGATGTCTGCGAGAAGGTTGGTACGGTGCTCTGCTGATCCACGTGCATTCTCTCTTGTCTGAGTGCGTTAACGTCTCATACAGGCTGGGCCTACGACCATTTTTTCTGGAATTTCTGTCTCAGGTAAATGGCCAATCCGTTCATGATGA
>CAZNGB010000034.1:0-16726 GCA_964572465.1 uncultured Hyphomicrobiaceae bacterium
AACGTGTCGCAGTCCTGAAGCCGGCCGCTCTCCAGACCGCGCCGGAACCAGCGCATCCGCTGCTCGGAGGTTCCGTGCGTGAAAGCATCGGGCACCACGCGGCCCTGCGTGCGCCGCTGAATGGTGTCGTCGCCAATGGCGCTTGCGGCGCGCAGCCCCTCCTCGATGTCGCCGTCTTCAAGAACGCCTTTCTCCCGGTCGATCCGGTTGGCCCAGACCCCGGCCAGGCAATCGGCCTGCAGTTCCATGCGCACTTGCAGTGCGTTGGCCTGTCGCCCGCCGGCGCTCTGCTGTGTTTGGCGAACCTTTTCGGCAATTCCAAGCAGAGTCTGGACGTGATGCCCGACCTCATGCGCGATTACATAAGCCTGGGCGAAATCTCCCGGCGCGCCGAACTTATCGCGGAGCTGGCGATAGAAGCTCAGATCGATATAGATCGTCTCGTCGAGCGGGCAGTAGAACGGTCCCATCGCCGCCATGCCCGCGCCGCAGCGCGTGCGCGTGAAATCGGAGAATAAGACCAGCTTTGGTTCGCGGTAGTCCCGTCCGAACGACTGGAACGCGTCGCGCCAGACATCCTCGGTGTCCGCGAGGATGACGCTCACAAAGCGCGCCAGATCATCGTTGCTCTGCGCGCCGGTCGTCGGGGCAGGGAATTGCCGCTGGGCGCTTGCCGGGTCGCTGGAGTCCGGCAGGTCGGGAATGTTGAGATCAGGGAAGGCGACTTCGCGGCCCGTTTGCGGCCCCGGTCCGTCGCCGGTAAGGATCGCGCGCGGGTCGACGCCCAGCAGCAGCGCCAGGCCGATAATCAAGAGAATGCCAACAATGCCGATGCCCGAGCCGCGTCCGGCCCGCCCGCGCGGCAGCGGGATCCGCATCCGGCGCCCGCTTTGGCCACGGGGAAACGGGAACGGGAGGCCGCGCCGCCGCGACTGCCCGCGTCGATCCTCGACATTTTCGCTTTGTCTGCGACCGCGCCAGCGAACCATGTCGTTCGTCTCTCGTCTGTTAGCCCGGATCAGGCCCGCCACGAATGCTGGCTCTGCCGGTTCTGTCAACCGATATTGCGCCTGTGTAAACTGGCGTACCGGCCCCAATCCGCGCCAGTTCAGGCTGTCTCCATCGCGGCCGCGAAGGGCTGATACCGATCGGTGAGGTCGAGCGCGTCTGCGACCGAGCGAATGGTGAGCACGCCGGCATGGGTGTTGACGCCCTCGGCGAAGTCTGAGTCTTCCATCAGCGCAGCCATGCTGCCATCGGCCAGGCGCTGGATGTAAGGCAGCGTGGTTTGCACCAGCGCGCGCGTGGCGCTCATCGGGTAAGCGCCGGGCATGTTGGTGACGCAGTAATGAACAACGCCGTCCACGGTGTATACGGGGTCGGAATGCGAAGTCGGCCGGCTTGTCTCGATGCAACCGCCCTGGTCGATACTCACATCAACGATGACCGAGCCGGGCTGCATGGTCGCCACCATGTCCGCGCTCACCACATGCGGCGCGCGTGCGCCGCCGGGCAGCAGCACCGCGCCGATCACCGCGTCGGCGTCGCGGATGTGCTCGCGGATGCTTTCCTCGGTGGACAGGACCGGGATCACATCCGGGCTGATGAGTTCGCGTAGCTCGTCGAACCGCGTCTCGGACAGCGTAAAGATGTAGGTCTCCGCCCCGCTGCCGACAGCGGCCTGCGCTGCGTGCTGGCCCACCACGCCGTCGCCGATCACGACCACCTTGCCGTGCGGCTCGCCCATGATCCGCCCGAGCAGCACGCCCTTGCCGCCGGCAAACTTCGCCAGATAATGCCGCGCCACGCCAGCGGACATGCTTCCCGCCACGGCGGACATCGGCGCGAGCAGCGGCAGTTTGCCGTCGGGCCCGCGCACCGTTTCATAGGCTATCGCGGTGACGTGGTTGTCGAGCAGCGCATGGGTGAGGTTCGGATCGACGCCTGCGAGGTGCAGGTAGGTAAAAAGCATTTGGCCCGGGCGGAAATGGCCATATTCGCTTTCCATCGGCTCCTTGACCTTCAGGACCAGCTCCGCCGACCACGCATCGCCGGTATCCACGATCCGCGCGCCTGCGCTCTCGTAATCCTCGTTCGCGAAGGCCGACCCCTCACCCGCGCCGCGCTCGACCAACACCTCGTGGCCTGCCTCGGCGAGCGTGCTCACGCCTGCCGGCGTCAGCGCGACCCGGTTCTCATTGTTCTTGATTTCCTTGATGAGCCCGATCTGCATGCCTGCCTCTTCTCGTTGTATCGACTGTCGGTTTCCCTTTGCGTCCATCAGCTTAGCATGATTGCCCGACCCGCGCGCGACCGATCGCGGCAATTTTGTGGCGCTAATCGCCGCTCTCACAGGACAGCGGTATAGTGGCGGGAACCTCTCCGGTGAGAAACGCCCGGCCGGGAAAGTCCGCGCGCGTCTCGGCTTGTAGCGCGTCAATAAACGCCCCAGCGGCGGGCGACATGTAGCGGCGCGCATCCCAGAGAACCGACATCGCGCAGCCCAGTTGGCGTTCGCCGCGGGTGAGCGGGACGGCGTTGTCGCTGAGGCCAGCCAGCAGCACCGTAGAAGGGATGATGGCTGTGCCGAACCCCGAGGCGACCATCGCGAGCAGACAGTGCGGGCTGGCGCTCTCCATGATCGCGGCAGGTTGCACCCCAGCCGCGTCACAGGCGCCGTCGAACAGCTGGCGCGTCATGAAGTGCCGGCGCAGGAGCAGCAGCTTTTCGCCCGCGAGCGCGCTGACCTCAAGCCGGGACTGGCCAATGTGGGGGCTTCCAGGCGGGACCACCGCCAGCACGCCGAGGGGGAACAACTCACGCCCGACCAGCCGCGAGTCCGACGCGCGCCCTGCAATCGCCAGGTCGAGCTGGCCACGCTCAAGCTGTTCGGCAAGCCGTGCGGAGCCGTTTTCAATGAGCGTGATCTCGATATCCGGGAAAGCGGCCTGAAAGCCTGGCAGGAACGGCGCGAGCACGCTTTCCAGCGTTTGTGGCGTTGCCCCGATGCGCAGGCGGCCCGCCGAACCACCCGCAAGCTCCGCCGCGCGGCGCGCAACCGCATCGGCGTCGCTCAGCACGGTCTGGCAGCGCTGCACCAGCTCCTCGCCCGCAGGCGTAAGCGCGATCGTGCGTCCGAGCCGGTCTAACAGCCGCACGCCCAGCGCCGCCTCGAAAAGCTGGACCTGGCGTGAAAGCGCCGACTGGCTGATGTTGAGCCGCTCCGACGCGCGCGAGAAGCTCAACTCCTCGGCCACCGCCGTGAAATAGCGCATCTGACGCAAATCCATGCGCTTGTTATACCATATTGAGATAGGACAGCACACCAAATTGCATTAGACAAATAACAAGCGTTCCGGCCACATTAGGGATCATAAAAACGTGAACAGCGGTTGCATCGCGCGGCCGCCATCAGAACCCAGTCAATAGGTCGCGAAAATGTATCGGGAAACGCCTGAACGGACTGAATTGCGCGCCCGTGTGGCGCATTTCGCCAGCGCGCATGTCGCGCCCCATGTCGGGGAGATGGACCGCACCAATGATTACCCGTGGCATATCGTCGAAGGGCTGGCCCGCGAAGGTTTCATGGGGCTTACGATCCCCCAGGCTTACGGCGGCGGTGGGCGCAGTCTCATGGATATGGTTGCGGTTGTGGAGGAACTCGCCAAGGTGTTCGGCACGGTCGCGCGCATCGTCGTCGATGCGAACACAGCGATCCCCAAGGCGATCCTGGAACACGGCACAGATGCGCAAAAGCAGGCATGGCTGCCCCTAATCGTGGAGGGCGACAAGCCGGCCATCGCCATCACCGAGCCGCAAGCCGGATCTGCGGCAACGTCCATGAAAACAAGCGCGGTGATCGAGGGCGACGAAATTGTGCTCAACGGCGAGAAGTGCTGGATAACCGGCGCGGGAGTTTCGCGGCTGTATCTGGTGTTCGCGCGTTTCGGCGATACCCCGGGCGCGGCGGGCATCGGCGCGGTGCTGGTCGATGGCGAGACGCCGGGTCTGAACGTGACGCGCGTGCCCATGATGATGGGCGTGCGCGGGATGCCGGAAGGGGACGTCCGCTTCGAGAATTGCCGTGTGCCGGCGCAAAACCTGCTTGTGCCGCCGGGCGACGGTTTCAAGAAGCTGATGCGATGCTACAACCTCCAGCGGGTCGGTGCGGCGACGGTGGCGCTCGGCATCGCTCAGGGCGCGCTGGATCATGCGATCGACTATGCCGCCGCGCGCAGGCAGTTTGGAAAGCCCATCGGCGATTTTCAGGGCATTCGCTGGATGCTCGCGGACATGCATATGAAGCTGGAATCGGCGCGGCTGCTCGTCTATCGCGCGGCAAGCGATTTGAGCGATGGCTACCCGGATAAGGTGAACGCCGCGCTTGCCAAGGTCACTGCGTCCGAGGCCGCCATCGCGGTGACGAACGCTGCGCTCCAGATTCATGGGGCAAACGGCTATTCGTGCGACTATCCGATAGAGCGGATGGTGCGCGATGCGCGCATGTTTGCGATCGGCGGCGGCACGGCGGAGATGCAGCGCAATCTGATCGGCGAAGCTCTGCTTGAGAGCAAGGGCAGCCGTATCAAGCAGGTTGCCTGACCGTAGGCGAGTGGGGTGGGCGTTCTGTCTGGCCCCTGCTCATCTTGGTTCAGAACACCCGGCCGTGGCGCACTTACAAAATCCTAAGTTTCTGTCCACAAAACAGCCATTTTTTCTGCATCGGCGCTATCATTTCAGGGCCATCACAGCTATAGTTCTTTCACGAATTATTAAAGCACTCGTCCGGCGAGTGAGTGTGGTTGCGTTTCCCGTTTTGGAGCTTAATCATGTGGCGTCCGGTGGCTTTGTCCGCGTTTTTGGCTTTGCTGTTCATGTCTTCGCGATCCGGCCAGACGCCGGTGGAGACGAATACCAATGATCTGGCAAAGAGTGATTTCGGAGCGGCGTCCGTTCAAAAGGGCCAGACGACCAGTGAGCCGGGCCCGGTCACAATCGACCTCGCAAACTCATCGGCGCATCGCAAGGTCGCGCCGTCGCCTCAGGCTGCTGACAAGCAGGCCGATGAGGCCAGCGAGGATGCGCCCGTCAAGGTCGCCAGCGCGGACACCGGCGGCGGCGAAATGATCCCGCTGCCCGACCCGAAAACTGATCCATCTGATATGCTGGCACGGGTCGTTGTCACCCAGGGCGAACAGAAAACTGCGCTCAGCACGGATGACGAGGCGATGCAGTTGTTGCCGCCGGGGCCCGATTTTGCCGCCAAGGTGCAGCGCGAACTGGCGCGGTTGGGCTGTTATCCTGGCCGGGTGGACAACATCTGGGGGCCGATGAGCCGAAATGCGGTCGCGCGCTTTAATCGCGTAGCCAAGTCGAAACTGCCTCTCAGGCAGCCGAGTCGCGCCCTGCTCAGCTCGGCTCGCAAGGCGCCTGATAACTACTGCAATAACCGCGGGCAGGCCGAAGCGCGCGTGGCCTCGCTGGATCCGGGCTCGGGTCTGGAGCAAGTGAAAAACAGGCCGTCCTACCTGCCGCCATGGATGCGCGGCGAGCCGATGCCCGAGCCGGAGCCGCAGGTCGACCAGGAGCCACAGAGCGCGCCCGCCGAGACGCCGCAAGTCACGCGTCAAGCAGCGCGCGAAACGACTTCAACCTCATCAACGCGGGCTGTGCGCCGTGAGCCGGCCCGCATTCAGCGCCGGCAGGTGCGCAGACAAGTTCGCCGCCAAGCTCGGCGGTCGAGGTCCGCATGGCAGCGGAGCCTGCCCGGCTGGCCCGGATCGGCCGGGCGCTGATCTCGCCCCTCCGGTGGTCATGCGCTTATCGTGATCCTTCTCCTTGGCGATGGGGCAGACGATCAGGCGTCTGTGGCGTCAGTCATCGCGGTAAAGTTGGATAGCTCCGCTGAATTGGTCGGGTCGCTGGCCGGATGCTCAGACGTGACTCCGGTGCCTTCGGCGGCGCGGCCGACGCCGTAATAGACGAAGCCTTCGTCCGCGGCGACTTCCGGGCGCATCACATTGCGCAGGTCCACGATCACATGCCCACGCATCCGCTGTTTGAGCGCCGCGAGATTAAGCGCACGAAACTCGTTCCACTCCGTCAGGATCACGATCAGGTCGGCCCCTTCAGCGGCCTCAAGCGCGCCATCCGCCCATTCGACCCCCGGCAGCAGAGGTTCCGCATTGGCCCGGCCTTGCGGATCATAGGCGCGCACATGTGCCCCGCGCTCCATCAGCATCGGAAGGATCACCAGGCTCGGCGCCTCGCGCATATCATCCGTGTTCGGCTTGAACGTCACCCCGAGGCAGGCGATCGTCTTGCCGCGCACCTCGCCGCCCGCCGCGCGCTCGATGCGCGGGATCATGGCGATCTTGCGCTCGTTGTTGACCTTCTCGACTTGTTCGACCAGCGACAGCGGCGCACGCGCCTCGCGGCCAGTGCGCGCCAGCGCCGACACATCCTTCGGGAAGCAGGAGCCGCCAAAGCCGGGCCCAGGATGCAGGAATTTGTCGCCGATACGCCGGTCCGAGCCGATGGCGGTGGCGACCTGCTGGACATCCGCGCCGACCTCCTCGCACAGATCGGCGATTTCGTTGATGAAGCTGATCTTCATCGCCAGGAAGGCGTTAGCTGCGTATTTCGCCAGTTCGGCGGATTCGCGACCGACGAAGATAACCGGCGCGCTGCGTAGGCGCAGCGGCTCGTAGACGCGTTCCATCTTGGCCTTGGCGCGCTCGTCATCGACCCCCACCAGCACGCGGTCGGGGTGGGTGAAGTCCTGGATTGCAGAGCCTTCGCGCAAAAATTCCGGGTTAGAGCACACGGCGAAGTCGGCGTCCGGGCGCAACTCGCGCAGCCGCCGCTCGATCTCGCGGCTTGTGCCCACCGGCACAGTGGATTTGGTCGTGATAACGGTAAAACCGTCCAGATGCGGCGCGATCTCGGCCACCGCCTGGTAGACATACCTGAGATCAGCATAGCCGTCGCCGCGGCGCATCGGCGTGCCAACGGCCAGGAATACGAGATCGGCATCGCGCACAGCCTCGGCCAATGCGGTCGAGACATGGAGCCGGCCGGCGCTGATGTTGCGCTCGACCAGGTCGTCGAGACCCGGCTCGTAGATCGGCATGCGACCGTTGATGATGCCAGCGACCTTGTCGGCATCCTTGTCGATACAGTGCACATGCCAGCCGAAGTTGGAAAAACACGCGGCGGACACCAGCCCGACATAGCCCGCGCCGATCATGCAGATGTTCAATGCCGCTCTCCTGATCGTTTGGCCGCCTGCGAAACCCTGCGCAAGCCCCCCAAAAGCCTTAGACGAAAGTCGCCGTCATTGCGCCGCTAGATACCCAATAAGCCGCGATTATGCAAACGTGCTGCGGCCCGCGTGCGAGCGCCGATCAGTTTGCGCAGAAAGCGCTTTGGCTATAGCCCTGAATGAAGAGCAGGGCGGTGAGATCGCAGTGGCGGATGCGCACGTCGGCTTGCGCCGCGACAACGGGCTTCGCGTGATAGGCGGCGCCTAGGCCCGCAAGCTCCAGCATGGCTAGATCGTTCGCGCCGTCGCCGACTGCCAGAACGTCGCTTAGCGCAATGTCATGGGCGCGCGCCTGCTCAAGCAGGGTTTCGCGCTTGGCTTCGCGGCCCAGGATCGGCTCGGCAACGCCGCTCAGTTTGCCGTCATCGAACAGGAGGACATTACCGCGATGCATGTCGAAGCCCGCACGCGCTGCGATCGCGCCAGTGAAAAAGGTGAAGCCGCCAGACACGAGGATCGTCAATGCGCCGTTGGCGCGCATTGTCGCGACCAGTTCGCGCGCGCCGGGGTTGAGGGTGATGTGCGCCTCCAGCACCCGCGCCAGTGCGGCTTCGGGCAAGCCGATCAAGAGAGCGATCCGCTCGCGCAGCGCATCCTCAAATGCCAATTCGCCGCGCATGGCGCGCTCGGTGATCGCCGCGACTTGTGGCTTGATTCCGACCGCGCCAGCGACTTCATCCAGGCATTCCTGCGCGATGACGGTGCTGTCCATGTCGGCGATGAGCAGGCGCTTGCGCCGGTTTTCAGCCGGAACGATGGCGTAGTCGACCGGGCGCGCCCCGGCCAGTTCGGCCATCATCTCGTGCCAGACCGCAAGCGTATCCGGCGCGGCGTCGGGCAGGGCAATTTCAGCGGCCTGGCCTGGCGCGAGCCAGAGTGCATCGCGCGAGAACGGCAGCACGGCGCGCGCGGCGTCGATGATCGCGGCGACATCTTCGCCCGGCGCGGGCGCCATCAGGACGAGCATTTGCGGCATGAGGCATCCATGCTAACAGCGGAAACGGTCAGGCGGGGCGCGAGCACCAGGACAGAGCCATGACGGCGGCAGACGCCATTCTTATCGCAGGGCCCACGGCGAGCGGCAAGTCCGCCGTCGCGCTCAAGCTCGCCGAACAGCGGGGCGGCATGATCGTGAACGCCGACAGCATGCAGGTGTACCGCGAGTTGCGCATCCTGACCGCGCGGCCTGGCCCGGAAGAGGAAGCGCGCGCACCGCACCGGCTCTACGGCTTTCGTGCCGGCGCGCAGGCGTATTCGGTAGCCCAGTGGCTTAATGATGCCGCCAAGGCGCTTGCCGAGGCGCGGCGGCGCGGCCTTGTGCCGATCTTCGTGGGTGGCACCGGACTTTACTTCAAGGCGCTGACCGAAGGTTTGTCGCCAGTACCTGAAATCCCGGACGACATTCGCAGCTATTGGCGCGAGCGCGCGCGCATCGAGCCAGCGCCAGCGCTTCATGGCCTGCTTGCACAGCGCGATCCTGCGGCGGCGGCCCAGCTTCGCGCCTCGGATACCCAGCGCATCGCCCGCGCGCTGGAGGTGGTGGAGGCGACCGGGCGCTCGCTCACGCAGTGGCAGCAGGGCGAAGGCACGCCGCTCCTGCATCCCGGCCGCGCAGAGAAATATGTCGTCGCGCCCGACCGGTCCACGCTGTATAGCGCCAGCGACGCGCGCGCTGCGCGGATGATAGAGGAAGGCGCGATCGATGAGGTCGCCGCGCTATTGCGTCTCGGTCTCGATGCTTCACGACCCGTTATGCGCGCCATCGGCGTGCGGTCTTTGGGCGCATATCTGCGCGGCGAGATTGATCTGGAAAGCGCTACCGAACGTTTGCAAACCGAAACACGTCGCTATGCAAAGCGGCAACTTACATGGCTGCGGCGAAATATGATTTCGTGGAAGTGGGTCAAACCGGAATAAAGCGTCGCGAACGGGCGCCAAAAATTCCGGTTTCATGCGCGCCGCCTATTGACCGGGCAAACGCATGCCGATACCTTGCGCAGCGGTTGTGCACTGCACTTAAAGACAGGCAGGCGCGCCTACACTTCGGGATTTCAGAACATTGACGCCGGTAACGCAAATTGAGCCGTTTGGAGCGAGTTGAGATGAGCAATCAGATGACGGGCGCGGAGATCGTTTTGCGCGCGCTGGCCGATCAGGGGGTCGACCTGCTGTTTGGCTATCCGGGCGGCGCAGTGCTGCCGATCTATGACGAGATGTTCAAGCAGAATGCGCTGCGTCATTTCCTCGTGCGCCATGAGCAAGGCGCGGTCCATGCAGCCGAAGGCTATGCGCGCTCCACCGGGAAGGTTGGCGTGGTTCTCGTCACCTCCGGCCCCGGCGCGACCAATGCGGTGACCGGCTTGACCGACGCCCTGATGGATTCGATCCCGCTGGTGTGCATCACTGGACAGGTCGCGACGCACCTGATCGGCAATGATGCCTTCCAGGAGTGCGATACCGTGGGCATTACGCGGCCTTGCACGAAGCACAATTATCTGGTCAAGGACATCAACGATCTGGCGCGCATCCTGCACGAGGCGTTCTACGTCGCCAGTAACGGCCGGCCAGGTCCGGTCGTCGTTGACATCCCCAAGGATATCCAGTTCGCCAAAGGCCCCTACATCAGCCCGAACCAGATCACCCACAAGTCTTATCGCCCGGCAGTGAAGGGCGATCAGCAGGCGATCCGCGATGCGGTTGATCTGATTGCCTCTGCCAAGCGACCGGTTTTTTACTCAGGTGGCGGCGTCATCAACTCTGGCCCGAAAGCCAGCATGCTGCTGCGCGAACTGGTGAAGCTGACCGGATATCCAATCACTTCGACGCTGATGGGGCTGGGCGCTTTCCCGTCGGCTGACCCGAAATGGCTGGGAATGCTGGGCATGCACGGCACCTACGAAGCCAATATGTGCATGCATGACTGCGATGTGATGATCAACATCGGCGCGCGCTTCGATGATCGGATCACAGGGCGGCTTGATGCGTTCTCGCCCGGCTCGAAGAAAATCCACATCGACATCGACCCGTCCTCGATCAACAAGAACGTGCGCGTCGATATTCCGATCATCGGCGATGTCGCCCATGTGCTCGAGGAGATGGTCAGCGTCTGGCGGCGTCGCTCGCCGCAGATCGACCAGGACGCGCTCAAGGCATGGTGGAAGCAGATCGGCGAGTGGCGCGGGCGCAACAGCCTGAGCTACAAGAACCGCAAGGACGTGATCATGCCGCAATACGCGGTCCAGCGGCTCTATGAACTGACCAAGGATCGCGACACCTACATCACGACCGAGGTCGGCCAGCACCAGATGTGGGCCGCGCAGCATTACCACTTCGAAGACCCGAACCGCTGGATGACCTCAGGGGGCCTGGGCACGATGGGCTATGGCCTTCCGGCCGCGATCGGCGTGCAGACCGCGCACCCAGACGCGCTGGTTATCGACATCGCTGGCGAAGCGTCGATCCTGATGAACATGCAGGAGATGTCGACGGCGGTGCAGTACAACCTGCCGGTGAAGATCTTCATCCTGAACAACGAATACATGGGCATGGTGCGCCAGTGGCAGGAGCTGATCCACGGCGGGCGCTATTCGCACTCCTACTCCGAGGCGCTGCCGGATTTTGTCAAGCTCGCTGAAGCCTATGGCGCGACCGGTCTGCGTGCGCAGAAGCCAGATGAACTCGATGATCTTATCATAGAGATGATCGACACGCCTGGCCCGGTGATCTTTGACTGCTGCGTGAGCAAGGAAGCCAACTGCTTCCCGATGATCCCCAGCGGCGAGGCGCACAACAACATGCTGCTGGATGATGACGCCAGCAGCGCGGATATCGAAAGCGCGATCACCGAAGAGGGCAAGGTCCTCGTATAACGCGCGCCGGCCCCATCAATGGCCGGCGACCACGACCGGCGCGGCGCAACAGTTGCCGCGCCATTTTTCATGCGCTATGCCACAGCGTATTCGATCCCAGAGGTAAAGCAATGTCGCCCCCGCAAGACCTGAAGGAACAGCATACGATCTCGGTTCTCGTCGATAACGAACCGGGCGTGCTCGCGCGGGTCATCGGGCTATTTTCCGGGCGCGGCTACAATATCGACTCGCTGACGGTCTCCGAGACTTCTCAGGAGGCGCACTTGTCGCGCATCACCATTGTGACCACCGGCTCGCCGATGGTGATCGACCAGATCAAGAATCAGCTTGAGCGGCTGGTGCCGGTGCACCGCGTCGTCGACCTGAGCAAGCTTGGCAATCCGCTGCAGCGCGAGCTGGCGCTGGTTAAAGTGAAGGGCACAGGCGAGAAGCGGGTCGAGACATTGCGGTTGGCAGAGGCGTTTCGCGCTCAGGTCGTCGATGCGACAACGGAGCACTTCATCTTCGAGATTACGGGCCGCCTATCGAAGGTCGAGCAGTTCATATCCCTCATGGAGCCGCTGGGGCTTGTGGAGGTGGTGCGCACCGGCGCGGCGGCGATATCGCGCGGGGCTGACCCGATCTGAGCGTTTGCGTTGCAGCCAACGAATGCCCGGGCGGCGTGGCTGTTATTCAGGGTTCGGCGCCCGTGCCTGCTCCGCGTCACTTTTCAATGTTTTCCAAACGTGTGTTGACGTAGCATGCGCGCGGCACGCTGGCGGGGCCGTGCTGCAGCTTGAGATGCCCTGAACGCGCCAATACAAAATTCCAGAAGTCAGTCGGTCTAATATCCAATCTGAAAACATGATCAGCACGTGGGAGATGCAACGATGATGCGCCTAATAAGTTTAATTGGTCATATAGTACGGGAACTTTCCGCAATCGTCATGGCGGTTTTCATCGGTTTTTTCTTCTTCGGCGGATGGGAGATCGAGTTCACTAGTCAGGATCAGGCGATTTTCTACTCTTTCATGGCCTCGATCTTCCTGCTGGCCTATTTGTGGCTGCAGTCTGGCGGTATCGCGCTGACCGGCGTGCCCAACTCGCTTGCGATGGCCACCGACGCAATTTTCTCCATTATCCCGCTGATTCCACTGCTGTTCGCCTTTTTCGAATACCTGGGCGGCGATCTGCAGATGAGCTACTTCCAGTACTATTTCGGCATCGCGTTGCTGGTCACGATCATGTTCGACATCGTCGTCAACCTCACGCTGATGATCCGGCTGAGTCGGCGCTATCTTGGCGAGAGCGGGCTGGAGTAAGCCCGCCAGCCAGCGCCTGGCCGTTGGCGCTTATCGACACAATTCTGATTTGTAGCGCTGTCACGTGCGGCATCAGGGGAGCTGTGCGCGCATTTGTTGTAGACTGCTCTAAGTACAATTAAAAGTAGAAATCCGGCAAATATCAGTAAGCTATAAGTCTACTGAATCGGCTTTCGCGTGAGTTCTGTATAAGAGCTTTCACTTGGTGCGATTTTTGATACACTCCTCCGTCCTGATCATGCTTCAGTGTGGTTAAACCTGATGAGGTAAGTTTTTGTGACTCCTTGTCGGGAACAGATGAGGGGAGTGACCGATGAAGCGCGAAAGTGAAGGGCGTATATTTTCCTATATCTCAGGTCTTTACCAAGCAACAGCGGCTGAGACGTTATGGGATCGCATTATCAAGCGCTTGAAAGCGTCGCCGTGGCAAGAATGTAATTGTCATTATCCGTTAAGCCGCACAAATCAGCCGAGTTTCGGCAGTCATCCCGGTAAATATATGGCTGATACCGTGTCCCAATACGGTTACGATGCGTCCGAGGCCAAGGCAACCAAGGCGCAGCTCACGCCGACTGCCAGTGAAATTCCATTTGGTTTGCGGCGTTCGGACCTCGGCGACGGAGACATCCCTGCCGGCTCCGCGACGCTGCGCGCTCAGACGATGGCCGCGCTGCTGGCGCCATCCATTGACACGCGGCCTGACCTTGATGTGTTGGGATCGGCCCGCTTGCACGAGGCGTGGGGTGAGACAGCCGAGTCCTGGGAGGCGCTGCTGCAACACTCCTTTCTGGCGTTGCAGATCCTTCGCAAGCTCCAACAGCTTCGCGACGAACGCGGTGCCATCGAGAGTGGCGTCAGCCAGATGGCCATCGGCATGATCCTCGTCACTTGCGACAAGCGGGCCACGCCGCTTAACGACGAAGCGCGCATAATCCTTGCGCAGCGCGAACTGGAGAGCAGGGACGGCCGGCTGACCACAGCCGACAAGCGAGCGCGCGATCAACTGGATAAGCTGCTGGCCGGGCTTGTGGGCGAGACCGACGGTCCTCCGGCCGGTGGAGGCCTGACGATCCGGCGTATGAACGGCCATGCCCTGCAGGTCTGGTGCGTGCCGTTGAGCCATAAGGAGCGCGCCCTGCTGGACCCGCGGCGGCGCCCGTGCGGCTTGCTTTTTGTCTTCGACCCAGACCGCGTGCCGCTCACGCCGGAAAATCTGCTTATGAACGCGTTCGGCCTGACCTGCGCGGAGACCCGGTTGACGCTCGCGCTGCTCCACGGCGAGACGGTCGATGAATATTGCGCGCGCACCGATATCAGCCGGAACACCGCGCGCACGCATATGCGGGCGATCTTCGACAAGCTCGGCATCAACAAGCAGACCGAGCTGATCCGCCTGCTCTCCTGCTTTCGCTTGTTGAAGATGGGCGGGGCGGGCTGAGGCTTCAGGCGGACACAGCTCGCAGCGCATCGACAACCTCGCCGATCGCCGCCTTGACAAGCTGGCCGTCGTCGCCTTCGCCCATCACGCGGATCACCGGCTCAGTGCCTGAAGGCCGGATCAACAGCCGGCCCGCATTGCCCAGGCGCTGCTCGCTGCGCTGGATTGCGGCGCGCACGCTGTCGATCTCCAGCGGCTTCCCGCCACTGTACCGGACGTTTTCGAGGAATTGCGGGACACGGTCGAAGCGGTGGCAGACCTCGCTCACCGGCGCGCCCTTGTCGACCACGACGGACAGCACCTGCAGCGCTGTCACTAGCCCGTCGCCGGTGGTCGTGTAGTCCGACAGGATGATGTGCCCGGACTGCTCGCCGCCAAGGTTGAAGCCGCGCGCGCGCATCCGCTCGACCACGTGACGGTCGCCCACAGGTGTGCGCTCCAGCCCCAGGCCGAGCGTCCCAAGATAGCGCTCCAGCCCGAGATTGGACATCACCGTCGCCGCGATCCCGCCGCCTTGAAGCCGCCCGGCGCCGCGCCAGTCTTCGGCGATCAGCGCGAGGATCTGGTCGCCGTCGATCAGCTCGCCATTCTCGTCCGCGATCAGCACCCGGTCCGCGTCGCCGTCGAGCGCGATGCCGATATCCGCCCCGCGTCTGCGCACCGCGGTGCATACCGCTTCGGCGTGTGTGGAGCCGCAATGCTCGTTGATGTTAAAGCCGTCGGGCTGCACGCCGACCGGGATCACCTCCGCGCCGAGCTCCCACAGCGCCAGCGGGGCCACCTTGTAGGCCGCGCCGTTGGCCGCATCGATCACCACCTTCTTGCCGGTCAGGCTGACGCTGCGGTCCAGCGTGCGCTTGGCGTATTCGATATAGCGGTCATGCACGCCGTCGATCCGCCGCGCCCGGCCCATGCGCTCCGGCGTGGCCAGCAACTCAACCCCGCCGTTGTCGATCAGTTCCTCGATCCGCGCTTCCTTCTCGTCGCAGAGCTTGTAGCTGTCCGGGCCGAACAGCTTGATCCCATTGTCGTAATAGGGGTTGTGCGAGGCCGAGATCATCACGCCAAGATCGGCGCGCAGCGAGCGCGTGAGCATAGCCACCGCCGGCGTCGGGATCGGGCCGAGCAGGAACACATCCATGCCGACCGAGGTGAAGCCGGCCGTCAGCGCCGATTCGATCATGTAGCCGGACAGCCGCGTGTCCTTCCCGATCACCACGCGATGACGCCGCTCGCCGTTCGTGAACAGGTGGCCCGCCGCCATGCCGACCTTCAGCGCCGTGTCGGCTGTCATCGGGCGGTCGTTTGCCTTTCCCCGAATGCCGTCCGTGCCGAAATACGTTCCCATGAGCCTGCCTCACCCCAAAATCGTCGCCGGTAGCGCGCGCTGCGCCGTTAACGCAAACTATAACAGCGAATCCGGCAATTCCGGGCAGCCGCGGACACGTTTCGTTTCAGAAAGTTTCAACCGCGATCAGGCATTGGGCCCATTGACCGGCGCGCCGTGCGCCGCCGACAGCCACACGCGCAGCGCCTGGCGCGTCTCGCGCACGTCATGCACGCGCAGGATCTGGACGCCCTGGCTGGCCGCGGTGATGGCCGCGGCGATGCTGCCGGGCACGCGCTTTTTCGCTTCCGGCTCATCACCCAGCGTGCCGATGAAGCGCTTGCGCGACGCGCCGACGAGGACCGGCACGCCGAGACCGTGAAACAGGCTGAGCCCATTCAGCAGGGTCAGATTGTGCTGCAGCGTCTTGCCGAAGCCGATGCCGGGGTCAACCGCGATGCGCTCTTTCGGGATGCCGGCCGCGACCGCCGCGTCGATGCGCGCGCGCAGGAAGTCGTAGACCTCCAGCAGAACGTCGTCATAGCGCGGGTCGTTCTGCATGGTCTTTGGGTCGCCGAGCGCGTGCATCAGGATCACCGGCAGGCCGGTCTGCGCCGCCGCGCTCAGGGCGTCTGAGTCGTGACTTAGGCCGGAAACATCGTTGATGATCTTCGCGCCCTTGGCCGCGGCATCGCTCATGATCGCGGCCTTGCGCGTGTCGATGGAGATTGGCGCGGGCAGATCGGCGAGCGCTTCGATCACCGGCATCACCCGCGCGCGCTCATCTTCCAGCGACACCGGATCGGAGCCGGGCCTGGTCGACTCGCCACCGATATCGACGAAATCCGCCGCTTCATCGACCATCCGCCGGGCTTGCGCGATAGCGGTCTGGGCTTCAGCGAAATCGCCGCCATCGGAAAAGCTGTCAGGCGTGACATTGACGATGCCCATCAGCCGCGGGCTGTGCATCGCCACGCCAGCGAGTGCAGGGCGCGGCGCGCTTAATCTCTCCAACAGCTCGGCGATCGCCGACTCCTCTATCGCCTGGAGGGTTGCGGCGCGCGCGATCACGGATTTGGTTTGTCCCGGCCGGCCCTCGATCAACTCTGCCGTGGTGAACGCCGCTGACACGCCCGCCAGCGGCAGCGCGAGGCCCGTTTCGACCGCCTGTTTCGCGTGATGCCCGAACAGAATGCCCAGCGGCTTGATGTAAAGGCCGTCCGTCACTGCTTGAACCCCCTCTTGATGCGCGTCTGCGCCCCGGCGCACTTGGCTCGCTGGCCGGCCGCCGCAAACGGGTATAGCAGGGCGCCGCGCGCTGTCACATATGGATCAGGTCTGTCCCGCGCCCCGCCTGGGGGCATCAGGGCGGGTGCGTTCGGTCTCGCCGGGCTGGTCCTTCTCGCGCATGTTCTCCAGATCCTGAGTGAACAACTCTTCGAGCTCCTCAGCTCGGCGCATGGCCCG
>CAZNGB010000035.1:0-15821 GCA_964572465.1 uncultured Hyphomicrobiaceae bacterium
ACCACACCGCGACACGAAGCGGATGACAAGACGTCACGCTACTCGGACCCGTCAAAACTTTGCGCCCCTGCTTTTCAACGTTCTTTTTTCTTGTGCGATACTTCGGGGAATACCCAGAAGGCAAAAACGCAGAACACACCGAGAAACAGGGCAAGGTAAGGTGTAATATCCTGACCGAGCCATTCGAGAAAAAAATAACCAGTAACAGAAACCAGAAGAACGACGATTGAGAACATGATCTTGATTTTGACTGGCATTTTAATGCTCCACCGTGTCAGCCTTGAGCACATTTGGCAAAAGTGAGAACCAGATCTGTGTTCGGAGCAAAGGGCGGGCGCGAAGCGACCAGAATAGGACAAAACCAGAGCCAAGGGCCTGTCGAGAGATTGCTCTTCATTTTACAAGCTCCATTAGCCCCTGATGCTTCAGGGCTTTTGTCAGCCAACCAACATTGACCTGACACTCGATATTCCATCGACCAAGGAAAGCAACAGCAACCCGGCTACAGTCAAGACCAACACCAGCGCTAAACCGATTTTGTTGTCTTTGAGCGAGTCAGGTATATCCTGAACGACAAACGGCGAGAACAGAAACACCATTCCCCCCGCCACCACCAGTGACGTCCAGCGCAACTCTGCCAAGGCGAACAACAGCGAAAACACCAGCAGAGCGCCCACCAGTCCAACATTCGTCAGCACAAGCATTGGACCCGTGCCACGGCGGACCTCCGCGGGCGCTGCGCGCATTGGCAGGATCCCGATCAGATAGAACAAGCCTGTGCAGCCGACTGCCCATGCGGCGGCGAATGCGATAAGTGACATCCAGTTTGGTTCGATTGCATTCACGACATTCAGCCATCTTCGTCACCCAGGCCCGTTATGATATACACATCATATATTAGTAGCAAGTTGTGCAGTGGTTTGCCCGGAAAGCGGAGGAGGTGCAATGAAAGTGTACAAAGGCGATCGGACCATCGACGGCGTAATGGTGACGGTAAATGACGAGCCGTTGAAGCAACGGCTCGACGTGAGGGAACTGAGCGAGGACGGCTTTGAGTGGAGCTTTGAGGGCTCTGCTCCCGCGCAGCTCGCGCTTGCGATCCTGCTCGACCACCTTGATGACGAGGCGAAAGCTCTGCGCCTCTATGAACCTTTCATGCAGGAGGTCGTGGCCAACTTCTCCAACGAATGGATTCTGACCAGCGCGGACATTGACGAAGCCATCGACGCGCTGAGCCGGGGCGCAGCGTAACGACGCACACTTCCTGTGTTCAGTTGAATGCAACTGATATATCAGTTACTCTTACGCTTAGTGCGAGGCGGTTTGCGCGGTGTCCTTGGCGCCGCGCAGCCACTCGGACCACTCGCGGGGTTCTTGACAGCCCCTGTTGTTATTCGGGTTGCACAGCCGGAAAACGGCTTGGGCAGCCTAGCTCCGCTCAGGGAGGTTGAATATGGAACTTGCAAACGGAGAAATGACGGACCGCCAGCGGACTTATCGCGACACATACCGCTCACGTGTTGCCGGGTGGTACAATGGCTGGCTTCACGTCATCATCATTTATACGATCGGCTTTACTGCCCTCTACATCTACCTTTCCAATCTGGCCGGCGTCACGGCTCTAGAGTTGCTGACCATCCCCGTGACATTCCTGATCTGCAATTTCTTCGAGTGGTGGATTCACCGCTACGTGATGCATCGCCCATCAAAGATCCCGCTGTTCCGAGCGGTCTATTCGCGTCACACACTTATGCACCATCAGTTCTTCACGGATCATGAGATGCGCTTCGCCGACCATCACGACTGGCGCGTGACGTTCTTCCCGCCTTACGCGCTTGTGGTATTCACGCTCATGTCGATTCCGGCGGCGTTGTTCCTCGGTTGGGCGCTGTCGCCGAACGTGGGCTGGCTCTTCATGACGACGACGACGGCGATGTACCTGATCTACGAGTTCATGCATTTCTGCTGCCACGTCGATGACAACTGGTTCGTGCGGAACATGCCGTTCGTGAACACGATCCGGCGTCATCACACCGCGCATCACGACCAGAACATCATGATGGAGCGGAACATGAACCTGACGTTTCCGATCATGGACTGGCTGTTTGGCACCTCGGATCTCAACCGCGGACTGATCGGCCATCTGTTCAACGGCTATAACAAGAGTTTCGTGAAAAACGACATGCGAAAGACCTCGGCAACACCACGCGTCAACAAAGACAAGACCGCCGCCCTGAAGGCCGCGGAATAGCACGAAAGCTTGTCAGGATCGAAGGAAAGCCCGCCTTGCTTCGAGAGGCGGGCTTTTTTCGTTTCGAGACGGATCGCCCGCATCCGTTATGATTGTGCCGGCGTGACAGCATTGGTCTATTTTTAGCGCGACGTTTCCAGGAGCCAGAGCGCGTTCAAAGAAATCGGAGCCAGCAAACGCGTTCTAAGTTATTGCTTTGCCGCGTTTTCGGACGCAACACCGGATCCCATCCCGGATCAAGTCCGGGACATGCTTTCTCGGAATGCGCTTTAGCTCGCCGTCGCGCGCGAGATTTGTGGCGGCGCGTCGATGGAAGCGCGCGTGAAGGTTTCCAGATAGTCTATTAGCCGGTCAGAAGCGAGGGCGGCCGCCTCCTCGTCACCCGATGCTATGGCATCGCTCAGTTCCGCATGAAGGCTGGCACAACGCGGCAGGTCCAACACTTGCTTGTAGTGCATGTACCAGAAGCGACGTGAAAGCCCCTGCATGAGAGACATCGCACCCTGCGCATAAGTGTTGCGACATGTCTCTGACAACTGCTTGTTCAGTTCGCCGTCAAGTCGCATGAACATCACATCGTCGGTCGCATCAGCGCTCTGCCGCATCTCGCTGGCGATCCGGGCGAAACATTCGCGCTCCTCGGTGGTGGCCCGCCGGGCTGCCAGCCGCGCCATCAGGCGCTCCATTTCGCGGCGCACCAACAGTAGCTCCAGCTGCTTCTTGACGTTGATCTCCGAGACCACGACGCCCCGGCGCGGCATGATCACAACCAGCCCCTCGCGCGCCAGTTGCTGCAGCGCTTCGCGTATTGGCGTGCGTCCGATACCAAGCGTGGAAACCAGACGGGCCTCGGAGAGAACCTCACCGGGCAGCAGATTGAGCGTGACAATGCGCTCCTCGATTTCTCTGTAGGCCACCTCGGTCAGCGTCGCACCTTCCGCCGCTGGTCGCGGTATCGCGCTCTCCGAACCTGACATTACGAGCATTCTCCCCTTTTCCTGAAGCGCTGACTTGACGACACATATTTTATCGGTGCTAACTAATATATCATTTGTCGGTTATGGATTGATCAATCATGGCGCATCCGACGGAGCGCAAGAAGCGCACGATCACCGAGATTCGCAATTCCAAGAAGACCGGTGAACGAATGGTCTACACCTCCGTCCCGGACTATACCTCCGCATCCTGGGCGGAGAAGGCTGGAGTGGACGTTTGTGTGGTCGGAGACTCCTTGGCCATGGTCGCGCATGGCCACAAGAGCACAATTCCCGCGACAATGGACATGATGGTGATGCATGCCCAGGCGGTGAGGCGCGGCGCGCCCAACACTTTCGTGCTCGGCTGCATGCCATATCAGAGCTATAACACGGTAGATCGCGCGCTGACGAACGCCACGCGCTTCATGCAGGAGGCCGACTGTGACGCAGTGAAGCCGCAGGGCGGACGCTCTCAAGCGCATATCCTGAAGGCGCTGGTGGATGCAGGCATCCCCACAGCGTCGCATATCGGTCTGACTCCGCACACAATCGCGGTGTTTGGCGGCTTCAAGATTCAGGGGCGCACGGTTGATGGCGCCATGAAGATTCTGGATGACGCCCTCGCGATCCAGGATGCCGGCTGCTTCATGCTCGAGTTTGAGGCGGTGCCCGGCCCAATCGCGGCGATGATCTCGCAAGAACTCGAAATTCCGACTATCGGCATAGGTGCGGGCGGGGGCACCGACGGACAGATTCTTCTGTCTTATGATCTCCTCGGCGTGTTCACTGACTTCAAGCCGAAGTTCACCAAGCGTTATGCGAACCTGACTGAGGTCGCCGTTGACGGCCTGAGCCGTTACGTCAGGGAAGTGAAAGACGGCGTTTTCCCGGACGAGGCGCATTCTTACGACGCCGATGCGGCTGTTCTCGATGCTTTCGCCGACGCAATCGCTAAGCGCCGCCAAATGTAGCGGGCACCCTTCTGAACGTACGAAAAGCAGAGCTTTTGGAAAAAGCCACAAACCTCAAACAACAGAGAAACCACGAACTGCCAATCGCTTCCAGAACGTAGAACAAAAATAAGAAGCACCCACTTCAAGGGGCCAAGGTCTTAGCCTTTTAAAAAAACAAGTCTAGGGAGGAAGTAAATGAAGCTGAAGTTTCCCCGACGCGCGTTCCTGGCGGGCGCTGCGCTCTCCGCTGGGTTGGCTCTCGCCGGCACGAGCGCGGGCGCTCAGGATACCCATTCCTTCAAGATGGCAACGGGCTGGTCTGGCGGACCGCTGATGGAGATCGGCGCCAAGGCATTCGCTGAAAATGTCGAGCGCATGTCGAACGGCCGGATCACTGTCGAAGTCTTCCCCGCCGGGACGCTTGGCCCAGGTCTGAAAGTCTCCGAGACGGTCAAGAATGGCGTGGCCGAAATGGGTCATACCTGGGCCGGCTATGATTGGGGGATCGACCCGACGGCAGTCCTATTCGGCGGCTTCGCCGGTTCCTTCGATAGCGAACGCATGCTGCACTGGCTGTATCGTGGTGGCGGGACTGAGATGCAGGCCGAATGGCGGATGGAGAATTTCAACCTCGTCTCGATGCCGTTGTTCATCCGGACCTCGGAAGTGTTTCTGCACTCGCGCAAGCCGGTCCGAACGCTTGAAGATCTGCAGGGCCTGAAGCTGCGGACGGCCGGCGCCTGGCTGGAAATCTCGAGGAGCATGGGCGCAGCGCCCGTCACCATGCCCGGCGGCGATGTCTACCCGGCGCTTGAGCGCGGCGCGATCGACGCGACCGAGTGGGGCACGCTTTGGGAAAACATCTCGCCCGGTTTCCACCGCGTAACGAAGTACGTCATCATCCCCGGCGTCCATCAACCCACCGCGCCGTTCGAACTGGTCATCAACAATGATGCGTGGAACAGCCTGTCCGAGGCGGATCAGCAATTGGTCCGCGACGCGGCGTTCAAGACCACAATGGACAGCTGGCTAACCATTGGCCAGGAAGACGCCAAGGCGCTGGCCTTCTTCCGCGAGCAGGGCAACGAGGTCATCGAGCTCGATCCGGAAGTGCAGTACGAGGCCCGCGAAGCGGGTCTGAAGTGGGCGGAAGGAATCGCAGCGGAGAATGACTGGTTCAAGCGCGTGCTAGAAAGCCAGAAGGAATTCGCTGACCTCTGGAAAGACTCGGGCCGCTACCGCAACGTGCAGGTCCGCCAATAACAGCACGACCAACATAATGAAGGATTTGCCGGGAAAGTCGCGACTGGCCTCTCGGCAAATCCCTCTTCGTGCGGGCATGAAATGGTGCGTTCGGCGGGTTCATGATCTCAATCATCCGGTTTATCGAGTCGATTACCCGCGCGGTGGGCTACACGGCGGCGCTGGTCGTCATCCCTCTGGCTCTGGGAGTCAGCTATGAGGTTTTCGCGCGCTACTTCTTTGGCGCGCCAACCATCTGGGCGTTCGAGCTTGGCTATACGCTGATGGGAGTGCATTTCCTACTCGGCGGCGCACTCACCCTGCAACGCGGCGCCCATGTGCGCATTGACCTCGTTTATGCGCGGTTAAGCCCGCGGATGAAGGCGCTGGCCGATCTGGCGCTCTACATCACCCTGCTCATCCCGTGCCTTCTGCTACTGTCCGATCGGCTAATCGAATATGCGGTCGATGCCTATAATAGCGGCGAGCGCTCTGGCAACTCCGCGTGGAACCCCGTCATCTGGCCGTTCCGTGCGATCATCGCCTTGAGCTTTCTGCTGTTGCTGTTGCAGGTCGTCGCGGAATGCCTGAAGGCAATCCGGACCATTCTCGGCTTGCCTCCATTGTCACCCGCTGGAGCTGATGAGGAGGCGCAGTCGTGACCGGCCTGTTGATGTTCCCTGCGCTTTTCGCACTGATTTTCTCCGGCTTTCCGATCGCGTTCTCGCTGCTGGCCGTGGCATTTGGGTTCGGCATGTACACGTTCAGCGATGCGGTCTTTTTCCAGTTCACCCAGAAGGTGGAGGAAGTCGCGTCGAACTTCGTGCTCGCCGCGGTGCCGTTGTTCGTCTTCATGGGCGCGATGCTGGAGCGTTCGGGGATCGCGGAGCAGCTCTTCAGCGCAGTTCACATGTGGACCAAGCGTCTGCCGGGCGGGCTTGCGGTCGGCACTGTCATCATGTGCATCATTTTCGCCGCATCCACCGGCGTCATCGGCGCGACCGAGACCGTCGTCGGCCTGCTCGCCATCCCGGCGATGATGAAATATCAGTACTCCAAGTCGCTGATCTCGGGGACGATCTGCGCGGGCGGCTCGCTTGGCACGATCATTCCGCCATCCGTGGTGGTGGTGGTGCTCGGTCCCGTGGCCGACGTCTCAATTGGCGACCTGATGGTCGGCATGGTGTTCCCGGGGCTGATCCTCTCTGGGCTTTACATTGTGTACATCATTGGTCTGTGCTTGCTGCGCCCGGAGACCGCGCCGCGGATCGATGATGGCGACGACGACCCGCCATTCCTGCAGAAGGTGCTCATCACGATCAAGGCGCTGCTCCCGCCGCTTTTCATGATCTTCGCCGTGCTCGGCTCGATCATGTTCGGCTGGGCCGCGCCAACCGAAGCGGCGGCGCTGGGCGCGCTGGGCGCGTTCCTGATGACGATCCTTTACGGCAAGTTCTCTCTGAGCACCTTCGGCGAGGCGCTGGTGAAGACCCTGCTCATCACCTCGATGATCATGTTCATCCTGATGGCGGGCAGCCTGTTCACGGGCGTGTTCGTGGCGTCAGGCGGGATGAGCATCATGCGCGAGATTATCGGCGGGCTTGAACTAGGCCCGTTCATGCTACTCCTGATTTTTCTCGCGATCGTCTTCATTGCCGGCTTTTTCCTTGAATGGATTTCGATACTGCTCATTTTCGTGCCGATTTTCATGCCGTTCGTGCGCGATATGGGTTTCGAGCCGGTCTGGTTCTGCATGCTGCTGCTGGTGATGATTCAGACAAGTTATCTGACGCCGCCGATGGCCCCAGCCATCTTCTATCTGCGCGGGGTCGCGCCGCCCGACATCACGCTGCGGCACATGTATGCCGGTGTGGTCCCCTTCATCGTGATCCAGCTCATCGCATTGGCGATCGTGTTTGCTTTTCCGCAGACCGCGCTATGGCTGCCCAACCAGGTGCTGGGCTTCAACTGACCAGGGAGGTCGTCATGCTTACCGAAGACATCCAGAAACATCCCGTCCGCGCCATGACCGCGGCGCAGCGCGCCAGCTATTTCGATGACGGCTTCACGCTGCTACCATCCTTCGTGGAGCCAGAATGGATCGCCGCGCTGAACGATGCGGTTGGCAAGCTTGTGGATCGCAGCCGCGCGATCTCGAAGTCAGACCCCGTTTTCGACCTGGAGCCTGATCACACGCCGGAGAATCCGCGCCTGCGCCGTGTCTCCAGCCCCTGCGATCAGGACGATATCTTCTGGCGTTTCCTCACCGAGAGCCGTCTCGCAGACGCGCTGGCCGATGTCGTCGGGCCGGACGTGAAGTTCTATCAGGCGAAGCTGAACTTCAAATGGGCGAAAGGCGGTGCGGAAGTCTCCTGGCATCAGGACCAGCCGTTCTTCCCCCACACCAACCACGCGGTGCTGACCTGCGGCATCTATCTCAACGACTGTGGGCCCGAGCAGGGGCCGCTCATGTGCATCCCCGGCAGTCATGAGGGCGAAATCCACGATCACTATGACGAGGCGGGCATCTGGCGCGGCGAGCTGCGCAAGAGCGCGGCGGCGCAGGTGCCGGCGGAGCGCGCCGTCGAGCTGTCCGGGCCAGTTGGTTCAGTGACCATGCACAACTACCGGACCCTGCATGCCTCCCGGAAGAACGAATCCGATCTGGGCCGGCCGCTTCTGCTATATGTGATCTCGGCCGCCGACGCGATGCCCTACACCGCCCAGCCATTGAAGTCGCGCTACGAGCAGGCGATCATTCGAGGCGAGCCGGCTCGCGCTGCGCATCATGAGCCGGGCAGCTATCGCTTGCCGCCGGACTGGAGCGGCGGCTATACGTCGATCTTCTCGGCGCAACAGCAAGAAGACGCTGCGGCTATGTAGCCGCGCTGGTTCGCCGTCGAACCCTTGGGAGGGATGCGAAATGTCGTCTGATAATGGCTCTGTTTTCAGGCAGTTGCACTATCGCGATAACGCCCTCGTGATCCCGAACCCATGGGACATCGGCTCAGCGCGCATTCTCGCCTCGCTGGGATTCGAGGCGCTGGCCACGACCAGTGCTGGTTTCGCTTTCTCACGGGGCGTGAAGGACGGCGGCGTTTCGCGCGACGCCGTTCTTGCACATTGCCGGGAAATCGTCGGGGCAACGCCGCTGCCGGTTTCCGCCGACCTCGAAAACGGCTTCGGCGACGGCCCGGAACAAGTGGCCGAGACAATCGCGCTCGCGGGTGCGACCGGTCTCGCGGGCGGCTCCATCGAGGATTACACGCGGCGGGCAAATGAGCCGATCTATACGTTTGACCACGCGGTTGAGCGCATTGCCGCAGCCGCCGAGGCTGCGCGAAAGCTGGACGGGGACTTCGTGCTCACCGCTCGCGCCGAGAACTTCCTTTATGGCCAGCCTGATCTGGACGATACCATCCGCCGACTGCAGGCCTTCGAGAAGGCCGGCGCGGATGTGCTTTACGCGCCGGGTTTGCAGAATCTGGAGCAGATCCGCACGGTCTGCATGTCGGTATCCAAGCCGGTCAATGTGGTGATGGGATTGTCTGGCACGAGCTTCGGGGTGTCCGCATTGTCCGCCTCAGGCGTGAAGCGCATCAGCCTTGGGTCAAGCCTGGCGCGGCTCGCCTATGGGGAGTTCCTGCGCGCGGCGCAGGAGATAAGTGACACGGGCAGCTTCACATTCGCAGATCGAGCGCCAGGGTCGTACGAGATCGTGCGCCACTTGTGAAACAGATAATGCGGATGGCGACGGGCAGCTCGCGCGTTGGCGTCACGGGCGCCCACTCTGGCCAAAAATTGCTCTAGGATAGTTCCCAGATCCTTCGTCATCGCTGCTGGCCCGCTGGAGCAACGCTACACCATGAACACACCCCCTCCGAAGGCATCCGTCGTCATTATCGGGGGTGGCATCTGCGGCTGCTCGCTTGCCTATCATCTGGGTAAATTGGGGTGGACCGACATTGTGCTTCTGGAGCGCAAGCAGCTTACCTCTGGCACGACCTGGCACGCAGCCGGCCTCGTCGGACAGTTACGCGCTTCGCAGAACATGACGCGGCTGGCGAAGTATTCCGCCGACCTCTACACGGAGCTGGAGGCGGAAACCGGCTTGTCCACCGGCATGCGCCAGAATGGCTCGATCACCGTCGCCCTCACCGAAGACCGCAGGGAGGAGATTTACCGGCAGGCGACGATGGCGCGCGCCTTCGATGTCGAGGTTCATGAGCTTTCGGCCCAGGAGGTCCGGGCGATCTACCCCTATCTTGAGGTCGCAGATGTGAAGGGCGCGGTTCACCTGCCCGCCGACGGTCAGTGCGACCCGGCAAGCCTTACGATGGCGCTGGCCAAGGGCGCGCGCAACAGCGGCGCCAAGATTTTCGAGAACGCCAAGGTGACAGCCGTTCAAACCCGTGAGGGCCGGGTAACTGGCGTTTCATGGGCGCAGGGCGACGCGCAGGGCATGATCGACGCAAACTTTGTCGTCAACTGCGCCGGTATGTGGGGGCGCGACCTCGCTGCGCGCTCGGGCGTGACCCTGCCGCTACAGGCTTGCGAGCACTTCTACATCGTCACCGAAGCGATCGACGGGCTGCCGCAATTGCCGGTGCTCCGCGTGCCCGACGAGTGCGCATACTACAAAGAAGATGCCGGCAAGATGCTGCTTGGTGCTTTCGAGCCGAAAGCCAAGCCATGGGGCATTGATGGCATCCCCGAGGATTTCTGCTTTGACCAACTCCCAGACGATTTCGAGCATTTCGAGCCGATCCTGGAGATGGCTGTGCAGCGCATGCCCATGTTGGAGACAGCGGGCATCCACACCTTCTTCAACGGCCCGGAGAGCTTTACGCCGGATGACCGCTACTACCTTGGCGAAGCGCCAGAGCTTAAAGGCTACTGGGTTGCCGCGGGATTCAATTCGATCGGCATCGCCTCGTCTGGGGGCGCGGGCTGGGCGCTGGCGCAGTGGATGACCGATGGCCAGCCGCCCTTCGATCTTTGGGAAGTCGACATCCGCCGGGCCCAACCGTTCCAAAAAAATCGTCGCTATCTCCGCGAGCGCGTCAGCGAAACGCTCGGCCTGCTCTACGCTGATCATTTTCCGTACCGCCAGATGACGACAGCGCGCGGGGTGCGGCGCTCGCCGCTGCATGAGCATATGAAGGCCCGAGGCGCGGTCTTCGGGGAAGTCGCCGGATGGGAGCGAGCCAACTGGTTCGCCCAGCCGGGGCAGGAACGCGAATATCGCTGGTCCTGGGGGCGGCAGAACTGGTTCGAGAACCAGCGGGCAGAGCATCTGGCGGTGCGCCACGGCGTCGGGCTGTTCGATCTCTCATCGTTCGGCAAGATCAAGATTGAAGGCCGCGACGCACTCGCCTTCCTCCAGCGGCTCTGCGCCAATCAGATCGACGTCGCGCCCGGCAGGATCGTTTATACGCAGATGCTCAATGCACGCGGCGGGATCGAGAGCGATCTGACCATGACACGGCTGTCAGAGACAACATTCCTGGCGGTCGTGCCGGCGGCGACGCTGCAGCGCGATCTCGCCTGGATGCGCATGCATCTGGACACAGAGGCGTTCGTGGTCATCACGGATATGACCGCATCCGAGGCCGTTCTGGCGCTCATGGGGCCGAATTCTCGGGATGTGATGCAGCGGGTCAGCCCCAATGATTTCTCCAACGATGCCTTCCCCTTCGGCACGGTGCGGGAGATCGAGATCGGCATGGGCCTCGCGCGCGCGCACCGCGTCAGCTATGTCGGAGAACTCGGCTGGGAGATATATGTCTCAGCCGACCAGGCAGCCCATGTCTTCGAAGCGCTGGAGGAAGCCGGAGAGCCTTGTGATCTGAAGCTCTGCGGGCTGCATGCGCTTGACTCCTGCCGGATCGAGAAGGGCTTTCGCCATTTCGGCCACGATATAACGGACGAAGACCACGTGCTGGAGGCCGGCCTCGGTTTTGCGGTAAAAACGCGCAAATGCGACTTCATCGGGCGCGAAGCCATCTTGCGGAAGCGCGAAGATGGATTAACGCGCCGATTGCTTCAGTTTCAGCTCGCAGACTCGGAACCATTGTTGTTCCACAACGAGGCGATTGTGCGCGATGGGCGGATCGTCTCGACGATCACCTCCGGCAACTACGGCCACCATCTTGGCAGCGCGATCGGTTTGGGTTATGTGCCTTGCGCGGGAGAGAGCCAAGCTGAGTTGCTGAGCGCGGCCTACGAGATCGAAATTGGCGGCATGCGCATTCCTGCCCGTGCTTCGCTAAAGCCGATATACGATCCGAACGCCGATCGCACCAGACAGTGAGACGCGCGGAACGCCAACACGGCTGGCTGCACGATCGCAGGCCCAAGCGTTCATTGCACCAGCTCGCACGGGATCAGGCCGCGGACCGAGTTACCGGCCCAGATCGTTTCGGCCTGATCAAGCTGCGCGAATCGCACCACACCCTCGCGGCATTCGCCACTTGCCAGCAGCTCGGCGCGCAGCACGCCCGGCAGCACGCCGCAGGAGACCGGCGGCGTGATCAACCCGTCGCCGAAGTCGAAGAACAGGTTGGTGATCGTGCCCTCGCAGATCTCGCCGCGCTCATTGGCGAAGATGATTTCGTCCAGATGGGCGGGCAGGTCGCGACGCGTGCGGTCATAGAGTTCGCGCTGGGTCGTCTTGATGCGCAGCCATGGGTCGTCCGCGCGCAGCCGGTGCTCCGACAGCGCGATGCGCCAAGGCGCGGACGGCGGCGCGGCGGGAATTTCGCTCGCGCTCACCTCGATATGCCCGCTCAGGCTGATGGTCAGGCGCACGCGCATGTGCCCGCCAGTCACGGCGCGGTCGAGCGCGGCGTGCACGGCCTTAGCATCGAATGCGATGCCGAACTGCTCGCAGGTTGCGGCGCATCGCGCCAGATGCCGGTCCAGCCGCGAAAAGCCCTGCCCGCGATCCCAGCGCATCGTCTCGATGACCTTCAGGTCTGCGGGAGGCCGATCGCGAACCGCGTCTTCCATAGCGCTTCCTCGTACTCGCTATCCGCCGTGCTGTCCGCGACCACGCCGCCGCCAACATTCAGCACGACATCGTCATCGCTGTGGTGGATAAGCGTGCGGATCGCGACATTGAAGCGTGCACGGCCGTCGGGGGCGAGCCAGCCGATTGCGCCGCAATAGGCTTCGCGCGGGCCGATCTCCACATCCCGGATTGCCCGCATCGCCGCGATCTTCGGTGCGCCGGTAACCGAGCCGCAAGGGAAAAGGCTGGCGAACACCGCGCGGATATCGGCATCAGGCCGCAGCCGCGCCGCGACACAGGACACCATCTGGTGGACGGTCTGATAGCTCTCGACCGCGAATAGCTTTGGCACGTGGACGCTCCCAGGCTCGGCGACGCGCGAGAGGTCGTTACGCAGCAGATCGACGATCATCAGATTCTCGGCACGGTTTTTCGGGTCCGTATGCAGGCGCTCACGCAAGCCCGCATCCTCCTGAGCCGTTGCCCCGCGCGGCGCGGTGCCCTTCATCGGCACGGTCCGGATCAGCCCGTCGCGGGTGATTTCGAGGAACAGCTCCGGAGAGCGCGACAGCAGGATCGGCGAGCCAAGGTCCACATACGCCCCGTGCGCGACCTGATTGCCACGCTGCAGCGCGCCGTACAGCCCCAGCGGCGTGCCTTGAAGCCGGAGGCGCAGACGCATTGTCAGATTGACCTGGTAATAATCGCCTGCGGCGATCCCGGCGCGGATGACATCAAAGGCATCGGCGTAGTCGGCGCGCGACCAGTCGCGGACAGGGTCCAGCAGCATGGCCTCGCGTTCCTCTCGCGCCATTTTGTCATCGAGCAGCGTGGCAGCTTCCGGCGCATCAAAAACGCCGAAGCGCAAGAGTGGCGCGCGCCGGCTGGGCGGGAGCAGGTCGCGCAGCCCCGGCTCCAGCGCATAGCCCAGCTCATAACTGGAAAAGCCCGCAAGCCAATGGCCGTTCGAGCGCGCTTGCTCTATTGCCGCGAATGACGGCGCGACTTCGTCCGGCGTACAAGCCTCGATGACGCGCGAAGGGGCGCGGAACATCTCTGGGCGCCCGCCCGGCCCATGATCAAACAGGACGAGCGGCGTCATCGGCTGTCCCGGCGGTCGTTGGTCCGGCGAGCGCTCCGCGCCTCACATCCGCTAGCTTTCAAGAAGACGCCGCGCGATCACCTGCGCCTGAATTTCCGCCGCACCCTCGAAGATGCTGAGGATGCGCGCGTCGCACAACACGCGGCTGATCGGATATTCCAGGGCGAAGCCATTGCCGCCATGGATCTGCACGCCGGCATCCGCCGCCGCCCAGGCCACGCGCGCGGCGAGCAGCTTGGCCATCCCCGCCTCGACGTCGCATCGCCGGCCCTGATCCTTCTCGCGCGCGGCGTAATAGGTCAGCAGGCGCGCGGCATGTGTCTCGACCGCGATCATCGCCAGCTTGTTGGCCACGCGCGGGAATGCGCTGAGCGGCTTGCCGAACTGTTCGCGCTCGCGTGAGTAGCGGAACCCCAGGTCGAGCGCATTCTGCGCGACGCCGACCGCTCGCGCCGCAGTCTGGATGCGCGCGGACTCGAACGTCGCCATGAGTTGCTTGAAGCCCTGCCCCTCGACGCCGCCGAGCAGGTTGTCTGCCGGCACCGCGAAGCCGTCGAAGGAAATCTCATATTCCTTCATGCCGCGATAACCGAGCACCTCGATCTCGCCCCCGGTCATGCCTTCGGCCGGGAAAGGGTTATCATCGGTACCGCGCGGCTTCTCCGCCAGGAACATCGACAGGCCGCGATAACCCGGCTCGCTCGGGTTGGTGCGCGCCAGAACGGTCATGACGTCGGCGCGGACTGGATGGGTCGCCCAGGTCTTCTGGCCTGTGATGTGGTAAACACCGCCATCGCGCACCGCGCGCGTCTTGAGCGAGGCCAGGTCGGAGCCAGTGTTCGGCTCGGTAAAGACCGCCGCGGGCAGAATGTCCCCGGACGCGATACCGGGCAGCCAGCGCTGCTTCTGCTCCTCCGTGCCACCCAGCAGGATCAACTCCGCAGCGATTTCCGACCGCGTACCGAGCGAGCCGACGCCGATATAGCCGCGTGACAACTCCTCCGAGACGACGCACATCGCCTCCTTGCCCAGCCCCAGCCCGCCGTAGGCCTCCGGGATCGTCAGCCCGAAGACGCCGAGTTCGCTCATCTGCGAGATGGTCTCCATCGGGATGTAGGCGTTCTGGAGGTGCCACTCGTGGGCGTAAGGAACGACCTCAGCCTCAGTGAAGCGGCGCATTTCGTCGCGCATCGCTTCCATCGTTTCGTCCAGTCCGCTGTCGCCGAATGTGGCAGCACCGTCTCGCTCGATCATCAGTTGGGCGAGACGTTCGCGCGCGGCAGGCGTGTTGCCGAGCGTCATCAGGCGGCGGGCCTGGGGGTTAAGGCAGGCGTCGATATCTGCGGCGCGCAGGCCGAGATCGCTCGGCCGGAACACCTCAGTCTGGCTCATAGGGATGCCGCCGACCATCTGATGCAGATACTCGGCAAACGCGATCTGCGCGAGCAGGGCCTCCAGATCGCCGAAACGCCCCTCGCTCGAAGCGCTCGCAGCGTGGCGGGCGAGTTCGGCCAGTGTCTGCTCGTAAGTGGTCAGCCAGGCGAACCCGTGGGTCGCATGCTGTTCGCGTTCCATAAGCACGGCGTCCGGCTTGCCGCCGCTCTCCACCCGCTGCCAAACGCCTGCGCGGACAACATCCACCAGCCGCTTGGCGGCCTCTGCCGCCGGACCGAGCAAAGTGGGCAGGTCGTCGAGCAGCGCGGGAGTCTCGCTCGGGGACTGAAAGGCGACGGACATGGCCAACTCCTCAGCTTTTGCGCGGTTAAACGCTTACGTGCGGACACGATCGCAGATCACGGGCAGCCTGCCGCGATCACGATTTCCGGCCCAGCAGCGCACGGAAGAAACGCGCAACCGTGCTTTCGCCGCGCTCCTCACCCTGCTCGGCCGGTCGTTCCTGCGCGGCGGGCTGCTCGGGACCCTGTTGCTGATCGATATGCAGGCCCGAAAGGTCGGAAACCGGCGGCGCCACCGGCGCGGCCGCCACTGGCGTCTGCGTCTCCACAGGTTCAGCTTGCTCGTGTCGAGGCGCCTCGGAGACCGGTGCGTCAGGTGCTGATTCGGCTTCGGCCGTTGCAAACGGCTCTTCGAAGGCTTGCACCGTTTCCGAAACTGCCGTATCCGCCTGCTTCGCAGCTTCGCCCGCATGCTCCTCGGCGCTCGCAGCCCAGCGCTGCGCGGTTTCAGCTGCGTCTTCGGCCGTCTCCTGAGCCATCTCCGCCGCCCCGGAGGCCTGCGCCTCCAGCGACTGCGCCCAGCTCTCGGCGGTTTCGCCGGATTGCGC
>CAZNGB010000036.1:0-15803 GCA_964572465.1 uncultured Hyphomicrobiaceae bacterium
TTTGTTAAGGATGCCTCGGGAGTGGGCAGCGGCTCACAACGGTGGATCGGTGATCGAGCCTTCGAGCGGATCAATGACCGCGGGCGCGCCGTAACCCTGCGCCCGATGCCGCCATGCCCAGGCCGCCTGAACAGCACAAAGCAACGCATCAAGAGTGTCCCCGCCGGGATCGTCGCAAAGATCACAGTTGGCTTCCACGGTGAAGCCGAGGCGCGCACGCACCTCCACGCTTGTCAGCCGCTCCAGCATCTCATGGCGGGCTTGTTCATGAGCGGCGGTTTGCTTGGCACGCGCGTCATTCTTGTAGCTACGCGGCCCAATCAGCTTGCGCGCCGCTGCGCCGGGATAGGCCTCGACCACGATGCGCGCCGGGTCGCCGTCTTGCATCTGCGGGATCGTCACGCCGGCGCTGACGAGGCGATGCGCCCCCTCGAAGAACATCAGCGCGACCGGCGTGCCGTACAGCTTCTGTGGGCTGATCGAGCCGGCGGCAATATCGGTGGCGCGGCGGTGCTCCTTGTCTCCTGCAGGCCGATCTCTTCGATAATCTTCCAGAGCGGCGCGGAAGCCATCCTTACCCATGCGCGCAACGTGCTCGACATACCCGCTCCAGCTCAGGGGCCAGCCAATGTTCTCGATGAATTTGCGCGGCAGACCGAACGGGAAATCCAGCCCGGCGATCCAAGTTCCGGGCCGGCGCAGCATCGCCTCGAACCCGGCGAAGTCTGTGAAACGTTGCAGCTCATTCGCGCGCAGGACGCCGTTCTCAAGTTGGCAGTGAAGGCAAGTGATCGGTTTGCGGCGCGTCGGCCGGCTGGTGAAATCCACGCCATAGACATCCATCCGGCCGCACCGTGCCTCAATCCATGAAACCGCTCAACTCCGGCCCCGGCAGCACCATGACCGTTGGCTTTGCCGGCAGGCTCGCAGCCGTCACCGTGATCGAGGCCGACTCGTTGATCTCGACATCATAGCGGTCGCCGACCTGGTTGAGGAAAGTCTGCAGCCGGTTCCGGCTGAAATAGTGCATCGGCAACACAAGCCTCGCCTTTAATAGCTCCAGCACCTTCATCATCTCGGCTTGCGCCATCGTGTATGAGCCATCAACCGGCACCATGACCACGTCAAGCTGGCCGATCACCCCAAGATATTCTGGGCCAAGGGTGTGGTGAAGATGGCCGAGATGGCCGATACAGATATCGGCGACCTCGAAGATGAAGATCGAGTTGCCGTCCTTCTCGCGGATGCCGCTCCAGCCGCGAATATCGGTCGTGACATTGCGGATGAACACATCGCCCACGCTCAGGCTGTGCCTTGCCGGGTTGTCCTCAGTCCCCCATCCGCGCAGCACATGGTCGATCCGTGGATCAGGGTTGTTCGTGTAGTGTGTGCTGTGCGCGTGGTTCATGGTCACCACCGTCGGGACGGGCCCCAGCCCAGCATAGCCAGCGTAATCCGTGGCGATGATGATGCCGCCGGCGCTTTCGATGCGGAATGTGGCGTGCCCGACGAAGGTGATCTTCACCTCGAATTGCGATAGCGCGGCTGTATTCAATGACGCGTACTGAACGCGCGGGACGCTCTGCGCAAGTGCGAGGCAACGGCTGGCAGTTTGTGGCTCCTGCGCGACGGCAGGCAAAGAAAAGCCGGTGAAAACTATAGCGATGAGAGTGAGAAGAACGACACGAATACGCATAAGCGGCTCCATGATTACGGCGATCATGAAGCATAGCATAAATTGTGCCGGATCGCGCGCCCGGCTACCCGACCAGGTTCACTATTCGGCTGGCTTTGGCGCAGCGCCAGGCGCGGGTGCGCTAGCGTCTGTGAGCGGGCCGGGCAGGGTCTTGCGGGCGAAGTAAGTGTAGACGACCGGAATGACAAACAGCGTGAACAGCGTCCCAATCGACAGGCCGCCGACGATCACCAGGCCAATATCCTGGCGGCTCTCCGCGCCCGCGCCGGTGGCGATTGCGAGCGGCACCGCGCCGAGGATCGTCGCGCCCGTGGTCATCAGGATCGGCCGCATGCGCAGAGTCGAGGCTTCGAGAACGGCTTCGTGGATATCCTTGCCGCGCATACGGATCTGGTTGGCGAACTCGACAATAAGAATTCCATGCTTGGTGATCAGCCCGATCAGCGTGACAAGGCCGACCTGGCTATAGATATTGAGCGTGCTGCCGGTCAGATACAGCGCGAGCAGGCCCCCGGTGATCGATAGCGGCACGGTGACCATGATCGTGAGCGGGTCGATGAAGCTCTCGAACTGCGCCGAGAGCACCAGGTAAATGAACGCCAGCGCGAGAATGAAGGTGATGTAGATTTCCGCGCTGGATTCCTTGAATTCGCGAGACTGGCCGGCGTAGTCCACTTGCGCGCTCGCCGGGATCACCTCGCGCACGATCTGCTCCAGTTCGCTGAGGGCTTCGCCCAGTGTAGCGCCATCGGCGAGCGTCGCGGTGAAGGTGGCAGAGCGCAGCTGGTTGAACCGATTGAGTTCTTTAGGCGCCACCGTCTCCCGTAGCCTCACCAGATTGGAGAGCTGAATCATCGCGCCTGATTCCGCGCGCACGTAAATCTTTTCGAGGTCGGCTGGGCTTACGCGGTCCTCATCGGCGACCTGAACCACGACATCGTATTGCTGCCCCTCGCGCTTGAAGCGCGTCACCTGCCTGCCACCCAGCAGCGTTTCCAACGTCCGCCCGAGGGTCTCAAGGTCCACGCCGAGCGCGGCGACCTTGTCGCGGTCAACATCCACTTTCAGCTGCGGCTTGTTGAGGTCGAGATCGCTGTCGAGGTTCTGAAGGGTGCTGCTGCCCTGCGCCTTGTCTAGGATCTCTTCGACATAGCCGTTCAGGGTCGCATAGCTCTGCGAGGTCATGACCACGAGTTGGATCGGTTGATCGCGCACGCTCTGGCCGAGCGGCGGCGGACTGACCGGGAATGCGAGAACGCCCGGCACGCCAAACATTTGGGGCTGCAGTTCCGAGACAATATCGCTCTGGCTGCGGTCGCGTTCCCCCCACGGCGTGGTTTTCACAAAGCTGATGCCCTGGGTGACAGTCGGGAAGCCCGAAACGACGAAATAGCGCGCCACATCGTCTGTTTTCTCGTAGATCGCCTCAAGCTGACTGGCATATTTGTCAGTGTAGTCGATGGTTGCGCCCTGAGGCGCGATGAAAACGCCGACAATGGTTCCCTGGTCCTCGTAAGGCGCCAGTTCGGAGGGCAGTTGCGTGAACAAGAACGCGCCGGCGCCTGCCAGGATCACACCGAGCAGCAGCACCAGCGGCCGGGCGCGCAGGCACAAGCGCAACAGCGCCCGGTAGCCAACCGTCAGGCCCCGCAGCGCCCCTTCGATGATGCGAATCAGCAGGTTGGGGCGCGGTTCGCGTTTCAGCATCTTCGAGCACATCATCGGCGTGAGCGTGAGCGCGACGAACCCGGAAACCAGTACCGCGCCGGCGAGCGTCCAGGCGAATTCGGTGAACAGCTGGCCGGTCTTGCCGGTCAGGAAGCCGACTGGCACGAACACCGCAACAAGTGTCAGCGACATCGAGATGATGGCGAAAGTGATCTCCTTCGCGCCTTTCAGGGCGGCGTTGAACGGGGTCTCACCGTCCTCGACATGCCGCGCGATGTTCTCCAGCATCACGATGGCATCATCCACCACCAGCCCAATGGCGAGCACAAAAGCCAGGAGCGTCAGCGTGTTGATGGAGAATCCGAACAGCAGCATGAGCGCAAAGGCGCCGACCAGCGACAGCGGGATTGTGACCAGCGGGATGAGCGTCGCGCGTAGCGAATGCAGGAACAAGAAGATGATCAGCAAGACCAGAACGACGGCCTCAGCGATGGTGATGTAGACATTGTCCAGCGATTCCTGAATGAACACCGACGCGTCATGCGCGAGTTCGACGTTCATCCCTTCTGGCAACGTATCCACCACCCGCGGCAGCGCCTCGCGAACGGCGGCTGACACGTCCAGCGGGTTCGCCGTGGCCTGCTTGATGATGCCCAGCGCAATTGCCGGCTGGCCGTTGAAGCGGACCACGCGCCGTTGATCGAGCGGGCCAAGCTCGGCGCGCCCGATGTCTGACAGACGAACCAAATAGCCGTCTGACTGCGTGATCACCAAGTCGTTGAATTGGTCGGGCGTGCGCAGATCCGTCTCCGACAAGACCGTAAATTCACGCAACTGGCTTTCGATGCGTCCGGCCGGCACCTCCACGTTCTGGCGGCGCAGCGCATTCTCGACATCCTGCGGGGTGAGATCGTATGCCGCCATGCGCAGTGGATCGATCCAAAGCCGCATGGAATATTCACGCTCTCCAAAAATGCGAACCTGCGAAACCCCCGGCAGCGTCTGAAGCTGGTCCTTGACGTAACGGTCGGCATAGTCGGTGATGTCCAGCGCCGAGTGCTGGTCGCTCGAAAAGGCGAGATAGATGATCGGCTGGGCGTCGGCCTCGACCTTCTGGATGACCGGCTCGTCGATCTCATCGGGCAAGTTCCCGCGCACACGACTTACCCGGTCGCGAACATCTGCCGCCGCAGCATCCGGATCGCGGTTAAGCCGGAAATTCACCGTGATCTGGCTGGCTTCCTCCCGGCTGATCGAGTTGATGAAATCAACCCCCTCGATGCCGGCCAGCGATTCCTCCAGAACCTGCGTGACTTGCGTCTCGATAATCGCTGCGCTCGCGCCCTGATAGCTGGTCTCGACGCTCACAACCGGCGGATCGATGTTGGGATATTCGCGGACGTTCAGGCGCTCATAAGCGACCAGCCCGAGCAGGAACACAATCAGGCTGAGCACCGTCGCGAAGACGGGACGACGAATGCAAATTTCCGAGATACCCATGCGGCGATGCTCCTGTGATCGGCCATTTTGCGCGCTTAGGCACCCTCGGCTGCATCAAGCGGCTGAACCGGCGCGCCGGGGCGAACCTTTTGCTGGCCTGCAACGATCACCGTTTCGCCAGCAGAGAGCCCTGAGACGATCTCAACCTCTCCCTCCATACGCCGGCCAATCGTGACATCCGCGCGCTCCGCCTTGCCGTCAGCCACGCGGTACACGAAAGCACCCTCGGCGGTCGGTACGATGGCCGCCTCAGGCACGATGACCGCGTTCTGGCGTAGCTCGGTGGTCAGCTTGACCCGGGCGAACAAGCCGGGACGTAGCAGCAGATCGGGATTGGCAATGCGCGCGCGCACCTGAATGCTGCGGCCGTTCATGTCAACGACGTTATCCAGCGCGAACACCTTGCCATCGAACTTGCGATCCGTGATCGCATCCACGCGAACAGTTATATCCAAGCCCGTTCGCAGCACCGGAAAGAACCGCTCCGGCACGCGGAAGCTGACCTCAACCGGATCGGTCTTGACCAGGCGCACCAGATCAGTCCCGGCGGACACGTAAGCGCCGACGCTGATCTCGCGGAACCCGACAATCCCGCTGAACGGCGCGTGAATTTTCGTCTTGCTCAAGCGCGCCTTGGCGAGCGCAAGCTTGGCCTCGCTGCTTTGTAGCTCAGCCAGCGCTTCGTCGCGCGTGCGCTCAGTGCCGACCTGGCGGCTGAAAAGCTGCTTGGACCGCTCGAAGTTGCGCTTGGCCAACTCATGGGCAGCCTCGGCCTCGGCCACTTCAGCGCTCAGGATATCATCATCGAGCGAAAACAGCAGATCGCGCTCTTCGACCGTGTCGCCCTCGCTGAAATGGATCTGCCTGACCGATCCGTTGATCTCCGGGCGTATCACAACCGTCTCGTCGGCAAGGATGTCACCGACAACCTCCACCTGATCGCGCACGACGCCACTGTGCACCGTCGCGACCTCCACGGGAACAGCATTCTGAGCCCGCGCCGCGGGCGCGCTCATCAACGCAATGAAAAAGGCCGTGAGCGCCACAACCGGCGCACGGCCGAAAACTCCTGATGACATGTGATGACCTAGCTGTGGCCGCGATTAAGTTAACATTCATAGCACATCAGCGTTCACTGGCCAATGCGGCACGGTTGCGAGGGAGTGCGAGCAGATCTGCGCCCCAGACGCAGCAACCCGATCCACCCCCGTTCATGCGCCGTACATCTCCGCGACCGGCAAGGTAGCGACACATGCAAACCAAGCAGGGGTGGCGCGGATCATTCTGTGCTACCCTCGCGCCATTCCTGCACACTTGAATGGAGCGCCCATGACGCGCCAACTGGCCATCTGGAAACAACTTCTGGTCATCGCAGTCCTCGCCGGTATCGGATTTGCCGCGTGGGATCAGCGCGAGCGTCTGGTGGAGATCACCGGCATCTCCTTCACTCAGGAGGCGCCAGCGCAGCGTCGCGGTGGTGGCTCGACCTCGGGCGTGCCCGTCATCGTCGAGCCCGTCACGATGTTGCAATCGGTGGACCGGGTTCAGGCCATCGGCGACGGACGGGCATACCGCTCGATTATCGTTTATCCCGAAGTCTCCGGCATCGTGTCCGAGATCGACTTCAACGCAGGCGATCCGATCAAGGAAGGCGACGTGATCGTTCGCCTCGACGATCGGGACGCGCGCATCTCGGTCGATATCGCCGAAGCAAAGCTGTCTGAAGCGCGACGCCAGATCGATCGCTATGAAGCGCTGTTGGCGCGCAACGCGATCCCCGAGGCCCAGGTCGATACCGCGCGTACGGCGCTTCGCACGGCGCAACTGGAGCTTGAACAGGCGCGCGAGGCGCTGGCGGACCGCACAATCCGCGCGCCCTTCGACGGCGTCGTCGGCATCCCACAGGTGGAGGTTGGCGACCGCGTATCGGACACCACAGCCATCACGAACCTTGATGACCGCAGCCGGATCCTTGTCGAATTCGATGTGCCGGAAATCTATCTGAACCGCCTCAACGTCGGCCAGCCCATCACCGCAACGACAGCCGGGCTTCGTGGTCGTGCGTTCGAGGGGCGTATCACCGAGATCAACAGCCGCGTTGATCCGCAGTCCAGGTCAGTGCGCTTGCGCGCAGCGCTTGAAAACCCCGGCGAGGTGCTGCGCGGCGGGATGTCGTTCAACGTCACGCTCGATCTTGATGATGGGGAATATCCGTCGATCCCGGAGCTAGCCCTGCTTTGGGAGCGCGACGGCTCGTATGTCTGGGCCGCGCAGGATGGCAAGGCGAAGAAAGTCCCCGTGATGGTCGTGAAACGCGCGGAAGGGCGCGTGCTCCTCGCAGGTGATCTCGCCCCCGGCCAATTGGTCGTTGTCGAAGGCACCCAGCGGCTGCGCCCGGGCCGCGAAATCAGCTTTGATCGTCCAGACCGGACAGCACAAAACGAGGCCGGGCTGTGAGCGCATATGGAAGCGGCCTGCCAGGCCTGAGCGTGCGCCGCCCTTATCTGGCGGCAGTACTCAACCTGCTGATCATCATTGCCGGGCTCGGCGCGCTGATGGCTGTCGAGGTTCGCGAGCTACCGAACATCGAGCGGCCAATCGTCAGCGTGCGCGCGGAATACCCCGGCGGTTCGCCCGAGACAATCGACGCCGAAGTGACCAGCGTGCTGGAGCGCGCCGTGGCCCGGGTCAATGGTGTGAAAGCCGTCCGCTCGTCCAGCGAAGAGAACAACATGCGGATGCGCGTGGAGTTCTCGCCCTCGGCCAACCTCATCGATGCCGCCAATGACGTGCGCGAAGCGGTCTCGCGGGCTGAGCGCGATCTGCCCGACGAAGTCGAAAACATTACCGTCATCAAGGCTGATGACGACGCCCGCCCGGTCCTGCGCCTGGCGGTCACGAGCGGCACGCTGCCGGTCGATGAACTGACGCGCGTTGTCGAGGATGAGATCGTTCCAGAACTGCTGGCCGTCGAAGGCGTCGCGGACGCGCGGCTGTTCGGCGAGCGCGAGCGCGTGTTGCGCGTTGTCGTTGATCCGAACCGGCTGGCGAGCTATGGCCTGTCCATCCGCGATGTCTCGGACTTGATGCAACGCGCGCGCTACGACGTGCCAGCTGGCAGCTTCGAGTCAGCGCAGCAGGAAGTGCTGGTGCGCGCCAACGCTTCCGTCGTCAAGCCATCTGAAATTCGCGATCTGCGACTGCGCGAGGATGTGCGGCTCGGGCAGGTGGCCGACGTCTATTTCAGCCCGGCGGATGAGAGCTCGCGCGTGCGTCTTGACGGGCGCAGTGTCGTCAGCATCGGCGTTATTCGGCAGGCAAAGTCCAACACGGTGGAGATCGCCGAGGGCGTGCGGGTCGCCGCTGATACTCTCAACTCTCGGCTCACGAGCGTCGACATCGCCATCCAGTCGGATGACTCGGTCTTCATCGAGGGCGCAATCTCCGAGGTGCTGACCTCGCTGGCGCTGGCGACCCTGATCGTCGTCTTGGTCATATGGCTGTTCTTCGGGCGGTTCCGGGCGACGCTTGTGCCCGCCGTGGTCATACCAGTGGCGCTGATCGGCGCGGTCGCGGCGCTGTGGGCGTTCGGCTTTTCCATCAACATCATCACGCTGCTCGCGCTGGTGCTGGCCACCGGCCTCGTGGTCGATGACGCGATCGTCGTGCTGGAAAACATTCAGCGCCGGCAGGCGCAGGGCATCGGCGCGAAAGCCGCGGCTGTCATCGGCACGCAGCAGGTGTTTTTCGCCGTTTTGGCCACGACGGCGACGCTGGTCGCGGTGTTCGTCCCCATCTCGTTCCTGCCGAGTACGGCCGGGAGATTGTTCCGCGAATTCGGCTTCATGCTGGCGGCAACCGTCATCATCTCGTCTTTCGTCGCGCTGACGCTAAGCCCAATGATCGCTTCACGCCTGCCGCTGGCGCAGGGCGGGGAGGGTTCGCGCGTGTCGCTGCTGGGCGGGATCGGCAACCTGCTGCAACGCGCCTACGACAAATTGCTGGGTTTTGTGCTGGCCGCCCCGCTGATCGTGCTGGCGGCAGCCTGCGGGGTCGGCGCGGTCGCGCTGATCTTGTTCCAGACGCTGGGCGAGGAACTCGTGCCGCAGGAGGATCGCGGTGAAATCACCGTCTGGATGCAGGCCCCGGACGGCGTCGGCCTGGACTACATGGACCTTCAGGTCGAAAAAGCCGAACAGGTGTTCGACCCGCTGATCGAAGAGGGCACTGTTGAGCGGCTGTTCTCCATCACCGGCCGCTACGACTTTAACCGCGGTTATCTGAGCGCGCCGCTTAGCCCTTGGGAAGAGCGCGCCCGCACGCAGCAGGAGATCGAGGCGACGATCCGCGAACCGCTCAACAACATGCCTGGCTTCACAAGCCGCATCGCGCGGGGCAATAGCCTGGGTCTGCGCGGACCCGGCGGCGGGGGCGGGCTGGAGATCGCGCTGACGGGCAGCAATTACCCCGCGATTGCGGCGGCGGCCGATGACTTCGCGCGCAAGCTGGAGACCGAAATCGCTGGCCTGAGCAACACGCGCGTCCAGTATCAGGCGACGCAGCCGCAAATCTCGCTGAGGATCGACAGGGAGCGGGCGGCCAACCTGAACGTGGACATCGACGATCTGGCCAGCACCATTCGCGTGCTGGTGGACGGTTTCCAGGTCGCAGAGCTGACCGTCGATGACCAGGCCGTACCAATCATCCTGCAATCCGCCGCCGGGTCGGTGGCCTCGCCGTCGGACCTGGGCAATCTCTACGTGCGCTCGCAGGATGACCGGCTGATCCCGCTCATTCAGATGATCTCGTTCAGCCAGGAGGGCGTCGCGGCCGAGCTTGACCGCCACGCGCAGCGCCGCGCGATTGAAATCGACGCCGACCTGTCACCAGAGTTGCCGCTGCGCGACGCCGTCGACAGGGTGCGCGCGCTGGCGCAAGCTGAGCTACCAACCGGCATCGGGCTATTGTTGCTCGGCGAAGCGCAGGCGCTGGAAGAAACCTCGCGCGAGATCGCGATAACCTTCGCCATCGCGCTGCTGGTGGTGTTCCTCGTGCTGGTGGCGCAATTCGAGAGCCTGGCCAGCGCAGCCGTCATCATGATTACCGTGCCTTTCGGCATGGCGGCGGCGGTGTTCGCGCTCTATCTGACCGGCACGACGATCAACATCTACAGCCAGATCGGCGTGCTCGTGCTGGTCGGGATCATGGCGAAGAATGGCATCCTGCTCGTGGAGTTTGCCGATCAGCTCCGCGACCGGGGGGCAAGCGTGTTCGAAGCCGCGCGCGAAGCCGCCAGCGTGCGCCTGCGCCCAATCGCCATGACGATGATCTCCACCATCTTTGCGGGCCTACCGTTGATCCTGAGCGCGGGACCCGGCTCGGAGTCGCGCACTGCGATCGGCTGGGTGATCTTTGGCGGGCTGGGGCTCGCGGCGGTGTTCACGCTGTTCCTGACCCCGGCGGTCTATACGCTGGTGGCCCGGCTGTCGAAGCCGCGCGCCAGCGCATCGGAGGAGCTGGCCAAACAGATGCGCGAAAGCGAACGGCTGCTATAGAGCGGCTGACGGTGATAGGAGCCGCCCCGCCCGCCTCGCGCCCAGCCGCGTTCCTCCGAATGCCAGTTGACGAGGCCATCCGCCATCTCGTAAAGGGCTGAGCCGACGCAAGCCGGCATTGCGATCACACCAGCGCACCCAATGCTTCAGGTGGGCGATCGGGGGGACGGATGGAGGGCATTCTCACGCTGGCGGCAAACAACCTCTTGTCGCCCATCATCCTGTTTTTCGCGCTCGGGATGCTGGCCGCGTTCGCGCGTTCGGACCTCACCGTCCCCGAAGCGGTCGCCAAGGGGATGTCAATCTACCTGCTCTTCGCGATCGGCTTCAAGGGCGGGGTCAGCGTATCCGATCACGGTATCGACGGCACGCTGCTGCTGTCGCTGCTCGCGGGCCTCGTGCTGTCATTCGCGATCCCGTTGATCGCCTTCGCGCTGCTGCGCACGATGACCCGCCTCGATGTCACCGATGCCGCCGCCGTCGCCGGGCATTACGGCTCCATTTCGATCGTGACTTTCGTAGCGGCCACCACGGTCGCCGGTTCCGCGGGGCTGAGGCCTGAGGGTTACATGGTCGCCGTCGCGGCGGTGATGGAAGCGCCCGCGATCCTGTCCGCGCTGTGGCTGATCGCGCGCTTCGGCAAATCCGCCAACGGTATGGACGAGGGACTTGTGCGGGACATCCTGCTCAACGGCTCGATCGTGCTGCTGGTGGGCTCGTTCGTGATCGGCTGGATCACCGGATCCGAGGGGATGGCGCTGATCTCGTCCTTCATCGTGGCCCCGTTCCAGGGCGTCTTGTGTCTGTTCCTGCTCGATATGGGGCTGGTCGCCGGACGCGGGCTGCGCAAGGCGCGCTCGGTGCTGACCCCGGGCGTGTTCCTGTTTGGCGTCGTCATGCCCCCGATCGGCGCGAGCCTGGGCCTCCTCGCCGGGCTGTTGTTGGGCCTTTCGACCGGCGGCACGATGCTCTTCATGACGCTCTGCGCCTCGGCTTCGTATATCGCGGTGCCCGCGGCGATGCGCGTTGCCCTGCCCGAGGCGAACCCGTCGATCTATCTCACGCTGTCGCTCGGCGTGACCTTCCCTTTCAACCTGACGCTCGGCATCCCACTTTACTTCGCGGTAGCGAGCGCCGCGACCGGAGGCTAAGGCCGATGCAGACCCACAAGGCGAAACGCGTCGAGATCACAATCGAGGCGGTCATGGAAAAGCGGCTGACCAATGCCCTTTTCAAGGCCGGCGTTACGGGCTTCACCGTGTTGCCAGTGCTCGGCGGGTCGGGCCGGTCCGGGCAGTGGAGCCGCGAGGGCGAAATCAGCCCGGCCAGCGGAATGGTCAGCGTCGTCTGCATCATCCGCCCCGAACGACTGGACGCGCTGCTGGAAGCCGCCTTCGCGGTCGTCGAACGCCATATCGGTGTGGTGAGCGTGGTCGATTGCGAGGTTCTGCGCGCCGAGCGGTTCTGAAGGCGGCGCGGATGCTCCGAGCATCAGGGCGTTAACGGCTATCAAGCAAAGCGCCGCTGCGAGATGCGACGATCCCGCCGGAGGTGGCTGCGATGCGGATTTTCCTGTGCGGCGACGTGATGACCGGGCGCGGGATCGACCAGATTCTGCCGCACCCCTGCGACCCGGTGCTCCACGAGCCCTACATGACCTCGGCCATCGACTATGTGCGGCTGGCCGAAGCGTGGGCGGGCGACATCCCGCGCCGCGTGCCGCCGGACTATATCTGGGGCGATGCGCTGGCGGCGGTCGACGCGGCGGCTCCTGACCTGCGCATCATCAACCTGGAAACCAGCATCACAGCCGACGGCACGCCTGAGCCGAAGGGCATCAACTACCGGATGCACCCGGACAACACGCCGGCAATCGCGGCCTTCAAGCCCGATGCCTGCGTGCTCGCCAACAACCACATCGCGGATTGGGGGCCGGAGAGCCTGACCGACACGCTGGACGCGCTGGCGGCAGCCGGCCTCGTCCATGTCGGTGCTGGGCGAAATGCGGAGGGGGCCGCGCGGCCGCTGACGCTTGTGGCAGAAGGCGCGCGCCTGCGCCTGTTCGCTGTCGCCTGCCCGTCCAGCGGTACGCCGGAGCATTGGGCCGCGGGGACGGATACGCCGGGGGTGCACTTTCTGCCTGACGCCAGCACGCCCTCCTTTGAGCGACTTGCACGTCACATCGCCGCGCACAGCACGCCGACAGACGTGGTGATGCTGTCGATCCACTGGGGCGGGAACTGGGGCTACGAAATTCCTGAGCGGCACCGCGACTTCGCCCACGCTCTGATCGAACACGCTGGCGTGGACATCATCTTCGGCCATTCCTCCCACCACCCCAAGGCCATCGAGGTGCATCGGGGCCGCGCGATCCTCTATGGCTGCGGCGATTTTCTGAACGATTACGAAGGCATCCGCGGTCATGAGAGTTACCGGCCCGATCTGGTGCTCGGCTACATCCTCGACCTCGACGCGAACGGGGCGCTCATGCGACTGGAGATGCTGCCATTTCGGCTGCGCAAATTCCGGCTGAACATCGCTTCGGGCGAAGAAGCCGAGTGGCTGCGCGCCCGCATGGACCGCGAATGCGGGAGATTTCGACGCGGGGTGCGGCTGGCTGACGGGCGTCTCGTGCTGGAGGTTTAGGCTTGGGCAGTGAAGCCGGTCATCGCGAGCGAAGCGAAGCGATCCAGCCCAAAACCACGACGCTGGATTGCGTCGGCCCTGCGGACCTCGCAATGACTGTGCAGGTCAGTCCGTGGTGGTGGCGCGGGCGCTGTCGAGGATGCGCGTGACCTCCTCATCATTCACCTGCTGGAACGACCGATAATACAGGCTAATCGCGCGGAACATCTCCGGCGCTTCCAGGCAGACAAGCTCGTCCACCTCGCCGCGCAGTTCTTCCAGAGCGTTCGGGGGCGCGACCGGCACGGCCAGCACGACCTTCTCCGGCCCCTTGCGCTTCAGCCCGCGAATGGCCGCGCGCACGGTCGCGCCGGTGGCAATGCCGTCGTCGATGATGATGGCGACATGATCCTTGATCGCCGGGCGCGGGCGCTCGCCGATGTATTTCTTCCGCCGCCGTTCGATCTCCGCGAGTTCGCGCTGCGCGGCCGCGTCGAAATCGCCTTCGGTCACGTTTGCCAGCCCGATAATGTCCTCGTTGCGCACGGTGATCGGCTCCTCGCCGTCGATCACCGCGCCCATCGCCAGCTCCGGCTGCCACGGCACGCCGACTTTTCGCACCAGCAGCAGGTCGAGCGGCGCATCGAGCGATGCGGCCACCTCCGCCGCGACCGGCACGCCACCGCGGGGCAAGGCCAGCACCACCGTATCCTTGCCGCGATAATGACGCAGCCCCGCGGCCAGCTTGCGGCCCGCCTCACGTCGATCGTTGAATGTCATGCGCCCTCAACACGGTTGCACGTCTCCGCCCGCCAGATGCCGCGTGAACCAGTCCTTCGCACCATCGATAACCTCGTCCAGCGCGCCCGGCTCGTGGAACAGATGCGTGGCGCCAGGCACGATCATCAGCTCCTTCTCACACTCAAGCTTGTCATGGGCCTCGCGGTTGAGCCGCAGAACCTGTGTGTCATTGCCGCCGACAATCAGCAGCGTCGGGGCCTTCACCCACTGGAACGCGCAGGCCGCCATGTCCGGCCGCCCGCCGCGCGAGACGACTGCGCCGACGCGGTGGTTCTGCGTGGCGGCTGCGGCAACCAGCGCCGCAGCCGCACCCGTACTCGCACCGAACAAGCCGATCGGCAGCGCTTTGATGCGCGGGTCCTGAGCACTCCACTTGATTGCGCTCACAAGTCTGTCCGAGAGCAGCGGAACATCGAAAACATTGACGCGGTCGGCCTCTTCCTCCGGCGTCAAGAGGTCAAAGAGCAGTGTCGCGAAGCCGGCTTCGCCCAGCCCTTCGGCAACGTAGTTGTTGCGGGGACTGTTACGGCCCGACCCGCTGCCATGCGCGAAGATTACAAGGCCAGCCGGCTGCACGGGCAACCGCAGATAGCCGGACAGGCCCATCGGCTCGATTACGACATCCTCGATCCTCGAGGCCTCGTTACCTGGCGCCAACTGAGCATTGAGTATCATCAGCCTACTCCTTCCCAACGCTTCCATTGTTTCCGGGAACGCAGGCATTTGTCCTTAATGGTCATCAAGTTATCGGGCTGAGAAGAGCTTCGACTTGATGGCGATCAAACCTTCGCGCGCCAGGCGGACGGGCCACCGCCGACAGGATGATGACCCTGCACTATGCGCGTGATGCGCGTGCTCACTAATCGGCAAGCGCCATGCCGTCGCGGCGCGGGTCGGCTCCGCCTTCGAGCAGGCCGTCGCGCGCGATGATCATGTGGACGCCGGAAGTCATCGCCGTGCCGCGGATCTCGTGGCCAAAGCCGCGCAAGCGTTCGGCCTGCGTGGACCAGTCATGTCCGCCCTCCAGCGCCAGCGCTCCGCCCCGGCTGCCGAAATTCGGCAGTGACGCCGCCTCCTGAGCGTTCAGGCCCCAGTCGATCGGGGCGATCAGGGATTTGAGCGTGTAGAGGATGATGCGGCTGCCGCCCGGCGAGCCGGTGACGATCGCGGGTTGCCCATCAGCGAACGCGATTGTCGGGGACATGGAACTGCGCGGGCGCTTCCCGGCTTCGACGCGGTTGGCAATTGGCCGGCCCTTGCTGTCGGCGGGCTGGAAGGAGAAATCGGTAAGCTGATTATTGAGCAGGAAGCCGCGCACCATCAGTCCGGAACCGAATGCGCGCTCGATCGAGGAGGTCATGGAAGCGACGTTGCCCTCCGCGTCGATGATCGAAATATGGCTGGTGCCCGGCTGCTCGGCGCTCTCGCCCTCGCCGAAGATGCCGGCGCCGCCCGGCGGGTCACCAGGCTCGGCCTGGTCCATGGCCCTGTATGGCGAGATCAGCTCGCTGCGCGCGCGCAGATAATCCCGGTCGATCAGCCCCTTCGGCACGTCGACGAAATCCGCGTCAGCCATATATCGCGCTCGGTCGGCGTAGGCGAGCCGCTGCGCCTCGGCGATCAGATGGAGCGCCCGCGCGTTCAGTGGCTCGTCGCCAAGGTCAAACCGCTCCAGCATCATCAGCACCTGCAAAACGGTCAGCCCGCCAGAGGTCGGCGGCCCCATCCCGCAGACGCGGTAGCCGCGATACGGCCCACAAACGGGGGCCCGCGCTTTCGCCTGGTAATCCGCCAGATCAGCCAGCGTCATGTCGCCAGGATTGCGCTGCGCGGCGCGGACGGTATCAACGATGTCGCGCGCGATTGGCCCGCCGTAGAATGCGTCCGCGCCATCCGCCGCGAGCTGCCGGAAGGTTCCGGCCAGTTCGGGGTTGCGCAGCCGGTGCCCCGGCGGATGC
>CAZNGB010000037.1:0-15778 GCA_964572465.1 uncultured Hyphomicrobiaceae bacterium
GGAACGGCGCGACGACGAAGCGCTCGCCGGTCTCGACGCTGGTGGTATTCAGCACAAGAGACGGGGCCTGCACGTCTGGATCGCGGAAGTCAGCCGACGCGCTCAGGAAGCCCCGCTCGAACGGCGTTGCCTCGTCTTCCGGGGCGTCGTTGCCAAGCTTCCGGTTGGTGTCGATCCAGGCATGGTTGAGGCTCGCCTCGAATGCACGCGCGCGATCGAGAACCTCGAAGCCCGGCACGATGAAGCGCTGGAGGAAATCGGGGAACAGCGCGCCCGCCAGCACTGGCGACAGAAAATCATGCCCCAGATAGGTGCGGATGCCCTGCTCAAGGCCGCTGACCCGTCCGTCAGTCTTGGCCTGAAGCTGGCAATGCTCGCCCATCACTTCAGGGTTTTGGTTGCGCCGCGCCTGGAGCCAGAAGGCGTTGAATACGCTGGCGCCGAGACTGCCGCCCGAGACGCCGCTGACTGCGAACACATGATGGCGAAGCGCCGGACAGGCGGTGTAGAGCCGCGCCATGGTGAGCGCCGCGAGGTTGGCCGCATAGACGCCACCGCCTTGTGCCGCAACCACATAGACCGGGTATGTCTGCGCACCGCTGTTGGCATAAAGCCGCTTGCGCTCATCCGGTCTGGCGTCGAGCCAGTCGAGGAAGGCGATATATAGATCATCGGGCTGCGCCTGCGCTTCCGGGCTGGCTGGCTGCAACCTGATCTTGTGGTTGTTGTTCCAGTTGAAGAACGCGAAGATCAGCGCCGCGGAGACCAAAATCGTGACCGCGGGGATGCCGATAACATCGTAAACACGCGTGCAGCCTGCGAGCAAATAGCTCAATCCCATAAGGAAAATGCAAATGATGGAGAAGCTGCCGACGCCGGTGATGATCCATGTGACCAGCAGCGGGCCATCGCCAAGCGTGCGGATGACCGGCTGCGCTGCGACAAGGGCCACGATGGCTCCAAGCGCCGCCACGATCGGAATAAAATACCAGAGGGAAAACGGCTTCTCGCCAAAGTGTGAGCCCGGACGGAAGGCGCGCCAAGTGAGGAACACGAACATCACGAGAAGCAGTGCAGCCGTCGCCTGAATGCCCACCAGCAGATAGACAGCGACCTGATTGTAGTTGTTCACGATGTCTGTGATGTAGGGAGGAAACTCAGCCTGTCCCTGCAAGTTGCGGACAATATCCTGCGAGACGACCGCAAACTGCCCACCGACCGTCTCCCGATCCTCCAGAGTCGGAAAACCCACCTCCGCAATCAGCGATGCGGTCGCGCCAACGCCGGCGGGCATCATCGCCATCAGAACGCCGATGATCGGCAGAAGCGCAATCAGCATGGAGAAGATGTGCGATATACCGCGCGCGAGCGGGCTGAAGGTCACATGCGGGTCTATATCCACCGAATTGCGCCAAAGCGCACGCGACATCGACCAGAGGAAATAGCTCAGCGCGGCCAGCAGAACCAATGAGAGGAGCGGCTTGTAAGGTGCGGTCTCGACCTCCAGGGCAAGCGCTCGGTAGATCTCGCTTGTTTGCCCGGGCACATAGAACACGATGAACGCCCCGATCGATACCAGCAGCGGCGCACGCATGTCCCAAATGACGTCGCCGATGATCTTGAACACGCGCCAGACCAGCGGCAACTGGGCGGTTTCGCGTTGCGACATGGCTTGATACCCCCGGCTACTCCGGCTCAATGAGCCGTTCGTTAAGCATACTTACCATGCAGACGCGTTTCGCGAAATTATTCGCGCGCTGTCCGCGGCCTGATCGTCCAAGGTCTTCAGATTTCACAGTTATTGCGCTGCAAGAAACGGAGAATTGTCTCGTAACGCTCCTTGGCTTCGGCCGGCACCGCCTCATCGTTGAGGATCTTGTCCTGCACCTGCAGATCGCTCAGTCCGGGATTGCAGTTCTGCACCTGCTCGGAAAACATCCGCGCGTAAAAGCGTTCGCGCGGGCAATAGCCGAAGCGCGTGAGGAGTTCCATGCGCAGCTCTGTCAGCGTAGGGCATTGCAGCCTGGAAAAGTCTTGGGCCGCCGCGCCCGTCGCCGCCATCGACCCGAGCAACGCACCCAGCAGCAGCGCGCGTGCCATGCGCGACAATTTCCCTGTCATCCTTGCCTCCGAACCTGCCTATTCGAACCGACCATGCGGCACCGCAAATGAATAGGCGCTGAATACGCGGGCAGGCGCGGCACCTGCGCGCCAGAGACCGCAAGAACGTCTGCGCCAATTACCCGAGCGACTGTGCCGAACCGGGATGCCGCATGCAACCGAATAGCGGCGGATGCTCTCGGCGCATCGCGGCCTTGTGTCATTTACGCCAGCCGCGTTCACGCGGGGTAACGATGCTTCAAACCCTCATTAGAGTGACTAGCGGCAGTTTCGTAGGTGAGCCAATATCAATGATTGGCCGGTATTCTGGTCCGATGTGAGGGGCGACACGCCAAAGGCGATCAATGGCAGCAGATACGACAGCCTTTCTGGTCAATGGCGTGAAAAGCGCACCTGCTGATCAGCGCAGCGTTCCTGCTGCAACGCACGCGCACACCGTTGCATGGCCCAGTTTCCGTCTTGAGCGGATTGAGCCGTTTTCCGGGCTTCGAGCAGAGGTCCTCGCCGTGCTGCGCACTCATCTGCGCCGCGTCGAGTTTGCGTCCGGTGAGCCGTTGTTCCGCGAGGGCGATCGGACGGGCGGTCGCCTTTTCATCATCCTCTCGGGCGAGGTATCGATCTGCAAATGCGGCCATGACCCGGTGAACCGCACGCCGCTGGAATACGAGATCGCGGTGCGCGGGCCGGAGCAGATCGTTGGATCGGTCTCGCTGCTCGACCGCCGTCCAGCCTCTGCAACCGCGCGCTGCCGCGGCGTGGTGACAGCCGCCGTGCTCGACCTCGATGCGATCCCCAGCGGCTCATTGCCAAGGAAGGTGCGTCGCGCGCTTGAAAATCAGCTCGCGTTTTTCCTCGCCACCCGGCTGCGAGACACGCTGGACGCACGCGTCGATGCGTTGCGCAACGAGGCTGAACTCGCCGGCTATCGCAACGCCATTGCGCTCGTTCTCGTCGGCGCGCTGTCGATGCTGTCGGTCTATACGCTGGCGCTGGGCGCTATCAGCGGCTTAGACCTCCCGCTACAGGCGCGGCTGGCGATCACCCCGCTGGTCATCCTGACATTTGCCGCGGCTTTCCTCGCAGTGATCCGATTGAGCCGCTTTCCGCTGGCGTTTTTCGGCCTCCGGCTCGACAACTGGCGCCCGGCGCTCAGTCTGGCGTTAAAAGCGTCACTCATCTTCGTAGCAGCGATGGCTGCGCTGAAATGGCTGCTGATCCTCACCGTGCCCGGACTGGAGGGCTGGTCGGTCATCACGCCTGCCACAATCGCAATCCACGGGCAGACGCATATTTCATGGGGCTTATATACGGGCGTGTTCGCGCTTTACGCGCTGTTCGTGCCGGCGCAGGAGTTCGTCGCGCGCTGCGGCATCCAGGCGCCATTATTCGCGTTCCTCGACGGGTCGGAACTGAAGCGGCGCACCTGGGCGATTCTCGTGTCCAACTTCGCCTTCGCCGCCGCTCATGCGCACACCAACCCGACCTTCGCGCTCGCGACATTCCTGCCGGGCATATTCTGGGGCTGGCTGTTCGCGCGCACCCATTCGCTGATGGCCGTGTCGGTGTCGCATGTGATGATCGGCGGGGCCGGGATTTTCCTGTTCGGGATTGAGGATTTTCTCGCCGCGCTATTCTGAATCTTCTTTACGCGCATTTGGCCGGAAAACCGGCAGCCACTTTTCGGAATGCGCTGGATCAGGTCGAGACTGCGCCGGTGTGCGCCGTCTCCAGTTCGAAGGCCGCAGCCATAAGCGCCTTGGTATAATCGGTCTTCGGGGTGTTGAAGACCTCGCGCGCCTCGCCCTGCTCCACCACCTTGCCGTCCTTCATGACGATGACGTAATTCGACAGCGCGCGCACCACACGCAAGTCGTGGCTGATGAACATGTAGGCCAGATTGTGCCGGTCCTGGAGGTCGCGCAGCAGGTCAACGATCTGCGCCTGCACCGACACATCCAGCGCGCTGGTGGGCTCGTCGAGCATCACGAATTTCGGCTCCAGCACCATCGCGCGGGCGATGGCGATGCGCTGGCGCTGACCGCCGGAGAACTCGTGCGGATAGCGGTCCTGCGTCGCGGGGTCGAGGCCAACCTCGCTGAGCGCCTTGGACACGCGCGCGCGACGCTCTTCTGGCGGCATCTTCGGGTGCTGGATGATCAGGCCCTCCTCCACGATCTGGCTGACCGAGAGCCGAGGGCTGAGCGAGCCATACGGGTCCTGGAAAACGATCTGCATTTCGCGGCGGTACGGGCGCATCTTCTTGAAGGTCAACCCGTTGATATTTTGGCCCATATAGACAATCGGCCCGTCGCTGGAAGTGAGGCGCAATAACGCCAGGCCAAGCGTCGTCTTGCCGGAGCCGGATTCGCCGACCACGCCGACGGTCTGGCCCTCGCGGATTTGCAGCGACAATCCATCGACCGCCTTGATGTGGCCCACGGTGCGTTTCAGCAACCCGCGCTTGATCGGGAACCAGACGCGCAGATTGTCAGTGCGGATGATGACCGGCGCGGTGTTGTCGCTCGCGGGCGGCTCGCCCTTCGGCTCGGCAGCGAGCAGGTGCTTGGTGTAAGGGTGTTTCGGTTCGGTAAAAATTTTTTCGGTCTCCGCAGCCTCGACGATCTCGCCGTGGTTCATGACGCAGACGCGCTCGGCCATCTTTCGCACCACTGTCAGGTCATGCGTGATGAGCAGCAGCGCCATGCCCAGCTCTTTCTTGAGCCGCTGCAACAGCTCCAGAATTTGCGCCTGAATGGTCACGTCGAGCGCGGTAGTCGGCTCGTCCGCGATCAGCAGGTCCGGCTCGTTCGCCAGCGCCATGGCGATCATCACGCGTTGGCGCTGCCCACCGGAGAGCTGGTGCGGATAGGATTGCAGCCGCGTTTCGGGGTCGGGAATGCCCACCTTGTCCAGCAGCTCCAGCACGCGCAGGCGGGCCTTCGTGTCCGACATACCGTGATGGACCTTGAGCACTTCGCCGATCTGCTTCTCTACCCTGTGCACCGGATTGAGCGAGGACAACGGCTCTTGAAAGATCATGCCGATATCGCGCCCGCGCAGCTTTTGCATGTCGGTGAGCGGCAGCTTCAGTACGTCCCGGCCCTTGAAGAAAATTTCGCCAGAGGGGTGCGAGGCCGCCGGGTATGGCAGCAGCCGCATGATCGACAACGCCGAGACCGTCTTGCCAGAGCCGGACTCGCCGACGAGCGCGACCGTATCGCCGCGGTTCATGCTGAACGAGACGCCCTTGACGGCTTCGACCTCGGTCTCATCGGAGGTGAAGTTTACCGACAGGTTGCGCACATCCAGCAGCTTGGTGGAATCGCTCATACCCGCCTCACCGGAAGGTCTTGCGCGGGTCGAGCGCGTCGCGCACCGCCTCGCCGATGAAGATCAGCAGGCTGAGCATGACCGCGATGACCATGAAGGCGGTGATACCGAGCCATGGCGCTTGCAGGTTGTTCTTGCCCTGAGCCAGCAATTCGCCGAGCGACGGCGAGCCAGGAGGCAGGCCGAAGCCGAGGAAGTCGAGCGAGGTCAGCGTAGTGATCGAGGCATTCAGCAGGAACGGCATGAAGGTGATCGTCGCCACCATCGCGTTCGGCAGCAAGTGCTTGAACATGATCTTGCCGTCGCTCAGACCCAGCGCCCGCGCCGCGTGAATGTACTCGAAATTACGCCCTCGGAGGAACTCGGCCCGCACGACGCCCACCAGCGCCACCCAACTGAATAACAGCAATATCCCGAGCAGTATCCAGAAATTCGGCTCGATCACCGCTGCAATGATGATGAGCAGGTACAGAGTCGGGATCGCCTGCCAGATTTCGATAACGCGCTGAAAGATCAGGTCGGTCCAGCCGCCGAAATAGCCCTGCACTGCGCCCGCGGCAATGCCGATGACCGACGACAGGATGGTCAGCGTCAGCCCGAACAAAACCGATATTCGGAAGCCGTAGATCACCCGCGCGAGCACGTCGCGTCCCTGGTCGTCGGTACCGAGCAGGTTCTCCGAGGACGGCGGCGCGGGCGCGGGCACCGGCAGGTCGTAATTGATCGTCTCGTAGCTGTAGCGGATTGGCGGCCAGATCATCCAGCCGTCGCCCTCCTGGATCAGGTCCTGCACGAAAGGGTCGCGATATTCCGCCTCGGTCGCGAATTCGCCGCCAAACGCCGTTTCGGGATAAAAGTTGAAGATCGGCGTGTAATATCCGCCCTCGAACTGGATCAGGATCGGCTTGTCGTTGGCGATCAACTCGGCGAATAGCGAGACGATGAACAGAACCAGAAAGATCCACAAGCTCCAGTGGCCGCGCCTGTTGGCCCTAAAGTTGTTCAAGCGGCGCTTGTTGAGCGGAGACAGCTCGAACCAGCGGCGCCGCGGCGGAATGACCGCGCCAGCGTCGAGATAGCCTTCGGGTTCGTGGCTGACCTTTTGTTCCATGGAATTAGACCTCCCGCGACTCGAAGTCGATGCGCGGATCGATCCAGGTGTAGGTCAAATCCGAGATGAGATTGATGACCAGCCCCATCAACGAAAAGATATAAAGCGTGGCGAAGACGACCGGATAATCCCGATTGACGATCGACTCGAACGACAGCAGCCCCAGCCCGTCCAGCGAAAAGATCGTCTCGATCAACAGCGAGCCGGTGAAGAACGCCGCGATGAACGCGCCGGGGAAGCCCGCGACGATAATCAGCATCGCGTTGCGGAACACATGCCCGTAAAGCACGCGCGTCTCGCTCAGGCCCTTGGCACGGGCGGTCATCACATACTGCTTCTTGATCTCGTCGAGAAACGAGTTCTTGGTCAGGAACGTGGTGGTCGCGAACGCCGACAGCGACAGCGCCAGCAGCGGCAGCGTCAGGTGCCAGAAATAATCGACGATCTTCATCGGCCAGCTGAGTTCGTCCCAGTTGTCCGAGGTGAGGCCGCGCAGCGGGAACCAGTCGAGGAAGGTGCCGCCCGCAAACAGCACGATCAGCAGCACCGCGAACAGGAAGCCGGGGATCGCATAGGCGATAACAACGACGCTGCTGGTCCAGACATCGAAGCTGGTGCCGTCCTTCACCGCCTTGCGGATCCCAAGCGGGATCGAGATACCGTAGGATATCAGCGTCATCCACAAGCCGAGCGAGATCGAGACCGGCAACTTTTCGGCGATCAGCTCGATCACACTCACATCGCGGAAATAGCTCTCCCCGAAGTCGAAGGTGATGTAGTTCCACATCATCATCACGAAGCGCTCATGCGGCGGCTTGTCGAAGCCGAACTGCTCCTCCAGCTCCGCAATGAATTCCGGGTCTAGGCCCTGCGCGCCGCGATACTGCGATCCGCCCTCGCCTGCGCCCGCGCCATCGCCGCCGGCCCCTGCGCCGAAGTCGCCGGCGTCCGTGCCACCAATACGCGCGGTTGCGGCGACGTCCGTGCCGGTGAGTTGGGCGATGATGCGCTCAACCGGGCCGCCGGGTGCGAACTGCACGATGATGAAACTCACGACCATGATCCCGAGCAGCGTCGGGATCATCAGCAGCAGACGGCGGATAATATAAGCTGCCATGTTGCATGAACCTCTTGCGGATCGAGCGGCCTGCGCATCAAGCCGTGGCGTCCGCGATCAGCGTGCGGCTTCGACCCGAGCCGCTTTTGCCTCGTCATACCACCAGGTTTCTATCACACCGCGATCATAAGGCGGTTTTGTTTCGGGCCATGAAAATTTGTCCCAAAATGCGATGTGATGGGTGGTCTTGTACCAGTGCGGCACCCAGTAATGGCCCGCGCGCAACACCCGATCGAGTGCCCGGGCGGCCGTTTGCATGTCCTCGCGCGTCTGTGCGGCGAGCACCTTGTCGATCAGCGCATCGACCACAGGAGATTGAATGCCAGCGAGGTTGAAGCTGCCTTTCGCCTGCGCGGCGTCGCTGCTGAAGTAGTTGCGCAGTTCGGGGCCCGGCGTCTGATTGAGCACGAAGCGCTGGGTGGTGATGTCGAAGTCGAAACTCTTCATCCGCTCCTGGAACTGCGAAGGATCGACCCGGCGAATGCGCGCGTCAATGCCGATCATATCCAGATTTCTGACATACGGGCCGATCACACGCTCGAATGTCGGCGAAAAGATCAGAAACTCGATCTCCAGCGGCTCGCCCGTTTCCGCGTTGACCCGCCGTCCCTCGCGGATCACCCAGCCAGCATCCGTGAGGAGACGCGAGGCCTTGCGCAACAGCCGCCGATCGCGCCCTGAGCCATCACTTTCTGGTGGCAAGTAGGCTTCTTCGAAAACGCTATCTGGCAATTGATCACGATACGGCTCCAGCAGCGCAAGCTCCGCTGCACTCGGCTTGCCAACGGCCTTGAGTTCGGAGTTCTCGAAATAACTCGCCGTGCGCTCATACATGCCGAAGAACATATTCTGGTTCGTCCAGGCGAAGTCGAACGCGTAACCCAGCGCTTCGCGCACGCGGCTGTCGGCAAACTTTTCGCGTCGCGTGTTGATGAAGAAGCCTTGCGCGCCCGATGGCCGGCCGTCTTCCAAAGTCGCCAGCTTCATCCGGCCGGAGCGGACTTGCGGGATGTCATATTCCGTGGCCCAGGATTTCGACGTGAATTCCTCGCGCAGGTCGAACTCGCCCGCTTTGAGCGCTTCGAGCTCCGCGGTGCGGTCGCGAAAATACTCGTAGCGCAACTCGGTAAAGTTGAAGCGCCCGCGATTGACCGGCAAATCACGGCCCCAATAGTCGTCGCGCCGGCGCAGCGTGACGAAGCGGCCCTGTCTGAAATCGGCGATCTCGTAGGGCCCCGAGCCGAGCGGCGGATCCAGCGTCGATTCGTTGAAAGGCCGCTCTTCGTAGTATGCACGCGACAGAATCGGCAGTTGCGCGATGATCATCGGCAGGCGGCGCTTGCCAGGACCGTTGAAGGTGAAGCGGACGGTGTGATCGTCCAGCGCCTCGGCCTTCTCGATGTCGCGCAACATGGCATTGTAGATCGGGCGGCCATCGCGTTTGAGCGTCTCATAAGTGAAGACCACATCCTGAGCCGTCACCGGCGAGCCATCGGCGAATTTTGCTTCAGTGCGCATGTAAAACGTTACGCCGCTGCGGTCCGGCTCCAGTTCCGCGGCATGCGCAACAAGGCCGTAAACCGCGTCCGGCTCGTCATAAGCGCGGGTCATGAGGCTGTCGAACAGATACTCCATGCCCTGCGCCGGGTCGCCAGTGATAATGAAAGGGTTGAAGCTGTTGAACGTGATCAGCCCTGCGGTGCCGATCATCGACATTTGGCCGCCGACCGGCGCGTCAGGGTTCACATAGTCGAAATGCGCGAAATCCGGCGGATATTTCAGCTCGCCAAACGCCGAAAGCCCATGTCGCGCGCCCTCTGGCGTATCGCCAGCGACCGCGGGCGGCGCGGCAGCGCCAAGGAGCAGGCCGAACGCGAGAAGCATAGGACGAAAGCCGCAACGCATCTTTATGCCGCTCATTGCGACACCTGCGCGCTTTTCTCCGCGTCGTACCACCAGACTTGCGTGAAGCCGACCGCCCGGCTCGGCAGCGGCTCGGGATGCTCGAATTTGTCCCAGTAGGCGACGCGCGCGGCCGGCGAGTACCACTGGGGCACGACGTAGTGGTTCCACAGCAGCACGCGGTCCAGCGCGCGCGTCGCCGCGACCAGCTCAGCGCGATCCTTGGCGAAGATGACCTTATCGATCAGCGCATCCACCGCCGGGTTCTGGATGCCGATCGTGTTGCGGCTGCCCGGCGTCTCGGCCGCCTGCGAACCCCAGAAGTCGCGCTGTTCGTTGCCTGGCGACTCGGACTGCGCAAAACTATCCACGATGATGTCGAAGTCGAAATTGTTGGTCCGCTCGCGGTACTGCGAGGAGTCGACCACTCGCACGCTGACATCCATGCCGATACGCTCAAGCGTCTGGGTGTAAGGCAGCACCACCCGCTCCATCGTGGGCGATTGCAACAAGAACTCGACGCGGAATGGCTCGCCCGTGTCGGCGTTGACGAGCGTTCCCTGCCTGGTTTCCCAGCCGGCCTCGCTGAGCAGCGACAGCGCCTCGCGCAGGTTGCGCCGCATCTCCCGCCGCCCGCCGCCTTCAGGGTTGAAGTATTCCGTCGTCAGCGCTCCTTCCGGCACGTGCTCCGGATATTTCTGGCGTAGGTCTTCAAGGATCTCGCGCTCGCGCCCTTCGGGCAGGCCCTGCCAGGCCAGTTCGGTGTTTTCGAAGAAGCTGTCGGTGCGTTCATACTGGCCATAAAACAGCGTTTCGTTCGCCCACTCAAAGTCGAAAGCATAGTTGAACGCCCGGCGCACCCGGCGGTCGTTAAAGCGGTCGCGGCGCGTGTTGAACACGAACGCCTGCATCGGCCGCGGTGTCTCCAACTCAATCCCGCGCTTGATCACATCGCCGCGATTGTGCGCTGGGAAGTTGTAGCCTTGCGCCCAGTTCTTGGCGCTGTTCTCAACGTAGAAATCAATCTTGCCGGCCGTGAATGCCTGAAACGCGACCGTCGAGTCGCGATAATACTCGAAATTAATCCGGTCGAAGTTGAACTGCCCCTTGCGGACCGGCAAATCCTGCGCCCAATAATCTTCCACGCGTTCGTAAGCGATGCGCCGGCCGCCCTCGACTTCGGCGATCCGGTAGGGCCCGGAGCCAAGCGGCGGCTCCAGCGTCGTTTCGCCCGGGTCGCGGCCTTCGGCGCTTTCCCAGTAATGTTTCGGAAAAACGCGCAGCTGGCCAATGATTAGCGGCAACTCACGGTTGTTCTGCACGTCGAAGTAGAACGTGACCTCGCGCTCCCCGGTTTTTTCGGCGCGTGTCACATTCGCGTAATACGCGCTGTAGAAGGGGTTCTTCTCCTTCAGGATGTCCAGGGAATAGATCACGTCTTCCGGTGTGATCGGCGTTCCGTCATGCCAGCGCGCCTCTTCGCGCAGGCCGAAGGTCGCGGAGGAATAGTCCTTTGGATAGGACACCCATTCGGCGATCAGACCGTATTCGGCGGAGGCTTCATCGAGGCTGTTGGCCATCAGCGGCTCGAACACCAGGCCCAGCCCCTGCGCCTTGTTGCCCTTCAGCGGGATTGGATTGATGGAGTCGAAAGTGCCGAACGCCCATAGATTCGCTTCGCCACCCTTTGGCGCGTCAGGGTTGGCGAACGGGAAATGTGTGAAGTTGGGCGGCAACTCCGGTTCAGGCGTGATCAGCGACAGGCCGTGGTGCTTTTTCCGCGCCGTGTCGGATGAAGTTTCCGCTAATGCGCCGGAGGCCGGAAGGGTAAAGGCAAAAAGGGCAAGGGCAACGGCAAGGCTACGGTTGAGCATGATACTCCCGGATGAGACTGAATGCGCCAAAAACGACTGAATGCGCCAGCGGACCATTCGTCCAATAGGCAACGGCGTCGCATAACAGGGTTTTAACATGCCCCGTCAGCACATTCAGCGGCAAATTAAAAAACCTCCATTGCCGCTGGGCGTTGGGATCAGCCCCGCGATTTCGCCGGCGAGGCGCTTTCGTTCACGAAGGCCCGCGCGGCGTCATCTCTGTTCTGGGTCTGGCCGTCGGTCATTCAGTGCCCGGCAGCGGCGGCGCATCCCCCAGCGAGGCGAGATAAGCAATAATGTCGGCCCGCTCGGCATCATCCTTCACGCCAGCATAACCCATCGTCGTACCCTGGACGTAGTCCATTGGAGCCTCTAGCCACGCATTCATGCGCTCGTAGGTCCACGAACCGTCCAGGCTGGAGAGCGCGCTGGAGTAGTTGTTGAACCCATCCACCGCGGCGATGTCGTTGCCCATGATGCCGTAAAGATTGGGCCCGATGCGATGCGCACCGCCCTCATCAAAGCTATGGCACGCTGCGCACACGCGCACGGCCTTCTCGCCGTCTGCCGCACTGGCGTTGGCGAACAAGGCGGCAAGTTGCGTGTCGCCAGATGCAGCCTCGGTGGCTTCGCCGGACGCCGGTTCGCTGGCCGCGGATGATTCCTCGCCGCTTGCATCCGCGCCGGCCGGCTCTTCAGCCGCCGCCATGTCAGTCTGGGTTTGGTCAGCTTCCTCTTGCGCGTCGGCCTGCTGCTGCTCAGGTTCACCTGCTTCAGGTGCAGCGGCCTGGTCGCTCTCGGCAGGCGCTTCGGCAGTATCTTCCGGCTCGGGGAATGGCGGTGTATCGCCAAGCGAGGCGAGATAGGCGATCAGATCCGCGCGGTCCTGCGGGTCCTTGACACCTGAGTAGGCCATGCTCGTGCCTGGCACGCATTCCGACGGGTTCTCCAGAAAGCAGTCGAGCCGCTCATAGCTCCACTCGCCGCCATACTCCTGCAGTGCATTGGAGTAAGCGAAGCCGCCGATGGACGCGACCTCGCGGCCAGGGACAGCCCAGAGATGCGGTCCAACGCGGTTGGCGCCGCCTTCTTCAAACACATGGCAGGCTGAACACTGGCGGGCGACCGTCTGCCCGTTCGAGGGATCGGCGGAGGCCAGCAGCACCGGGAGCGGCTGGATTTGCGGCGGCTCTTCGGCTTGGGGTTCGGCCTCGGCGGTCTGGACTTCTTCCTGCACCTCGACAACCTGGACTTGGCCGGGTCCGCCCTCCGGATAAAGAAGCGGAACAGCTGTGTTCGCCCCAATGATCACCAGCAGGCTCAAAAGGGCGGCCGCCGCTATTTTGTTGAACTCCCAAAGATCCATGTGCTGCGATCCTCAACTTGTCATGTCATGAATGGATACCGCCGCGCTCGCGGGGATGAAATCGGTTGACCGGCCTCGCTGATATAGCTTTTGTTGAACGCGCGATGCAACTCGGACTGGCCAGGCCGTGGGGGCGGCAGGGCCGGTCTGCAAACAACCAAACACCACCATGTCAAGGTCGCTCATCATCATTCCAGCCCGGATGCAAGCCAGCCGTCTGCCGGGCAAGCCGCTGGTCGATATCGCCGGCCGCCCGATGATCGAGCACGTATGGCGGCGCGCCATGGCGGCCAATGTGGGGGACGTTTTTGTCGCAACGGATGATAGCGCTATTGCTGACGCGGTGAAGTCGGCGGGTGGCGAGGCCGTCATGACGCGACCAGATCATCCCAGCGGCTCGGATCGTGTCTATGAAGCTGCCTGCCATGTGAGCGGTGGTGCGCCGGCCGATATCATCGTCAATATTCAGGGCGATCTGCCCACGCTCGATCCGGCGCTGGTGCGCGCTTGTGTCGCGCCCCTGGAAGACCCGGAGATCGATATCGCCACGCTTGCAGCGGAGATCGACGACGCCGGGGAGGTCATCGACCCGCATGTGGTGAAAGTCGTTGGGACGCCCGGGGGAGATGGCGAAACGCTTCGCGCGCTTTACTTCACGCGCGCGCCCGCGCCCGCCGGCTATGGCCCGTTCCTGCACCACATCGGCATCTACGCTTACCGGCGAGAGGCGCTGGCCCGGTTCGTGTCGCTGCCTGCCTCGACGCTGGAGCAGCGTGAGCGACTGGAGCAGCTTCGCGCACTGGAAGCGGGAATGCGCATTGGCGTGCGCGTGGTGGACAGCGTGCCGCTCGGTGTCGATACACCGGCCGATCTGGAGCGTGTGCGCGCGCTGTTCTCCGCTGCAAACATATCGACCCACGCGCCGGCCGGTGCGCAAGGCTAAGTACCCATCATGACCCAAGCAAGAATGAAGACCAGCGGTCGCACGGCACAGGCGACAGGACATTCATCGACCCGCACGCCGGCCGTCGCGCGCCGGACCGCTGGCAAGATTGCCTATCAGGGCGAGCCGGGCGCGAATTCGCACATTGCTTGCCGTGACCAGTTCCCGAAGATGGAGGCGGTCGGGTATGCCACCTTCGAGGACGCGCTGAACGCTGTGCGCGCAGGCGAGGCAGCCAACGCCATGATCCCGATTGAGAATTCGGTGGCCGGGCGCGTCGCCGATGTTCATCATCTGTTGCCGGACTCCGGCCTGCAGATCATCGGCGAGCATTTCGAGCGGATTTCGCACCAGCTTCTGGCGCTGCCCGGCGCGCGCGAGGCCGACTTGCGCACGGTCCACAGCCACATTCAGGCGCTCGGCCAATGCCGCCAGGTCATTCAGGGCCTTGGATTGGCGCCGGTCACCCAGGCCGACACCGCTGGGGCGGCCCGGATGATCGCGCGGGCGGGCGATGTTTCGCAGGCGGCGATTGCGTCGGAATTGGCCGCAGAGGTACATAACCTGAATATCATGCGCCGCGACATACAGGACGCCGCGCACAATACCACCCGGTTTCTCGTGCTTGCGCGCGAGCCTGTGCCAGTGGTCGCCGGGAACGGGCCGGTGATCACAACGTTCGTGTTTCGCGTGCGTAACGTCCCGGCCGCGCTCTACAAGGCGCTCGGCGGCTTCGCAACCAACGGCGTCAACATGACCAAGCTGGAATCCTACCAACTCGAGGGCAGCTTCCATGCGACGATGTTCTACGCAGATATCGAGGGCCACCCAGACGAGCGGCGGGTCCAACTCGCGCTGGAGGAATTACACTTCTTCTCTTCGAAAGTGACGCTGCTCGGGACTTATATGGCGAGCCCGCTGCGCCAGACGCTGGCGGAAGAGGCCAATGGGCGGTTGGGCGAGGCTTGAGTGCACCGGCTTTATGCATCGAGCGCACGATCGAGCGAAGCCGCCACAGCGTCGAAGACCGGATCGCCCTCCTCGCTCAGATGCACGATCTCGCGCCTGGCCCAATCATGCGCCAGCGCCATAATCCGTCCATGCCGGGCAAAGTCGAGTAGCGAGACGCCGCGCGGCATTGGCGGCTGGAGAGCGACAATGTCATCAGGCAGGTCGTCGCCCGCGAACCAGCGGGGGTTTTGCGCGCGCAGTGCGATGTCCGGGATGGTCGGGAGCACGGCATCCTGGGCTAGCCCCTTGCGCCGCCCCGAGCGCAGCATCGCCCGCCGCAGATCGCGGTAAGCCGCAGGCGCACGGCCCAGAGGTCCGGCCAGTGGCTGCACGGCGAAGATCCGCCCAACGCCCAGCGCGCGCAATGCCTCGACCGGCGGCGGCGCTGCCCCGGACGCATCGACCAGCATGTCGCCATCTGCTGAGATAAACGGCGCAAGCACGCCTGGCGGCGTCCAGTTGGTGCGCACGATCGCTTGCAGGCTGTCGCGATCATGAGGCCAAAACCGTGCGCGGGAGATGTTCGCGGCAAAGCCGTGGAACGGCAGCCGCAGGTCGGCCGCCGTGCCGTGAGGGATGTGACGATCGATCAGCCGGTCGTAGCGCGCGTGGCCGTACAGCCCCAGCCGCCCACCGAACAGGGCCGCCTGCCGCCTGGCGCCGTCCAGCACGCCGCGCTGCATGAAAATTGCTTTCGACAGCGCATTGATGTCCTCCGGCCCCAGCCCGCACGCCAGCAAGGCACCCACGGCCGCGCCCGAGCCCGTCCCGCCGATCGCGTCAATGGGCACGCCAAATTCTTCCAAAGCCGTGATCACGCCCAGATGCGCTGCGCCGCATAGCCCACTGCCCGAGAGCGTCACTGCGTTCGCCCGCCCCAATATGAACCGGGCCAGCCGCGCAAATGACGCCTTGTCGCCCAGCGCGACGAAGTGGTGCGCATCGACTGGCCGCGCCGCCAGCCATCGTTCGGCCCCGCCCTGCAACCCGCCGGAAAGTCGCC
>CAZNGB010000038.1:0-5996 GCA_964572465.1 uncultured Hyphomicrobiaceae bacterium
CTGCGCGCTTATGAGACTACGGCCTAATACTTCCGACCGGCGCTGAAACGCCCTGCTTCCACCAGCGCTTCATGGAGCACCTTCAGTCCGGGGATCATATCGTCTGCTCGCAGGATGAACTGCACGTCCACCTGACGGCCTGAGCTTTGTAAAGCGATAGGCACAATATCTGCTTCTTTTAGTGCCTCCAGCCCGCGTCGCGCGACCTGCAAGCCCGCCAGGCTGCTACCCACCGCACTGACCATGCCCACTGCGCGCATGGTAATTTCCGCCGTCGGGTATACATCTGCGATATCCTTTTCAACACGCTGCATCGCATTGAGCGGCGCATTCACGTAATGGATGATCGTATTCGCGTTGGAAGTTTTTGAAACGATCCAGACATCGTGGCGGGTAAGCGCAGTAAGAATTGCCGCGTCATAGCCCTTCACTCCGACCATGTCCGGTTCAAACACTTCGAGCGCGACAACGGGTAAACCCGTGATCATCTCGACGCGGGGGTCTGGGGTCGTCTCAGGAACGATAAGGGTACCCCGGTCGTTTGGCTCGAACGCATTCGCCACGCGCAGAGGGATTTCAGCCTGTCGAAGGATTTTTGCAGCGCTTGGGTGCACGGCTTCCATGCCGAGATTGGAGAGCTGATCCGCCACATCGTAGTTTGTGTGGCCGATCTTAACCACTTTGTCTCCGCCCACGATCTTCGGATCGGCGCTGGAGAGGTGGAATTCCTTATGAATGACTGCCTCGTTCGCATCCGTTAACGCTGCGATGTAGGCGAATGTGACTTCAGAATAACCGCGATCGTACTCGCGCATCAGTCCTTCCATGCACTGTGCATAGCCTGTCACAATCGGCATCTCGGTTTGCAGGTCGATGTCCAGGAGCGCGTCTGTGATGCGGGTCCTCAGGTCCGGTTGGTGCTCGTCGCGCCAGCCGCTGAGGTCAATCATGCGGGCGTTCACATCGCTACGCTTGAGCATCAGCGTTACCGTTTTGGCTGAGTGTGCCTCTCCAATTCCCGACAACAATTCCCGGATCGTCATCATCTGCGGCCCGAGGCGGAAGTGGCCGTAGGTACTCAGCCTTTGCAGATCGATCAGGCAGGACCGGGCGCCTTCGATGCGCTCGCGCAGGAAGTCATCGGCCTCTTGCCGGTCCGCAGCGTGGCCAAGTAGCCTGTTGTGGTGCCCGGCCATTGCCGCAGCCACGCGATCGAGGGCCTCGCTCCACGTCATGCTGTTCTGCGCGGATGAATAGAGGCCGTAGACGCCGGCGTCGCCGCTCTTCTTGTTCTCCAGCAGAAGATCGGTGATCCCACCGAATGCCGAGACAACAAACAGGCGGTTGTAGAGACTGTCGCCGCGACTCTGGCCGAGAAAGAGCGTATCAAGAAGTTCATCGGCGCGAGCAATGGAACTCCCGCCGATTTTTTCGACAGTGTGTTGAGGCATTTCACGTCCTTCCGCGCCCGATCGGCGCGCGGTCAGTCGGCCGGGGCGTAGGATCCGTCCGCACGATGCACTTCACGGCCTGTGACAGGAGGGTTGAAACAGCAGGCCATGACCAGTTCCTCATCCGCCCTGATCGTGTGCTTGTCATGCTTGTCCAGCGCATACATGACGCCGGGCCGGATGTCATGGGTTTCACTGGTCGCGTGATCCGTGATCGAGCCTTTGCCGGACATGCAATACACGCTCTCCAGGTGGTGCTTGTATTCGAAGGTGTGCTCGGAGCCGGCCTTGAGCGTGGTGATATGGAAGCTGAAGCCCATGCCGTCATCAGCAAGCAGCATCCGCACCGATGTCCAGCCAGCATCCGAAACGGCGCGATCTGAATCCTTCAGCTCATTAAAGTCACGTACGATCATGGTGCCCCGTCATTCCGCTGCGGCTTGGTTATATTCGCTGGTTTCGCGCACCGCCGCTTCCAGGATATCGAGCCCGCGCGCCAGGACGTCGTCTGGCGTTGTCAGCGGGCCCAGGAACTTCACCACCTCGTCGTGGGCGCCGGAGGTTTCGATGATGAGACCCTTCTGGAAGCAGGCAGCGCAAATCGCCTCGGCGCGTTCACCGGAGCCAACGTCGATGCCGCGCATCATGCCGCGCCCCTTGAGCCGCGCGCTGGGTATAAGGCCGGCGATCTGCTCAAGGCGCGCCCGCAGCTTCTCGCCCTTCGCCTGAACCTGCTTCTGGAAGGCATCGTCACGCCAGAATTTTTCCAGCGCCACGCGCGCGGTGACGAACGCATGGGTGTTGCCGCGGAAGGTGCCGTTATGCTCGGCCGGTTTCCAGATGTCGTGTTCTGGCTTCACCAGCAGGGCCGCCATCGGCAGGCCCATGCCCGAGAACGACTTGGCCAGCGGGATCAGGTCCGGCTCTATGCCCATGTCTTCGAAGCTGAAGAAGGTCCCGGTCCGCCCGCAGCCGGACTGGATGTCATCGGCGATCAGGAGCGCGCCATGCTTTTTGGCGAGACGCGCGATACCCTGGACCCACTCCTTGGATGCGGCGTTGAGACCGCCTTCGCCCTGCACCGGCTCGAAGATGAACGCCGCCGGCGCGTCGATGCCGCTGGAGGGGTTGTCCAGCATCATCTCGATCTGCTTGAGCGTGTCGATGTCGTCGCCGAACGCGCCATCGTAGGGCATCCGCGAAACGCCGCAGAGCGGCCCGCCGGCCGCGCCCGCGCGCTTGGACAAGCTGCCCGTGCAGGCCAGCGCACCCAGCGTCATGCCGTGGAAGCCGTTGGTGAAAGCGACGATGTTTGTGCGGCCGGTCACCTTGCGGGCAAGCTTCATGGCTGCCTCGACAGCGTTTGTGCCGGTCGGTCCGGTCATCATCACGCGGTAGTCCATGCCGCGCGGCTTGAGGATGATCTCCTCAAATGCTTCGAGAAAACGCGCCTTGGCGTCGGAATACATGTCCAGCGCGTGACCAACCCCGTCGCGCATCAGGTGGTCGATCAGCGCAGCCTTCATGTCCGGGTCGTTATGGCCGTAGTTCAGCGAAGAGCAGCCGGCGAGAAAGTCGATGTAGTCCCTGCCGTCTGCATCCGAAAGAATGCTGCCCTGAGCCTTGGTGAAAACAACCGGAAAGCTCCGGCAGTAGCTACGGACGCGCGACTCCCGGCGCTCAAAGATATCTGTTTGCGAGTGAGTAATAGGAAAATCCTGTTCTACGTGACCTGGATTTGCAGTGCTCATTGGCCCGCGTCACGCTGCTGTGCTGTCGGTTCCACAATCCGACGCGTTGATATCCGCGATGGTGACCATGTACTCGGTCGGTTGACGCCCATCGAAATGGGTGTCTTCCTCGTAATGCGGTTCACGTTCAAGCTTGGCGTCGAGCCGATCCGCGAAGGAATTGAACAACGCCCAGCTTGCCTCGTTCTCCTTGGTGATCGTGGTCTTGAGCTGGGTAACCTCGGCGCAACATCCGCGATCGAGCAGATGGGTCAGCATCTTGCGGGCTACGCCCATGCCACGCGCTTTTTCCCCTACGGCCACCTGCCAAACGAAAAGCGTCTCCGGCTCGTTTGGCGGAATGAAGGCGGAGACCCAGCCGACAATCTCTCCATCCAGTTCGGCGATCACGCAGGTGTCGCCGAAATAGTCGCACTGGATGAGGTTGCAGTACATCGAGTTTTCATCAAGCGGTCCGCATTCCCGGATCAGTTCCCACACATCGGCACCGTCATCGGAAGTGGGTGCCCGCAAGATGAGCGCAGACTCGCGCTCAGAAGGATGAGTCATTGTGCTCCATCGTTTATGTTCGAGTGAAGGGTTATATTACCTCTATCGAATTGCAACGGCAAGGTGTTCTCTAGACCCAGGCGGGGCGCTTCCCCATTCGTGTGAACTTTCCAGGGGTAATATTTCGTTTCACTTCTCCCTGCAGTGACGTAATGCATTGCGGCCGCTATGCTATCGCTCTCCTAGACAAGATGCCGCGCGATTTTTTCATCCCAGCTATGTTCAAAAACCTGTGCCTCACCCTCCCACGCGCGCAGTCGCGCCTGGATCAGGAAATCCTGTTTAGACGCTGTAAAGCTCGTTTCGCTCAGCGTGCGGATCGACCAGCCTTCGCGGCGCATCTCGTGGGTCCAGGACAGGTGAGCTGTCACGGAGTGCTGCTTGCCGGGCGTGAAGGTATAGGTCTCGCGCGCCTCGCCCAACAGCCAAAGACCCTGTTCAGATATTTCAGCGGCGCCCTCGTGTTCCAGGACCTCGACCGAGAACTCACCGCGGCCCCTGTCCTCGCGCACGTGCCATTCATAAGCCGGCGGCGTCTCCACTGTGAGATCAAGAAGCGCGGCACTGCGCGGCCCGTCATAGGCGCTCTCGCGCGTCCCGTCGTCGTGGCGCACGGGCAATTCCAGCCGGCATTGATCCGGAAACAGCGTCATCATAACGGGCTCCGGGGAGGGCCATGTCACGGGAAAATACTCGGAGGACAGGCTCAGGCGGATACGATGTCCAGCACGGAAGGTCTGTGCGACGTGCTTGAAAGCGATGGTAGCGGTGTAGACCTCGCCGGGAAGCAGCGCTTCAGGATGCTCATGACTGTCGCGGTGTGTGAGGTTTAGCACACCGTAGCTGACCCGCGTGCCCGCACCATCCGGCGCGATGTCCACTAGCCGCGCGGCCGCAACCGCCATGGGCTGATCCACGCTGAAGGTGATCGTCAGGTTGGCATCACCCGCGATCTCGACCGGCGCCGCAAGCGGCTCAGTGTCGAACACGAGGCTGCCGCTGTCGTCCCACCGCTGGTCGCCGGGCTGATCCCCGGTCTTGGCATAGGAGCACCATTTGCCCGCGCCAAGCCCGACCCATAGCGGCGAGGAAATCGTGAGCGGTGCGCCAGGCAAATCGCTCTCGCGCGCAAGCCGTCCATCGCTTCCGAGCTGGAATACAGTGCGCGTCACGTTTGGAGAGGGCCAGGACGGCTCGCTCACCCACCGCCCGTCGGGAATCCAAGCACAAGCCGTGGTAACCTCAAAACCGCTTGCAAACGACGGCGAAAGGACAAACCGTCCCTGATGAAAGTGTCACACCCCAACACTGATCGGCATCATAGGTCATGAGCATTCCTTACGCCCTCGCCGTGCACGGCGGCGCAGGTACGATCTCCCGTGCAAGCCTGAGCGCAGAGCGCGAACGCGGTTTCCATCTCGCCCTTCGCCAAATTCTCCGGCGCGGAGAAAGCGTGCTTGCTGATGGCGGGTCAGCCCTCGATGCTGTCACAGAGGCTGTGTGTGCGCTTGAGGACGACCCATTGTTCAACGCCGGCCGCGGCGCGGTTTTCAACGCCGAGGGTCGCCACGAGATGGATGCCGCCGTCATGGATGGCGCAAGCCGGCGCGCCGGCGCCGTAGCGGGCATCTTTGGTCCGCGCAACCCCGTTTGCCTTGCACGCGCGGTGATGGCGCATACCGAACATGTGCTGCTCGTCGGTGACGGCGCCCTGGAACTGGCCCGCCAGCAGGCGCTGCCCTTTGAAGCGCCGGAGTATTTCTTCACCGAGGCGCGCTGGGAAACGTTACAGAAAACGCTGTCGATGCGCGCGCGCGGCGAGACGAACGATGATCCCGCGCGACGGCACGGCACAGTGGGCGCAGTTGCGCGCGACCGCAAAGGCGATGTTGCCGCAGCAACCTCGACTGGGGGCATGACGGCCAAACACCCCGGACGCGTCGGCGACACGCCGATCATCGGGGCTGGCACCTTTGCCAGTAACGCCACATGCGCTGTCTCCGCGACGGGTGACGGCGAAATATTCATGCGCTGGTGCGCAGCACACGAGATCGACGCGCGGATGCGTCTTGTTGGGCAATCCCTTCGAGAAGCGGCCTCCAGTGTGGTGACGGAACTGGCGCGCCACGGCGGGTCCGGCGGCGTGATCGCCGTCGATCATGCCGGTCAAATCGTGATGCCGTTCAACTGCGAGGGCATGTATCGCGGCAGCCTCATCGAGGGTGGCGAGCCATTCACGGGGATT
>CAZNGB010000038.1:6096-12683 GCA_964572465.1 uncultured Hyphomicrobiaceae bacterium
GGTCTTGCCTTCGCTCGCCGCCGTATGCGTCAGCGCGTCGAACGTGCGCTTCGAATCTGAGGGTCGCAGGTTCGAATCCTGCCGGGGTGACCGGCCTTGGTCGGTCCTGACCGGAATTCCGCAAATTGTGCGCTACGTCGCCGCCACGGCCCCATCGCTGCGCGGATCGCTCGCGCCCTCCAGCGTGCCTTCCGGGTGGCGGACAATCGCCCCGGCATGGCCCATTGTCTGAGAAAAGCGTTCGGTGAGCTGGACCTCGTGCCCCGCGTCGCGTAGCCGCGCGGTCAGGGCATCATCAAAACCGTTCTCGATCTTCAGGCTCGTGCTTTCCTCGCCCCAGGTTCGGCCTAGCAGCCAGCGCGGCGCGCTCACGGCGCGTTGCAATGGCTGGGCGTGTATGGCGTAGCGCGAGAAGACCGCGGCTTGTGTCTGCGGCTGGCCGTCGCCGCCCTGCGCGCCGTAGACCATCACACGGCCATCGCTCAAGCGGGCCAGCGCCGGGTTGAGCGTATGGAACGGCTTGCGCCCGGGTTGCAGCGGGTTCACCGCGCCCGGGTCGAGCGAAAAGCTGATGCCGCGGTTTTGCCAAAGCACGCCGGTCGCGGGCGACACGACGCCCGAGCCGTATTCCCAATAGATTGACTGGATGAAGCTGACCGCGCGGCCGTCCGCGTCCACCGCGCCCATCCAGATAGTGTCGCGGCCGCCTGGCTCTGGCGCGGGCCACGGTGCGGCTTGCTGCGTGTCGATCGCACTGGCCTCGGCGGCAATGCGCTCCGGCGTGAGGAACTGTTCCGGGTCGGCGCTGGCGAAACGTGGGTCTGTGACATGCGCGTCGCGGATCGCGAAGGCGCGCTTGGTCGCCTCGACAATCCGGTGAACATGATCAAAGGTCTCTGGCTCATCGGCGCGCAGCCGCTCGTAGATCGCCAGGATAAGCAGCGATGCCAGCCCCTGCGTCGGCGGCGGCATGTTGTAAAGCGTGCCGGCATCAAGCGCCGTACGGATTGGCGCGACCTTCTGTGCCGTAAATCCATTCAGATCGCTAAGCCGCACCGGGCTCCCCGCTGCTTCCAGATCGCGAGCAAGCGCACAGGCAACATCGCCGTCATAGAAGTCGCGCAGCCCGGCAAGCGCAAGTTGCTCCAGCGTGTCGGCAAGGCGGGGCTGGCGCAGCAGGTCTCCGGCCTCGGGCGCTGTTCCGTGGGGCAGGAATGTATCTGCGAAGCCCGGCGCGTCCGCGAGATCGCCGCCCTTGTCAGCAGTCAGCGTGGCTATGCTGTCGGTGACCACGATGCCGGCGCGCGCGTAATGAATAGCGTCGGCGAGCAGCCGTCCCAGTGGAAGCCGACCGCCGGTCTGCCGGGCGAGGTCTTGCGCCGCCTCCCAACCCGCTATCGTCCCGGCAACAGTCAGCGCCGCCAGCCCGCCGCGCGCTGGGATCGCGCCGCTCACGCCATGCGCCTCGTAAAACGCCGGGTCGGCCAGCGCGGCCGCCGGGCCGCACGCGTCGATGCCCACGGGCGCTTGCCCCGGCTCCGCAATCAACCAGAAGCCATCGCCGCCAATCGCGTTCATGTGCGGGTAGACCACCGCGATGGTCGCCGCCGCGGCGATCATCGCCTCGATCGCGTTGCCGCGCTCGCGCATCACCGCAAGTCCGGACTGCGCGGCGAGATGATGCGGCGCGGTGATCATCGCTCCGGAAGACCGAACGGTGTGAAGCATCGTATGTCCTTATCTGATCTTGCTTGGTGGTTGTCGTTGGTACGAAGCGATAAGGCTCGACCCTTAAAAATCGCGATGCAACCTTAGTGCTCCGGGGGATGCCAAGCAGATGCCTGAAGATCCGACATTACGGCTCGGATGATGTCGGGCAAATGCCCCATGCGGCTGGTCGTCGCGTCGCCCAGGCCAGGCTGCTTGAACCCAATAAGCGTGCTGATACGTTTATTCGTAAGTCGCAACACCAGTTCGAGGTCTTATGGAGTATGCGGCGCGTTCGTCAGCAGTTTCGGTGATCTTTTCAGCCTCGCCCGGAAAGGCGCGCGAATGAAGAAAAATGGCCTTGACGCAGCCGATATTCGCATCCTCGGCGCAGTCCAAAAATATGGTCAGCTCAGCAAAAACAAGCTGGCCGAGATTGTAAATCTGTCGCCAACGCCTTGTTGGGCGCGTCTCGACAAGCTGAAGGCGGCGGGCTTCGTGCGCGGATATCATGGCGATATTGCGCTAGAGCGCATCGTTGACTTCACGCAAGTGATCGTAACTGTTTCCCTGCGACAACATCGCAAATCGGACTTCGACAAGTTTGAGGCCTATATCCGCGAACTGGATGAAATCACAGAGTGTATCGCCACCGGCGGCGGGATGGATTACGTTCTGAAGGTCGTCGTCACCGGTCTTCCCGCGTTCCAGAGCCTGATGGACACGCTGCTGTCGGCCGAATTGGGTATCGAGCGATACATGACCTATATCGCCACCCGGCAAATCAAATCGGGTCAACCGAACCTTGCCAAGCTGGTCGCGCGCGCGAGCGGTTAGGCCGACGCGACCACGCGGCCTGTATCCGTCGAGATAACGGGCCATTTAGTCTTGGCGCCCCTGGTCTTTAGTCCGCTATTCGTCGCCGTCAGCTTTATTGTCCGAGACCAGCAATGTAGTCCGCGGAGCTTTGACCCCGCTGGTCGTGAAGGGCGAATGGCATGACAGACTCAGATTCTTTCGGCTTCGGCACGCAAATCCGCAAGTCTCCATTTTTCGATGCAACTGTCCGGTGGGGAGCGCAGGGGTTTTCGGTCTATAATCACATGTATATCCCGCGCGATTTCGGCGACCCAGAACAGAACTTCTGGAATCTCGTGAACAATGCAATCCTGTGCGACGTCGCTGTGGAGCGCCAGGTCGAGATCACAGGCCCGGATGCCGCCAAATTCACCCAGATGCTGACGCCGCGCGACTTGTCAAAGCTGCGCGTCGGGCAGTGCAAATATGTCCTTATCACCAACGCGGATGGCGGCATCCTGAACGACCCGGTGCTGCTGCGGCTGGGCGAAAACCACTTCTGGCTTTCGCTCGCCGATAGCGACATCCTGCTGTGGGCGCAGGGCGTGGCGATCAACTCCGGGATGGATGTCACGATCTGCGAACCGGATGTCTCGCCTCTGCAACTTCAGGGCCCGAAGTCGGGCGAGGTTATGAAGGCGCTGTTTGGCGACGAGATCATGGACCTGCGCTATTACTGGCTGCGCGAGGTCGAGCTGGACGGCATCCCGCTGATTGTGTCGCGCACCGGCTGGTCGAGTGAGCTGGGCTATGAGCTTTATCTGCGTGACGGGACGCGCGGTGACGAACTTTGGGAAAAGATCATGGCGGCGGGCCAGCCTTTCGGGCTGCAGCCCGGCCACACATCGACCATCCGCCGGATCGAGGGCGCGATGCTGTCCTACCACGCCGATGCGGACATCTACACCAACCCTTATGAGCTTGGCCTCGACCGCCTGGTGAACCCGGACATGGAGGCTGACTTCATCGGGAAAGCTGCCCTGCGCCTGATCCGCGACACCGGGGTCAGCCGCAAACAGGTCGGCTTGCGGATCGACGCTCCCCGGCTTGCGGGACCGAACACCACCTTCTGGCCCGTTGCCAAGGACGGCACCCCGCTGGGTAGGGTGACATCCGCCGTCTACTCCCCGCGCTTGCAGGAAAACATCGCCCTGGCCATGATCGCGGCGTCACATGCCGAAATCGGCACGGTGGTCGAGGTGTCGATGCCGCACGGGGAAGCTCAGGCGACCATCGTGGAGCGGCCATTCTTCGACCCGAAAAAGAAACTTGCCGCGGTGGGACCCTACCAGATAGATCAGAGCTTTATGGACAGTCCAAGCGTCGAACCGGTAGATGTTGGCGGCGCGGAGACGCTAAATTGAAGTCTTGAGAGTTGAAGCCAACACGCTCGCAGAAGGCGTCGGCGTCAATAATGTTTCGGAGGAAAGGCCAGGCCCATGGATGAGAGCGCTATTCTCCAGCGCGATCTGGATAATCACGGCGTATTGCGGCTGACGCTGAATGATCCGGCACGGCGCAATGCCTTGTCAGAGGCGATGCTCGGCAAACTGGGCGAGGTTTTCGCTGAGGCTGGAGACGATCCTGCGGTACGCGTCATCGTGCTGGCCGCAAACGGGCCGGCCTTCTGCGCGGGACACGACTTGAAGGAAATGACGGCCGCGCGCGCCGCTCCGGACGGTGGACGCGCATATTTCGCGAAGGTCATGGCGCAATGCTCCAGCGTCATGCAGGCGATCGTGAATTGCCCCAAACCCGTCATCGCCGAGGTCACGGGCATCGCCACCGCGGCGGGCTGTCAGCTTGTGGCGAGTTGCGATCTGGCCGTCGCTGCTGATACGGCGAAGTTCAGCACGCCGGGGGTGCATATCGGCCTGTTCTGCTCCACGCCGATGGTGCCCCTGTCGCGCAACGTGGCCAGCAAGCACGCGATGGAGATGCTGCTGACCGGCGATATGGTTCCCGCGCAGCGCGCCGCCGAGGTCGGGCTGGTGAATTATGCCGTTGTGCCCGAGGAGCTGACCGAGACCGCAATGGAGATGGCGCGCAAGATCGCGTCCAAATCCACCATGACGCTCGCTATCGGGAAACGGGCTTTCTACGAACAACGCGAAATGAGCCTGTCGCAGGCCTATGACCACGCCTCGCATGTAATGGTCGAGAACATGCTGGCCCGCGACGCCGAAGAGGGCATCGGCGCGTTCATCGAGAAACGGGCGCCGCAGTGGCAGGATTCATGATCCCATGTCCGCCAATCCCTATAACATCGATCTGGACCGCAATCCGGCAAATTTTCAGCCGCTGACCCCGCTGACCTTCCTTGAGCGCGCGGCCAGCGTGTTTCCCGATCACATCGCGATCATTCATGGCCCGCTGCGGCGCAGCTATGGTGAATTTTACGCGCGTTCCCGGCGGCTGGCGTCCGCGCTGGCGCAGCAGCACGGCATTGGGCGGGGCGATACAGTGTCCGTCCTCCTGGCGAACACTCCGGCGATGCTGGAGGCCCATTACGGCGTGCCGATGTGCGGCGCTGTCCTTCATTCGATCAACACACGGCTCGATGCAGGCGTTATCGCGTTTCAGCTTGATCACGCGATGTCGAAACTCGTGATCGTCGACCGCGAATTCATGCCGGTGTTGCAGGACGCGCTTGCGCTGACGACCGTGAAGCCGACTGTGATCCAATATGACGATCCGGAGTGTTCCGCACCGGAAAGCGCCGTTGACGCCTTGGATTATGAGGCATTGCTGTCGCGCGGCGACCCCGACTTCGCATGGCTGATGCCCGAAGACGAGTGGGACGCGATTTCGATCAATTATACCTCCGGCACGACCGGCGACCCGAAAGGCGTCGTCTGCCATCACCGGGGCGCGTATCTGCTGGCGCAAGGCAATGCGCTAACCACCTCGATGGCGAAGCACGCGGTCTATCTGTGGACCCTGCCGATGTTTCACTGCAATGGCTGGTGTTTCCCCTGGACCATGTCCGCGATCATCGGCACGCATGTGTGTCTGCGCCAGGTGCGCGCCGAGCCGATCTGGGCGGCGCTGGCGGACGAAGGCGTGACCCATCTATGCGGCGCGCCGGTGGTCATGTCGCTGATGGTCTCCGCGCCTGATGAGGTCAAACGCGACCTCGGCCGGACCGTGCACTTTTTCACCGCAGCCGCGCCGCCGCCGGAGAAGCTGCTGGCGGATATGAATACCGCAGGATTCGACGTCACCCATCTTTATGGGCTGACGGAAACCTATGGCCCTGCAGTGGTCAACGACTGGCATCAGGACTGGTCCAGCCTGCCATCGGCCGAGCAAGCCGCGCTGAAATCGCGGCAGGGCGTGCGCTATCTGCCCCTGGAGCAGCTCGACGTTTTGGACCCGGAAACCATGAGGCCGGTGCCGCGCGACGGGCGGACCCTCGGCGAGGTCATGTTCCGCGGCAATGTCGTCATGAAGGGGTATTTCCGTAACCCGGAAGCGACGCAGAAAGCTTTTGCCGGCGGCTGGTTCCACTCCGGCGATCTCGGTGTGATACACCCAGATGGCTACATCCAGCTCAAGGACCGCTCGAAGGACATCATTATCTCGGGCGGCGAGAACATTTCCTCCATCGAGGTCGAAGAGGCGCTGTACCGGCATCCGGCGGTCGCGGTGGCCGCTGTGGTCGCCATGCCGCATGAGAAGTGGGGCGAGACGCCGTGCGCCTTCATAGAGCTTGCGCCGGGCCAGCAGGCGGATGCGGATGATCTGCGCCAGTGGTGCCGCGATCAGCTGGCTGCCTATAAAGTGCCGGGACGTTTCGTTTTTGCGCCCGTTCCCAGAACATCAACGGGCAAAATTCAGAAATTCGCTTTGCGAGAGCAGGCGAAAGAGATCGCGCAATCATCTTGCACAAATTCATGAAGAAAATTTTCGCGATCAAGCGATTTTCTATGGTCTAGTATTATTACTGTACGGTTGTTCACGCATCTTTTCACTGCGCTGAATGGGAAATGAATTCCGCCTCTGATCAAGGCGGTGGTCAG
>CAZNGB010000038.1:12783-15423 GCA_964572465.1 uncultured Hyphomicrobiaceae bacterium
AATATCCCTCACCACGATCCATTTGGCCGCAAGCCGCTCGGCCAAACGCGATGGCAACCCTGAGGAAATACACGCTTAACCACGTATCTTTTCGCGGCATCAGGGACTATCATTGCCCTGCGTTAGCCTTAAGGCTTGATGTGACCCTGGGGGGCCCGATGGGGGAATGCGTGAGTTCCTTCGGCGCTTTGCGCCGATGCTGGTGGATGGTTTGCGTCATCGCGATCGGGCTGGTCGCTCAGATCGTCGGCGCACCCGACGCCCGGGCCCAGGACGAGGCGGAAGCCGCCGCCGGTCCGCCCTTTTCGATCGCCTTGCTCGTCGATTCCGATGTCGGGCGCTGCTACGATCGTGGTTATGTTGCCGCCGTTGAGCGTCTGGTAAGCCTTGAGCAGCAGAAGATTAACGCGCGCGGCGGTGTGAACGGCCGCCCGATCGACGTCAGCGTGCTGGACGGCAGGCGAGACATTGATCAGACGATCGAGAATGTGCGCACAGCGCTCGAATTGCCCAATCTCTTGGCAATGATCGGCTTGACGAGTTCGACCCGGGGCGAGCGGCTTCTGGCCAGCATGGGTGATGATCTACGGTCAGCCGGCATCCCGTTCATCTCCCATATGTCGGTGTCGGATGTCTTCGCCGACTATCCGAATATTTTTTCGACGCGGCCGTCTCAGGAAGCCGAGCGCATACCTGTCATAGCGGCTTTCGTCCAGGAGATGAATTTTCGCTCGGTCGCCTTTCTCGGCCGCGCCGGCCCGACCTATATCCGCGCAATCGGCAATGGCCTGAATAGAAGCGAGATCGCGGACCGGCTTACGGCTGATCATCGCATTCAGCGGGCGGGGAACCGCGGAGCGGACCTCGATGAAGATGCAATCCAGGCCGCCATTGCGGACATGAAAGCGAAGCAGACCGATCTCGTTGTCCTGGCGGTAGGGACCATTACCTCCGATGACGTGCTCAGCGCATTCATGCAAGCCGATTTCACGCCAGCCGTCATGTTGGTCGGCGATATCTCGCGCGTGGCCGCGAACATGCCGGAGACCTACCCCAACGCGATCTATCAGCTGGACTGGAATAACGTTCCGGAGGTGGCTCAGGACTCGGTGCGCAATGTTGTCACGCAAAGCAACCCCGAGGAATGGTTGTTCGAGGGCACGAAGCTGGGCGATGCGATTGGCTGGCAGGAGGGGACCTGCGACCCCGACTACGAGCCTGACCCGCTGTCTTCCACCAACCTCAGCGCTATTGCTTTCGGCGCACGTTTTGCCGACATGGTCGCCCTCGCGACGCAGGCAGCCAATGGCGCGGGGCGGCGCGCCGAGCTTGAGCAGATGCATGACGCGGTTATCCGATCACTGAGCGAGACGTTCGCCGCGGGCCGCGGCGCGTTTCAGGGGCGGTTCGAAAGCTGGTCCTTCTTCCCGGATGTCCGCACGCGCGCCCAGACCCCCTTCGTGATCATTCTGCCGCACACGCTTGGCCGCACCCAGCTCGCGCCCATGCAATTCGTGCGCACGCGTGCGAGGACGCTGAACCGCATCGACACGCTCTACCTTGATGTCGATTTGCTGCGCGCTTACGCAATCAACAATAATGACCGCTCGTTTTATGCAGATTTCTACTTGTCCATACGGGCCTCCGAGCGAATTGGCCTGGATGATATCAAGTTCATAAATGCTTTTATCGACCCGCGAACCAATGGACCGCACTTGACCATCGAAACGATTTACGGCGGTGGGCCGACGGACGCGTATCCAGAAAGTATGCGTATCTACCGGATCTCGGGAAGGTTCCGTTTTAATCCGGATTTCACCTACTATCCGTTCGATTCACAGCAATTCTCAATAGATATACAGCCTCGGAGCGGAGATAAGCAATTTATCGTTCAGCCACCGCCATTGGTCTTGCGTGATCCCGATCTGCGCGTCGATAATTGGGATCTGTCCAGTCAGTATGTTTCCTACGCGAATGCGTTCGTGCCGGTTGTTGATGCGTTCACTCATGAAGCCAGCGTTGTACCGTTTTATGAAACGCGGTTTGTCTGGCAGATGACGCGGGAAACTACGGACTACTACCTGCGCGTGCTGGTGCCGTTGATGTTCATTCTCATTGTTGCATATTTATCTATATTCATACCACAGTCTCATCTGGAGGCAATTATAACGCTTCAAGTTACCGCTCTGTTGGCTGCGGTCGCGCTTTATTTGTCTCTACCTCAAGTCGACTCCGATACGGCCACTGTATCTGATCGAATATTTGTGCTTGACTACATGATGGTCAGCCTGATGATCCTGATTTCGATATTGCGAATCAATGTGCGTGCTCACAAATGGCGATTTTTGAACAGAGCACTTGTGGTAACTCATGCCATTCTTATTCCGCTGTGCGTCATTATTTCGGCCAGTTTGATCCTCGATGCGCTGCCGGTCGAGACAGTGCAGGATTTGGCATCGTGGGAATACTGGCGGGAGCTAGTGGGTATCACGTGATCGTCACGAACTGGCTGGCCAACAGGTTCAATTTGCTGGGCGAGAGCCACGCCACCGTTTGAGAGACGATCTGAGCGTGAGGCCCTAATGGCACTGAGGAAGTCGGCTAACGCCAGGCCGCCAGGAAGGAAAAGTTGATGGTTTA
>CAZNGB010000039.1:0-15322 GCA_964572465.1 uncultured Hyphomicrobiaceae bacterium
ATGATCTTCTATCGCGATCTGGAAGCCAACCAGTTCGTGGTGCCCGGCTCGGGCTACCATATGCGCATGAGCGCGCCGGCGCGGCTCGCCTCGATTTTTGATGACGGCGAGTATGAGCAGATCGGGTTGCCCGAAGTCCCGCTTGACCCGCTGAAGTTCCGGGACGAGCGCCGCTACACGGACCGGCTGAAGGATGCCAAGGCCAAGACTGGCCAGCAAGACGCGGTGGTTGTCGCGTCTGGCGCCCTTGATGGACGGGCGGTGACGGCGGCGGTCCAGGACTTCCACTTCATGGGCGGCTCGCTGGGCATGGCCGCGGGCGAGGCCGTCTTGACCGGGATGTTAACGGCGGTCGAGCGCGGCACGCCGTTCATTCTATTTGCTGCGTCGGGCGGAGCACGCATGCAAGAGGGCATGCTCTCGCTGATGCAGATGCCGCGCACGACAGTCGGGGTACAGCGGCTCAACGAGGCGCGGTTGCCCTACATTGTTGTGCTCACCCATCCTACCACTGGAGGGGTGACTGCATCCTATGCCATGCTGGGTGACGTGCATTTGGCAGAGCCAGGCGCGCTGATCTGTTTCGCCGGGCCGCGCGTGATCGAGCAGACCATACGCGAGAAGCTACCCGAGGGCTTCCAACGGGCTGAATACCTGTTGGAGCACGGCATGGTCGACAAGGTCGTGCATCGCCACCAACTCCGCGCCACGATCAGCCGGATTTGCGCGATGCTGATGGCTCAGCGCGAGGGCAAACACGCGCAACCTCAGCCACAGCCGAGCGACGCCCCGCGCATCGGACCGCCGCTTAACGGCGCAGGGGTGGAAGAAGCAGCGCATATCGCGCCAGCCGCCAAGCCGAACGGCCACGCCGATGGCGATCACACCGAGATCGTGGACCACGACGAGGGGGATCAGGCAGCGCCGTCCGCGACCAGCGAGAACTCGGACAGCGCCAATACGACGCGCGGGGACACGCCCTTGTCGTGACCGGCGCTTTACGCCCGGCCTGCGATCTGCGAAATTGCGCGCCGCTCCCGGGCTGATCCGGTGATGCGCCGACCCAGTCAACCGACGGATCTCATCACGTGCCGACTTCTGACTCCGCGACGATTCTTCGCCGGCTTGAAGAGCTGCACCCCAAACTGATCGACCTGTCGCTTGGGCGGATCGAAAGGCTTTGTGCTGCGCTCGGCAACCCGCAATCCAAGCTGCCGCCCGTCATCCATGTTGCCGGGACGAACGGCAAGGGGTCCGTGATCGCCTATCTCAAGGCGATGCTGGAAGCTGCGGGCCAGCGCGTGCATGTTTACACCTCGCCGCATCTGCGCGCCTTCAATGAGCGCATCTGCCTTGCCGGGCCGGACGGAGCCGCGCCGATCCGCGAAGACGCGCTGAGCGAATTGCTTGAGCGGGTCGAGCGCGCGAATGCGGGCGAGCCGATCACGTTCTTTGAGATCACGACTGCGGCAGCTTTCCTCGCCTTCGCGGAAAACCCCGCCGACGTGGTAATCCTTGAGACGGGCCTGGGCGGGCGCCTCGACGCGACCAACATCGTGACCAAGCCGGCGCTCAGCGTAATTACGCCTGTCTCGATCGACCATGCGGATTTCCTGGGCGATACCATCCCGCAGATCGCCGCCGAGAAAGCGGGCATTATAAAGCCGGGCGTGCCTTGCGTGATCGCGCGCCAACTTGATGACGCTCTGGATGCCATCGTCACTCAGGCAACCGAGTTGCGCGCGCCGATCCTGGCGGGCGGCGGGGCTTGGGATGCGTATGAGCAGCATGGCCGGCTGGTGTTTCAGGATGATACCGAGCTGATCGACCTGCCGCTGCCACGCCTGATCGGGCGGCATCAGATCGAGAATGCGGGCATCGCCGTGGCGGCGGCGCGCAATCTGGCGGGTTTCTCGATCACAGCGGGCGATATTGCCAAGGGCTTGAACAATGTGAACTGGCCGGCGCGGCTGCAACGCCTCGGGCCGGGCGCGCTGCACGCATTGACCTTCCCGAATTCGGAATTGTGGCTCGACGGCGGGCACAACCCGTCAGCCGCCCAGGCACTGGCGGGCGCCATGGCCGAACTGGAGGAGCGGGTGCCGTGTCCGCTGCATCTTATCGTGGGGATGATGTCGAACAAGGATGCGGGGGCGTTCCTTGCGCCTTTCGCGGGGTTGACCGAGTTCGTGGTGACAGTCGCAATTCCTGGCCAGGCGAATGCGTACACGGCGGATGAGCTGTCAACGATGGCGCGGCATCAGAGCCTGCTGGCGGAACCGGCGCGCGATCTGGAGGACGCCTTCAACCTGAGCCGCAGCATCGCGCAGGGACCGGTGCGCGTCCTCATGACCGGGTCACTGTATTTCGCCGGCAAGGTGCTGGAGGCGCATCAGCACGGGCTGGCGCGGATTTAATCATTCGCAGGCGGCGGCGCGAACAGCATGACGTCGTCCGGCTGGGGCACATTGGGCCCGTAGATCACGCGCTCGCCTTCGACCTGCGCTGCCCCGCTGGCCACCAGCCCTACCGCCCACGGGTAAAGCCGATGCTCGGCGCGTAGCACGCGCGCGGCCAGCGCCTCGGCATCATCGCCCGGCAGAACCGGGACCGCGGCCTGCGCCACGATCGGCCCATCGTCCATCTCGGCGCGGACGAAATGCACGGTGCAGCCGCTGATGCGCACACCCGCGGCGATCGCGCGCTGATGCGTGTCGAGGCCGCGAAAGGAGGGCAGCAGCGAGGGGTGGATATTGAGGTGCCGGTCCTGCCAGCCGTCAACGAAGCTTGGCGTCAGCAGCCGCATGAAGCCGGCATTGCAGACAAGATCGACACCCGCCGCGCGCAGCGCATCATCAAGCGCGCGGTCGAAATTGGCACGGCCGGAGAACCGCTTATGGTCGATGGTCTGGACCGGGATACCGGCATCGGCGGCGAACTGCAGGCCCGGCGCGCCGGGGCGGTTGGAAATCACAACAGCGATCCTGGCCGGGAAATCCGGCGCGGTGCAGGCCGCGATCAGCGCAGCGAGATTGCTGCCGCGCCCGGAGATCAGCACGCCGATTTTTCTGCGCCCGCTCAGCTCGGCCATGCCACCTTGCCGGTATAGACGATGGGCGGCTTCTCCTCGCGCGGCACAATCTTGCCGATCGCGTATGGCGCTTCGCCAGTATCTCGAAAAGCAGCCATTACCGCTTCGGCGTTTTCCGCGCTCGCGATGACAGCCATACCCACGCCGCAGTTGAATGTGCGCAGCATTTCCGCGTTGTTGATGCCGCCTTCGCGCGCTAGCCAGCCGAACACCGGTTGAGGTTTCAGGGCGGACAGGTCTATGTGGGCCGCCAGCGTGTCAGGAAGCACGCGTGGCAGGTTCTCCGGGAGGCCGCCGCCGGTGATGTGGGCCATCGCCTTGATGTGCGCCAGCGCGGCGAGCACCGGGCGCACATAGATGCGCGTTGGTTTGAGCAGCGCCGCGCCAAGCTTGGTCTGCGGCGCGAAAGGCGCTGGCGAGGCCCAGTCCAGCCCGGATTGCACCGCGATGCGGCGCACCAGCGAAAAGCCGTTCGAATGTACGCCAGACGAGGGCAGGGCGATGATCACGTCGCCCTCGGCCAGATCGGCGCGCGGCAGCACCGCGCCGCGCTCTACCGCCCCCACTGCGAAGCCGGCCAGATCGTAATCCGCGCGCGCATACAGTCCCGGCATCTCCGCCGTCTCGCCGCCGATCAGCGCCGCGCCGGCCTGCTTGCAGCCCGCTGCGATGCCCGCGATCACCTGTTCAGCGACCTCGGGGTTGAGCGCGCCGCAAGCGAAATAATCGAGGAAAAACAGCGGCGTTGCGCCCTGCACGATCAGGTCATTGACGCACATCGCCACCAGGTCTATGCCGATGCCGTCATGCTGGCCGGTCTCGATCGCAATTTTCAGCTTGGTGCCCACGCCATCGGTCGCCGCGACCAGGATCGGGTCGGAGAAACCGGCCGCGCCGATGTCGAACAACCCGCCAAACCCGCCGAGATTGGCATCCGCGCCGGGCCGCGCAGTGGCCGCGGCGAGTGGCTTGATCGCGCGCACCAGTCGCTCGGCGGCATCGATGTCCACGCCCGCCTCTTGATAGGTCAGGCCATTCTCGCTCGGCTTTTGGGACATGCGGCTAATTCCATTCGCTTATCCATCAGTTGCGCGGGCCGGCGGGCCGGGTCAAGCTCCAGATGGCCGTTAATTGAGGTTTGCTCCCATTTCCGCCGGACTCGTTGCCCATAACGTGGCAAATTGGTAAGCCAGCCGGCATGCAACCTTGCAGCGCCCATAAGCGGTGGATGATGACCAGATTCGGATTGCGCATAATCTGCGGTCTCGCCGCGCTGCTGGCGAGCGTTGCCTCTTCAGCGGCTCAGTCGCCGGTCTACACGGTGGCGAGGGTCGCGGTGAATATCGAGGCCAGCGACGCTGTTACGGCGAAGGAGGAGGCGATCCGCGAGGGCAGCCAGCGCGCTTTCCGCACGCTGCTGTGGCGGCTGGTTGCGTTCGAGGCGCATGATCGTCTGCCGGAGCTGAGTGATTCTGCAATTGATGCGATGGTGAACGGCTTCGTGGTGCGCGAGGAGCGGTTTTCCAGCACGCGCTATGTGGCGGCGCTCGATTTTACGTTCGAGGCCAGTGCCATACGCGATTTGCTGAATAGCATCGGACTTCCGCATACCGACCAGCAGTCACCGCCGGTGACGCTGCTCCCTGTGGCACAGGGCGATGTCATTGCCGGAGCGTGGCGCGCCGCTTGGGAGGCGCTTGATCTGGAAAACTCGCTCGCGCCAGTGAGCATGGCGCCTGCAGGAGCCGCCGGTCTGCCGCCCGGGATGGGCGTGACGCCGCGTGCAGTGGGCGCGCTTCAAAGCCGCCTGGGTGCGCAGCGCCTCGTGCTGGCAGCAGCATCGCTCGACGGCGCGGGCGAGCGTCTGCGCATTGCGCTGCAAGGGGAAGATGCGGTCGGACGCTTTGCCTTTGCCCAGAGCTTTCGCGTTTACGAGGGCGAGGTTGCGCAGGCTGCTGCGCGCGCGGCCCGCACGGCCCATATGGCGCTGGAGGCGCGTTGGCGGCTGACTTCGCTCAAGACCCAGGGCGCGCTCGACGGCCCGGCGCCGCTCGAGAGCTTTGCTTTGACGGCCCTTTTCGACAACTTGCGGGCATGGCAGGAGATGCGCGCGGCGGTCTCCGGCGTTTCCGGTGTGCAAGACGTGGAGGTCAAGTCGCTGTTCGCCGGCGGCGCGGAACTCGTGCTATCCTTTCCAGGCGGCGCGGAGCGCTTTGCCAGGGCCGCCTCGGCGCGTGGACTAACGCTCAACCAGAGCGGCGACGAGCTGATCTTGCGCCAGCAGTGAGCGAGCGCGCTTCGCGTCATGAGCCGCAGCGTGTGTTGTCGAGGGTGCCGTGTATCTGCCCAACCTGATTACGGTCGGCCGCGTCTTGCTCGTTCCCGTGGTCATCTGGCTGATCATCCAGGACGCGCACACCGCAGCATTTGCACTGTTCGTGTTGGCCGGGGTCAGCGACGCCATCGACGGTTTTCTGGCCCGCCGGTATGATTGGCGCACCGAACTCGGCGCTTATCTGGATCCGGTCGCGGACAAGCTCCTGCTGGTCGGAATCTACGTCACGCTTGGACTGCTTGGCCACATGCCGGCCTGGCTGGTGATTGCGGTCGTGAGCCGCGACGTGCTGATCGTCGGCGCGGTGATCCTGTCATGGATGGTGGATCGGCCTGTGGAGATGCGACCCTCTATGGTCAGCAAGGCGAACACCGTCGGCCAGATCATGCTGGCGGGCGCGGTGCTGGCCGAATTGGGCTTCGCGCCGGCACTTGAGCCGGTTGTCACCCCGTTGACATGGGTGGTCGGCATTCTGACGCTTGCGTCGGCGGGTGTATATCTGGCCCGATGGCTGCGGCACATGGCATATTATGATGCGTTGGGTGACTAGCGTACGGCAATTGAAGAGATCGTTGGTGTTATGGCAAGCGATGCGGCAGGAAAACGGGGTGCGCAACTGGCGCTCGATCTGCCGCATGTGCCGGCGCTGGATGCCGAAGACTTCATGCTCAGCGACTGCAACGCCGAGGCAATGCGCCTTATCGCGAGCTGGCCGGACTGGAGCGCACGCTGCGCTCTGATCGCCGGGCCTGCCGGTGCGGGCAAAAGTCATCTGATCAATGTCTGGCGCGAGCGCAGCGGCGCAAGCGTTCTCCGTGCATCGGCTCTCACCCAGAGCGGCGTCGATAGCATCACTACGCACATTGCCGTTGAGGACGCTGACCGCTTCACGCATGACGAACGCGCATTGTTTCATCTACTGAACCTGTCGCGCGAGCGCGGATTTGATGTCCTGCTCACCGCGCGCAGCCTGCCCGGCGGCTGGCCGGTGGCGCTGCAGGATCTGCGCTCGCGGCTGCGCTCTTTGCCTTTCGCCGAGATCAGCGCGCCCGACGATGCGCTGCTGCGCGCGGTCCTGGTGAAACTGTTCGACGACCGGCAGCTCCATGCGCCGCCAGCCGTGATCGACTATCTGCTGCGGCGCATGGAGCGCTCGATCGCCGCCGCCGCTGATCTGGTGGCGCGGATGGACAAAGCGGCGCTCGCGGAGCGGCGTCGCATCACCCCGCGCTTCGCCGCAAGATTTGTGGACGCAGAGGGCGGATGATCGCAGCGCAGCCTGAATGTGAACCTCTGGAGCCGAGACCATGAGCATTGCCGAAAAACTGCCCAGCCAAAGCGGCGCGACCGCGCAGGAGTTTCGCGGCGACACGCGGTTCTATAACCGAGAGTTGTCCTGGCTACAGTTCAACCGGCGGGTCATGGAAGAGGCAGCGAACCCGAACCATCCGCTACTGGAGCGGCTGCGTTTTCTGGCGATTTCCGCGTCGAACCTCGATGAGTTCTACATCGTGCGTGTGGCTGGACTGCGTGAGCACATCGCCGAAGGAATCGCCACGGTCAGCCAGGATGGGTTGACTGCCAAAGAGCAACTGGTGGGCATCAACGAGATGGTTGCGGACATCTCCCGCGCGCAGCACGAGCAGTGGCAGACGCTCAAGACGGCGCTGGATGAGCAGGGCGTGCATGTGCTCGGCGTGGATGAGATCGACCGCGCCGACCGCGAATGGCTGGAGGACTTCTTCCAGCGTGAAGTGTTCGCGACCTTGACGCCGATCGCGGTGGACCCGGCGCATCCGTTTCCTTTCATCCCAAACTTTGGCCTCACGCTGGGGCTTGAATTGACCGAAAAGGCTTCCCACTCCCAGACGCCGAACCCCGAGAAGATGTATGCGCTGATCCCGATGCCCTCGGGTCTGCAGCGGTTCATCCGCCTGCCGGCGCGCGAAGGCGACAACGTGCCGAACGGACGCCCGCGCGTGCGCTTCATTCGCTCCGAAACCATGATCTCGCTGTTCGTCGCCCAGCTTTTCCCCGACCACACGGTGGAAAGCCAGGGCGCGTTCCGGGTGCTGCGCGACAGCGATATCGAGGTACAGGAAAAGGCTGAAGACCTTGTGCGGCTGTTCGAGACCGCGCTCAAGAAACGCCGGCTCGGCTCTGTGATCCGGCTGGGGATCGAAGCAGCGATGCCGGATGCATTCCGCGAGTTGATCATCAATGCGCTTGAGGTCGACGAGTCGCGGGTGTTCATGCACAAGGGCCTGCTCGGCCTGGCCGATGCCAAGGAGATGATCGTCGATGACCGGCCAGACCTGCTGTTTACGCCCTTCACGATCCGGTTTCCCGAGCGCATCCGTGATTATGGCGGCGACTGTCTCGCTGCGATCAAGGCGAAGGACATCATCGTCCACCACCCCTACGAGTCTTTCGACGTCGTCTCGCAGTTCCTGCGGCAGGCCGCGGCCGATCCGGACGTCATGGCGATCAAATGGACGCTCTACCGCACCTCGAAGCATTCTCCGATTGTCGAGGCGCTGATCGCTGCGGCAGAAGCCGAGAAGGAGGTCACGGCTGTCATCGAGATCAAGGCGCGTTTTGACGAAAAGGCCAATATCGGCTGGGCTAAGGATCTGGAAAGCGCGGGCGTGCGCGTCGTGTTCGGCTTCCTGGAGTTGAAGACCCACGCCAAGCTGGGCCAGGTTGTCCGCCGCGAGCCGGGTGGGGTGCGCACCTATTGCCACATCGGCACCGGCAACTACCACCCGGTGACAGCGAAGATTTACACCGACCTGTCATTCTTCACCGCCGATCCGGCGATCGGTCGCGACGTTTCGCGCATCTTCAACTACGTCACGGGGTATGCCAAGCCGCGCGATCTTGAGCTGATGTCAGCTTCGCCGGTCGGCATCAAGGACTGCATCCTCAGCCATATCGCCAAGGAAGCCGAGCATGCGCGTGCCGGCCGCGCGGCAGCAATCTGGATGAAGATGAATTCGCTGGTGGACAGCGATATCATCGACGCACTTTATGCCGCCAGCGGCGACGGCGTGCCGATCGAGCTGATCGTGCGCGGGATCTGCTGCTTGCGCCCGCAGGTGCCAGGGCTGTCTGACAATATCCGCGCGAAGAGCATCATCGGGCGGTTTCTGGAACACTCGCGCATCTACTGCTTCGGCGATGGTCACGGCTTGCCTTCAACAAAAGCACGGGTCTATATCAGTTCGGCGGACATGATGCCGCGCAATCTGGAGCGGCGCGTGGAGGCGATGACGCCGATCCTCAATGCAACGGTTCACGAGCAGGTGCTCGGTCAGATCATGCTGGCCAACCTGAAGGATAACCAACAGAGCTGGGAGATCCTGCCCGACGGCACGTCTCGGCGTATCCACCCGGCTGAAGATGAGGAACCGTTCAACGCCCACCAGTATTTCATCAACAATCCCAGCCTGTCGGGCCGTGGCGAATCACTGCGCAAGAGCTTTCCTCCGCGCGTATCGATTACATGGGGCAACGGGCAGGGTGGGCATGAAGACGAGGGGGACGGCGCGAGTGATCGGCGGAAAAAAGCGCCGCGGAAACATAAGTGATGCGGACCCCACATCATGCAGCAAGATGAGCGCTCCCGTTTCGACCGGCGCAAACCCATCGCGGTGATCGACATCGGTTCGAACTCGGTGCGTCTCGTCATTTTCGAGGGCCTCACGCGCAGCCCCACCCAACTTCACAATGAAAGCATTACCTGCCGGCTTGGCAGCGGCGTGGCGCGTACCGGGCGGATGCAGGACGAGAATGTGGCGCGCGCGCTCGACACGCTGCGCCGCTTCCGCGCGCTCGTCACGCATATGGGCGTGCGCGCATTCTATCCGTTCGCCACGGCTGCGGTGCGTATCGCCGAAAATGGCCCGGACTTCGTCGCGGCGGCCGAGAAAATCTGCGGCACCAGACTGGAAATCCTGAGCGATGTACGTGAAGCAGAACTCACCGCCAACGGCATCCTTTCCGGTTTCATGAATGCCGATGGGCTAGCCGGCGACATCGGGGGGCGATCGCTGGAACTGGTAGAGATCCGCGACCAGCAGATCCGGCTCGATGAGCCCCGCCCGGTCAGCCTTTCGCTCGGCCACCTCTACATGCACGAGACTTACGGCAGCGACTTTAGCGCCGGAAAGGATGAGGCCGACCGGGCGCTGTCGCAAGTCGACTGGCTCGACCTGGGTAAGGACCGGCCATTTTACGCCATCGGCGGGGAATGGCGCGCGATTGCACGGCTGCACATGTTTAAGACCGGCTATCCGCTGCGGATTTATCACGGCTACCAGATCGACGCGGATGAGGCTTTGCGCTTCACCCGCGACGTTGTCAAAAACGCCAGCGGCGAGATCCCTGGCATCGATCAAATCTCGCGCAACAGGCGCAGCACCCTTGGCCAAGCGTGTCTGGTCATGTGGCGGCTTCTGAAGCGGGTAAGGCCATCGCATCTGGTGATCTCGGCATTTGGCGTGCGCGAGGGCCTGCTCTACACGCTGCTTGACGAAAAAGAGCGCGCGCGTGATCCGCTCATCGCCGCTTGCGAGGATGCAGCAGCCATCGGTGGGCGTTCGCTCGACTACGTGCGCGAGCTTTGCAACTGGACGGATAACCTGTTCGCGCTTGCCGGGCACGCGGAGACGGCCGAAGAGCGCCGCCTGCGCCACGCCGCCTGCCTGCTGTCCGATGTGGGATGGCGCGCTCACCCGGACTACCGCGGCGAGCAAAGCCTCAACCTGTCGGCGCACTGGGCAGTGGCCGGTACAGATCACCCGGGCCGGCTGTTTATCGCGCTGGCGAACTATTACCGCCACGAAGGCTCTCTGAAGGGCGAGTTGAGCCCGGTGTTCCGAAACTTGCTGGCGCAAAGCCCCGACGGCGAACGCTCACACGAACGCGCGCGCATCCTCGGCAGCGCCATGCGCGTCGCCTACATCATCTCCGCGGGGACGCCTGGCATCATCAAACGCGCCCCGCTGGCCCTGGAAGACGGGCTTCTGACGCTGAGCCTGCCGACAAGGTTCCGCGAGTTCGACGGCGAGCGAGTGCGCCAACGCTTGGATCAGCTTGCCAGCGTGCTAAATCTCAAGGCGAGTATCAATGCGGACACAACCGGTGGACGACCGTTGCGGCTGGTCACGGGGCTCACCGACAAGCTGCGCTAAGCGTGAACCGGGCGTATCGCTGCGCAAGTCACAGGCGGCCATGCCAAGCTTTCCCAAAAGCGTCGAATGGTTCAATCTGTGGTATGACGCGGCATCCCGACCAACGCGCTACGGATGTCCGCCGGAACAGCCCGAAAGGATTCAGGACGATCAATGGCAACCGATCTTTACAGCGAACTCGGGGTGAGCCGGAACGCGTCTGACGAGGACATCCGCAAAGCTTACCGGAGTCTGGCGAAGGAGCACCATCCGGACCTGCATCCCGGCGACAAGCAGGCCGAAGACAAGTTCAAACGTGTGTCCGCGGCGTTCGCCATTCTGGGTGACGCCGAGAAGCGCAAACGGTACGACGCGGGCGAGATCGACGAAACCGGCCAGGAGCGCGCGGGCCACCAGTATTACCGCGAATACGCTGATGGCGCGGGCGGCTATCAGTACCACTCGCGCGGCGGCTTTGAAGATTTTGGCGATATCTTCGGCGATATTTTCGGCAGGGCTGGGCGCGGGGGCGCCAGTGGCGAATTCCACATGGCTGGGATGGATTACCGCTATCACCTCGATATCGACTTTCTCGAAGCCGCACTCGGCGCGAAGAAACGCGTGACGCTGCCTGAGGGCGGGACACTCGACATCAACGTGCCAGCCGGTGTCACGGACGGTCAGGTGCTGCGGCTGCGCGGCAAAGGCGAGCGAGGGGTCGGGCGTGGGCAGCCGGGCGATGCACTGATCGAACTCAGCATCCGCTCGCATCCGATCTTCCAGCGCGACGGCGACGACATTATCGTGGAAGTGCCGATCAGCGTGGACGAGGCGGTCCTCGGCGCGAAGGTGCAGGTGCCGACAATCCACGGCAAGGTCGCGCTCAATATCCCGAAAGGCACGAGCGGCGGTCAGACATTCCGTCTGCGGGGCAAGGGCATCGAGAACGCGCGCACCAAACAAAAAGGCGACCAGCATGTGCGAACTCGGCTGGTTCTGCCGGCGCAGCCCGACCCGGAACTCGAAAAGGCCATGGAGCAGTGGCGCGAGGCTCATGGCGGTGCCAGCGGCTTTGATCCAAGAGCGAAACTGCGAGCCTATCTGTGATGCGCAGAATTGATGAGGTGATAGTCGAAGTGGAGGGGGTGAGCGAGGCCGATCTGCGCGTATGGATCGCATATGGCTGGATCAGGCCGGCGCTTCTGGACGAACAGTACAGCTTCACCGAGGTCGACGTGGCGCGCATCTCGCTGATCGTGGACCTGCGCCAGCGCATGGGCATCAATGACGAGGCGATGCCTGTGGTGCTCGATCTGATGGATCAGATTTACGGGCTGAGGCGCGAGTTGCGCCGCGTACTCGATGTGGTCGATCAGCAGCCGGAGCCGGAGCGCTCGCGCATTCTCGACGCGCTGCACGCACGCGTCGCGGACGACGAGAGGCGTTAGCCGCTAGCGCTGCGCACACTTGGTGCCTTGGTGCCTGGAAACGCCGTGACCTGACCGTTCTCGATCCCCAGCGTCAGCCGCCCCGCCTTCAGCGCCAGAGCCTGCTCGCCAAACAGCTCTCGCCGCCAGCCGTGGAGCGCGTGTACGTTCGCCTCGCTGTCAACCGCGATCTTGTCGAGATCATCGCTTGTCGCGATCAGGCGGGGAGCGACGTCGTTGCGCGCGGCCACCGCTTTCAGCAGCACCCGCAAAAGATCGGCGACCGCCTGCGCCTCTGGCGACATTGGTTCTCCGCGCTTGATCTCGGGGACATCCGTCAGATCACGCTCCAGTCCGCGCGCGACCGCCGCGAGGATATCCTGGCCGCGGCCCGAGCGCGCAAAGCCCTCGTTGATGGTGCGCAACCGCGAGAGCTCTTGAGTCGATTGCGGCGCCTGGATCGCCACGTCGTTGATCGCATCATCCTTGAGGATGCGCGGGCGCGGCTGATCGGCCTCTTGCGCCATACGCTCGCGCCAGGCCGCCACCTCCATCAGCACCGCAAGCTGGCGCTGGGTGCGCACCTTCAGCTTGACCCGTTTCCAGGCGTCCTGTGGTTGCGTTTCGTAATTCGTGGGGTCGCTGAGTTCTGCCATCTCCTCGGCCAGCCACGGTTCGCGATTGCTCGCGCGCAAGGACTGTTGAAGTTTTTCGTAAACTTCGCGCAGATGCGTCACATCGGCGAGCGCGTAGTCAAGCTGGTTGCGGCTGAGCGGCCGACGGCTCCAGTCGGTGAAGCGCGACGTCTTGTCGAGCTTGGTCTTGCACAGTTTGTTGACAAGGGCAACGTAGCCGACGCTCTCGCCGAAGCCGCAGACCATCGCGGCAATCTGAGTGTCGAAAACGGGCTTGGGGATCAGTCCGGCGAGATGGTGGATGATCTCGATGTCCTGCCGGCCGGAATGAAACACCTTCAGCACGCTTTCATCGGCCATCAGCGCGAAAAACGGCGCCAGAAATGCCTTCTGCGCGTCGAGGTCGCCGACCGCCAGCGGGTCGATCAACGCGTCAACCTCGCGGCTGGCAACCTGAACCAAGCACAGCTTTGGCCAGTAGGTCGATTCGCGCATGAACTCGGTATCGACCGTGATGTAATCGGCCTTGGCCAGTTCGGTACATACATCGGCGAGAGCGCCGTGACTGGTAATGATGGTTGGGGCTTTTGTCTCCATATCACTCATGTATAGCAGGCCACGGGCTGAGTCGCCATGCGCTGAGGGCATGGCAAAAAACCCGCATCGGAAAATCCACCTGCGAAGCCCTGCGACGCCCCTCGCACCCGCTTGACAAAGCACCTTGCGCATGTGCTTTTCGCGGCTTGAAACGCTAAGCGAAGGATCACTGAACAGATGGCTCAGGCGAAAGCGAAATCGACGGCGGCCAAAACATCAAAGACGGCAAAGTCCAACAAGCAGGCCAAAGCCAATCCGGCCAAGAAATCCAAGCGCACGCACATTCCCGATCTGCGCGACGGCGTCGCGCCGCACACCTACCGCACGCACAACTGCGGTGAGCTACGTAAGGGCGATGTTGGCGCGCAGGCGCGGCTTTCGGGCTGGGTACACCGCGTGCGCGATCACGGCGGGTTGTTGTTCATCGACCTGCGAGATCATTACGGCCTGACCCAATGCGTGATCGAGCCGGAGAACGCGTATTTCAACCTGGCCGATGCTGTACGCGCGGAATGGGTCGTGCGCGTCGATGGGGAGGTGGTTGCGCGCAGCGATGACACGGTGAACCCTGACCTGCCGACGGGCGAGGTCGAAATCCGTATCGCAGCGCTCGATGTGTTGTCCGAGGCGAAGGAGTTGCCGCTGCCGGTGTTCGGCGAGCCGGACTACCCGGAAGACACCCGCCTGCGCTACCGCTTCCTCGACCTGCGCCGCGAGACGCTCCACCGCAATATCATGAAGCGCGTCGAGATCGTCGCCTGGTTGCGCCGGCGCATGACCGAGGACGGCTTTTTCGAGTTTCAGACGCCGATTTTGACCGCCTCCTCGCCTGAGGGCGCGCGCGACTTCCTCGTGCCTTCGCGGCTGCATCCGGGCAAGTTTTACGCGCTGCCGCAGGCCCCGCAACAGTTCAAGCAACTCGTGATGATGGCGGGATTCGACCGCTATTTCCAGATAGCGCCGTGCTTCCGCGACGAGGATGCGCGCGCCGACCGCTCGCCGGGCGAGTTCTACCAGCTCGATATCGAGATGAGCTTCGTGGAGCAGGAAGACGTGTTCAGCGCGGTCGAGCCGGTACTGCGCGACCTGTTCATCGAGTTTGGCGAGGGCCGGCCGGTCACGGAAAAATTCCCGCGCCTGAAATATTGGGACGCCATGCGCCGCTTCGGCACCGACAAGCCGGACCTGCGCAACCCCATCGAGATGTCTGATGTCAGCGCGCATTTCCGCGGCTCGGGCTTTAAAGTTTTCGCCGGCCTGCTGGACAAGCACACCGGCAAGCGCGACTGGTATGACAACGCCGAGGTCTGGGCGATCCCGGCCAAAGGCGGCGGCTCCCGCGCGTTTTGCGACCGGATGAACGCCTGGGCGCAGGGCGAGGGCCAGCCGGGGCTGGGCTATATCTTCTTCCGCGAGGGCGAAGGCGCCGGACCAGTCGCAAAGAACATCGGGCCGGAGCGCACCGTCGCGCTGCGCGATGAGTTGGGCCTTGCCGATGGTGATGCGGTTTTCTTCACCGCGGGCGTGCCCAACCATTTCGCCGACTTCGCCGGGCGCGCACGCACCAGGGTCGCCGAAGAGCTAGAGTTGATCGATGCCGAGCAGTATGCGTTCTGCTGGGTGGTCGACTTCCCGATGTATGAATGGGACGAGGACGCGAAGAAGGTGGAGTTCTCGCACAACCCGTTCTCCATGCCCCAGGGGGGGATAGAGGTGCTTGAGGCCATCGAGCGCGGCGAGACCGACCCGCTGGACGTGCTCGCCTGGCAATATGACGTGGTGTGCAACGGCGTCGAGCTGTCCTCCGGGGCGATCCGGAACCACATCCCCGAGATCATGTACAAGGCGTTTGGCATCGCGGGCTACGGCCCGGAGGTGGTGGAGGAGAAGTTCGGCGGCATGGTCCGCGCGCTGCAATACGGGGCACCGCCTCACGGCGGCATCGCGCCGGGCCTCGACCGCATGGTGATGCTGCTTTGCGACGAGCCGAACATTCGCGAAGTGACGATGTTCCCGCTCAACCAGCAGGCCGAGGATCTGATGATGGGCGCGCCGGGCGAGGT